>CAZXIR010000250.1:0-850 GCA_964640845.1 uncultured Syntrophomonas sp.
CCGATGCCATTGCGGAAGCCAATCAGATTAGCGGAGAAGGATGTTACCTCTTAAAATTAAATATCTCATCTCAGGATGAGCTGTTAAAATCCTTGAATGAGATTTTGCAATATGGCAACTACCGGGTAAACCTTTCCATTGGAAAAATCAAAGGGTGATTAACATGACAGGGGGACGTTTCGTCTGTCTTACCGATTTTGCATGAACATTGGTTTCATCGGCAGATACGAAGTGAGTGAAGATTTTTCAGATGGGTAAATTCCAAATCAATAGCCATCGTTGCCCGCGCGGCTCCAATATTTAGTTAGGCTCTTGATATACCATCCCTGACTGTGCGCCTCGCATTTAAAGTTGGTCTTCTTCCTCATCTAATTCATCTTTGATGTTTTTCTGCTTTTTGCTATTCAAATAATGAAGAATGGAAAAGCCTAAGAAAGCTGCGGCAGTTCCGCATAAAAACGTAATTGCGAAAGAGATAAGCCAGATGCCTGGAGTAGTATTATCTCCATAGCGAGCATAGTTGGCTGTTCCCGCCACTACACAGATGGTAAAACCACAAACCAGACTATTTAATAAAACCAATTTAAACCCGGTGTTTTTCCTGCTGTACAAATCGTTTCCTGATGCTATATTCCTGATTAAGAGGTAAGTGCAGGCCCCAAAAAAACAGATAAATTCAGCGGCATAATGAGCAAAAGGCACATTAAGCACAAACTGCTGCACCAGTATGGCGGTCATCAGTGCCAATAGCAGCAGTTGGCAGGTTTCACTGCCGATTTTGCGTTTTTGGGCTACAGTTCGCTCATCGTGAATTAAGTCTCTCATGGTGTCTCCTCCCAAAATAACTGAT
>CAZXIR010000250.1:860-3093 GCA_964640845.1 uncultured Syntrophomonas sp.
GCTAAGTCCTCTTGTTTCATATCCCGTTCAATACGGGCCACCTTCATTCTTAGATTTTTCATAAGCAACCTCCACATTGCCTATTATAATATATAGATTACAAAATGTAAAATATATATTGCACGTGCCAGGAACCTAAGAAACTAAGTTTTTTGAGAAGATTGTCGAAGAAGGGGATACCTATGACTTTAACATTTGGGCTATCTCCCAGAGTTATGCCTTATTCTCGGGCAGATCAGTGGCAAGATCGCACGTAAGCTTAGTAATAACTCACTTTGGCCAGGCTGCGTTTAATACCCCGCCGGTATTTTAACGCCGGGTAGCCCATAATTATCATTATCCCTTGCTGATTCCTGGGCGGAATACCGTATTTCTCCTTCAGTTCCCGGCTGTATTTGAACCCATAGGCTACCGTTCCTATCATACAACTGCCCAGGCCCAGGGTTTCAGCCGCAATCATGGCATAAGTGGCGGCAATCATTGGATCAGCCGGGTCCGCATAAGCCGAAACGTGAAAATACATAGCCAGGGGAGCATCGTATAAAAGATAATCTGTTCCCTTCTCCTTTTCTTCTATAAAGAAATCAATGGCCGGAGCCAGAAAAGTCCTGGCAGACTCAGCATACTCTTTTCCCAGCCAGGGACGCATTATCAAGCAGGCGGCAGGAGAAAACATCCACTTGATGCTTTTGAAATAATCAATTATATCCCAGGAAAGTTGCCTCACCTTCTTTCTGCCCTTTACCACCAGTATCTCCACATCGGATGGTGGCAACCCCATGGGAGCGGTTGAAACCGACTCAATAATTTGGTCAATTATTTGTGGTTCAACTTCCTGCTCTTTGAACTCTCTTATGCTGCGGCGAGAAAACAAAAGGTTATATAATTGCTGGTAAGTAGCACGCGAATCCATAGCTGGCAATGGATACAGATCATCAGGTGAAAGCTCCCGTCCTTCCACTTTTATGCATTCCATCGGGCATACCGCGGCACAGTGACCACATCCTATACAGCCAAATATGCGATCCTGGTCAATCATAACCTGGTCATTCTCCAGGTACAGGGGAGCACCTTTGCATACCTGCACACAAAGGCCGCAGGCGGTACAACGGTTATAGTCTATAAGCACAAGTGCAGCGCCATCGGCCCTCCCGGTTTTAATAGCCATTTATATCACCCCATCTGGTGTGTCTTTATATTACTTTTATATTTTAAGATTCTACTTCTGAACAAGTATTACCTGTTACTTAATGGGAAAAGCAACATGACAAGGAAATGTTTTTATGGCGGATTAATTGAATTTTCATTACTGTAACCCCCATTCTATGTAATATACTTATTATTACATAGAGCTTAATTGCTTGGCGTGCCCACATAGGGGTTTCACTTTTCCTATGAAAGGATTTTAGGGATAATGATTGATCAACCCGATTTACACAGTCTTCACTTATTCTAGGCAATGCCCGTATGCAATGGCGAAAAATTGGCGAGCACGTTCACCTGACGCGGCCAGGTCGTTGCCAATCGCATTTGTAACATGGAGGACTTGGGGATAATTGAAGGCTATACTGATAGGCATTATGGAAAAGACCATCTGGAGGGGATTGTTATAGGTAAAGAAAAGACCCACCCTTAGACAGCAGGATTACTGCTAATTAACAAGAAGTAAAAAGTATTGCGATTTAACGTAAGCCAAACAATATAGCCTAATGCAAAAAGAATTGAGGTGTTCTTTGTATGAGTGCAACAAAGATTGAAAACAGGGGGGTCGAAGGAGAGCTTTTCGATTTCTTATGCCAGCGGTGGGAATCAGCTCCTATTCATCATACTATGGATCTAAGGTTAGTCTATCTGGGACCGGGCGAAGCGGGTATAAAGATTCTTCCCGGGCGAGAATATACTACCGTTCGGGGAAGACTGCACGGTGGTATAATTGCTGTTTTAGCAGATACGACTATGGGTTGGGCGATTATGACCCTCGGTAGTACATGTGTAACGGTAGATATGTACACCAACTATTTCTTACCCGCTTTCGGGGAACATGATCTTTTCGCTGAAGCTCAAGTTATACATTCAGGTAAGAGAATCGTAGTTGTTGAAGCAACTTTGTACAATGATAAAGGAGAACCGGTGGCCAAAAGCAGGGGAACGTTTTCTTTGAAAAGAGGATAAGACAGGGGACGTTTCGCCTGTCTTATTTTAGTGCTCTTTCCTGTGATTTTTCCAACGACTA
>CAZXIR010000251.1:0-3093 GCA_964640845.1 uncultured Syntrophomonas sp.
GGGTGGCTTTCAAGAGATGCAAAGGAAGTTTTCATGAGTGAGCTTCTTTCGTTTCTGACCGTTTTATCCCGACCTGAGACGGAACCTTACTAAGGGACTTTAATAATAAACATTAATGGTAAACCGTGGTATTATTAACTTGATATACAAGGAGGTACCTGACGCAATGGCAACTGTTGGTCAACTGGGCGTATATGGATATAATTTACCTATGTAAACAGAACATAGGTAAATTATCGTTGTTTTTTTCCTACATTAACTCCCCAAAAATCAGATCTTAAAGTAGTTTTCTCAATTGTGAACTGCAGACGGACACGGCTCAGGTCAATTACTAGGATTTGTTTATCAATAAAGATATCGGAGTAAGAAATACTGGACACTTATAAATAGGCAAATTTAGAGAAGGTGAGCAAGTGAACATAAGATTGAACGCAGCCACCACGCCATCAATGGTAAACGTCCCTGTGAAGGGGCATAGTTAGAGCAACTTAACATCGGTTTTAAGACAGGAGGTTGAAATAATGGCTGGCATAAAAATGAAGGAAATAAAAGAGCATTTAAGTGCTATGGAAAAAAGCGATCTAATCAAAGAAATTGCAGAAATGGTCAAACTATTTCCGGAGGTAAAGGAATACTTTAATATAAAAATAAATCCTGAAGCTGAAAGTGAAGCTTTAGCGAAGTATAAGAAGATAATTACCAATGAATTCTACCCTGATAGAGGTTTTGGCAAGCTACGGTATTCGGTAATAAATAAGGCTATTACCGATTTTAAGAAGATAGCCATAACGCCCGAAAACGTGGCCGAGTTAATGTTTCTATATGCTGAATTGGGTATAGAATTTACCAATGATTTTGGAGATATCGATGAAAAATTTTATAATAATATCTGTAGGGCTTATGACAAGGCACTAAATTACATATTTGTCAATGAAATGCAGGATCAATACAGGGAGAGGGCTGAAGATGTATTAGATAAATTAAAACCTATAGGCTGGGGCTTTCAGGAATCACTTGATTATGTTTATTTTGAATACTATTCGGGAGAAGATTAAACTCAACCCCAGATCTATGTTGTACCTGTCTTTTTGGGAACTATGATAACATTACTGTTCTGAGGCCAATATTATGAATAAAGATAAAATGAAAGACCATAAAGACTTGGGGGAACGCTTGGCGGAGGCTCTGGCAGAATGTGAGCGACTGAGGAACGAAAATGTCCTGCTCAAGTATAAGTTGAGTTTGGTGTCTCCCGATCAAAACAATGGTGACGAAGTATCTATAGATAGTGCTGAGCAGGTGTACCATGTTAATACAGGTGCGATCGTAACTCAACATTCTACTCCAGAAAAGAAGATTGCTCTTTTTCGGAGCTTGTTTCGAGGACGAGAAGATGTATATCCGATTAGATGGGAAGGTAGAACCGGCAAAAGCGTATACTCCCCAGCATGTGCTAATGAATGGAAGCGTGAGTTATGCCAAAAGCAGCATATCAAATGTTCTGATTGCCCAAATCGGATCTTACTACCGGTGACAGGCACATGGGACTTCCCCGTGGCTGCCTGGATGAAGTGATTAATCTTTTTAATACTCACAATGTAAATGTTAATGTTATTGATGAAAGATATTTTGGTTCTGCAGTAGAGGCCGATTTCACCGGAGAACTTACTTCTTTGCAGCATAAGGCCAAAGTAAGCTTGCTTTCACATGACTTTGGTATTCTTTCAGCCAGTACTGCATTTGGCAAAACGGTTGTAGCTGCTTCACTGATTGCAGAGCGAAAAACAAATACGCTGGTTTTAGTGCATCGAAGACAGCTAATGGACCAGTGGAAAGAGAAATTAGGCACCTTTTTAAATATCCCACGGAAAAGCATTGGTACGATTGGCGGGGGAAAAGAAAACATTACGGGAAACATTGATATAGCCATGATCCAAAGCCTTAGTCACAAAGGGATGATTAAGGATTTGGTGACCAGCTATGGGCAGGTAATTATTGACGAATGCCATCATATATCGGCTTATAGTTTTGAACAAGTATTAAAGCAGGTAAAAGCAAAATATGTATTGGGTTTAACCGCTACCCCTATCCGCAAGGACGGCCACCAACCCATAATTTTAATGCAGTGCGGACCCGTAAGGTTTCGAGTAGATAACAGGCTACAGGCAGCAATGAGGCCTTTTAACCACATAGTTATTCCATGTACTACCGATTTTATACTTCCTGACCATATTGACAGTACCAGGATGCATGAAGTTTATGAAGCTCTGGCGGTTGACGAGAAACGTAATGAGCTTATTTTTGATAATCTTCTGCAGGCTCTTGATAAAGGTCGTTCACCTATTCTACTTACAGAGAGAATCCATCACCTGGAATATTTCGAGCAACGTCTTAGAGGTTTTGCGAAAAACATTATTGTCTTACGGGGCGGTATGGGTAAAAAACAGAGGCAGGAAGTGGCAGATAAGATGGCCCACATTCCGGATGGGGAAGAACGAGTACTGTTGGCAACTGGTCGATATATTGGCGAAGGATTTGATGACGCCAGGCTAGATACCTTGTTTCTGGTGATGCCAATTTCGTGGAAAGGGACATTACAGCAGTATGCTGGTCGTTTACATCGCCTACATCATAGTAAACATGAAGTTCAGATTTATGATTATTTGGATATAAACGTGCCTATCCTTCGGCGTATGTATGACAAGCGTTTACAGGGTTATCGCAATATGGGTTATGAAGTCCTAGTAAAATAAATAGCCTAGTAGATTACATATACCGGAAGATTGGCCGCTACCCCAAGCGACTAGGATATCTCTTCAATTGTGAACATAAATTGGCTCCACCTACTTATATGGAAAATTATTACGTAAGACAGTCTGACGTTTCGTTTGTCTTATTTTACATGCTTTCCGGCAAAGAGAATAAGACAAACGAAACGTCCCCCCTGTCTTGAGACAAACAAATTGCTGATCTAGTCGGTATGCTCTGGCGGAAAGAGCTGGCCGGACAAAGAAGGCTCATGGCTGGGAATAATGTGGTCCCGGCTGCCCGCAATGGTTAACAGTTTCTGGGCACTGGCCTGGAAATCATTCA
>CAZXIR010000252.1:0-3092 GCA_964640845.1 uncultured Syntrophomonas sp.
TTGGGCACATAGACTTCAACCATAAAGGATTCACAGTCCCGGTGGATAAAATCGTAATTATCTTTTAAACGTCCATATTCGCTATCAGGCAGCATAGCCAGATCAATTAACATGGACCGTCGTTCTCCGTAGAAAGGAATGGCATACTCGTAATCCCCTCGGCCAATCATGTATTCCTTCCCAATTCCGGTCATCTTCTCTATAGCTCGATTCCAAAACATAACCTGTCCTTCTTGGTTAACTACAAAGGTGGCATCGGGCAGATGCTCTATGATCTGTCCCAATTGCTGATGGGCTTCCTGTAGTTTTTGTTCTGCTTTCTGGCGTTCGGTTATATCCTCCACACTGATAATGACTCCGATAATTTCACCCGAATCATCATACTTGGGATTCATTCTATAACGCAAAGATAATGATTCGCTTCCTTCATAAGGATAATAATCCTCAAATATCTGTAGGTCCTTTTCAGCCAGACAGGCTCTCATAGCCCGAGACGCTCTATCAAACGGGGGGTTAAATACATTTACTATCTTATTATGCTCTCCTTGGGGATAAGCACCAAGAATTTCTATGGCTCGAGAATTGGACTTCAAAACATTCCCTGAGGTATCAACAAATACTATGCCAATGGGAGCTTTTCTAAACAAGTTGGAAAACCAGTCTTGACTGTCCCGCAATACCTCATTTTCCTGCTTAATGGCAGTAATATCATGAACCAGGACGGCTATTCGACCTTTCTCATAACTGAATGCAATAATATCATACCATTGGTTATTCCCGGCATAGTACTGTTCAAAACGAATACTTTGACCTGCAGCGGCCACATCTGCATAAGTGCCGATCCAGTCAAAAGCAGATTCTTTAATTGTTGGAAATACCTCGGTTACTCTTTTGCCGATCACCTTTTCCCTGGAAACATCCAAAATTTTTTCAAAAGCTTGGTTGATATCAATAAAAATGTAGTCCACTGGTTTTCCATGACTATCTGTAACAATCTGCTGATATGCAAAAGCAACCGGAAGATTGTCCATAAGAAATTTGTAGGTATCTACAGCTTTCATGCCCTACATCTCCTCACCCCTTGATAATCATAAATTTCGCCATTATTGTAAATTTTACCTTCTTTTTGGATCAGTTATCGTCTTTTTCCATAAAAGGCCATATTTTGCCCCGTTAATTTTTCTTCCCAAATCAATTGCAACAGGGCTAGATCCTCTGCGTAATCAGTTTTTGATTCATCTTCGTCATACTCCAGCTTTTCCAAGATTTCGATAGTAAACTTATCTTGGCCAAAATCATTCCATTCTTTCTGCAATTCCCCATAAGGATGAGAGCCAACGGACAGTTTAAGTTTGGTACTGTTAATTGCTCCTTTCAAATCCTTACTGGTTTGAATATAACACTTGTTATAGGTTTTGGAACGGATTATGAAAATTCCCATATCTTTTTTCATTTGCTGATATTGTTCTTTCAATTCCTTTCTTCTGCTGCGCTCCATGAATTAATACCCCATCTCCTTCAATATTCTGGATAGGGTCTGTAATCGTTCCCCAATCAGTTCATCATCGTTACTTAGAGCTTGTCTGAATAGTTGAATATCTTCATCAATTTTCTCATTATCGGTACATACAGCTACGGTCATGGCATCGCCCTGTATACCTACGCGGTCTATAACCGGATTTTGGGTATCGTATAATTTCTCGAATCGATAGGCCTCTCTAAAATGAAGCTGCGTTCGACAAACGAGGATTGCCAGGTCCAGTACCCGGTGTAACGGTAGTTCTTCTGACTGTCTAGACCATTTTTCTCCTGTATACCTCCAAACCTTAGCTGAAATATCAACCTTGCCCCTATCATTCCATTGTGCTAATCCTAATGACAGCCCCTTGGCATCCGAATTATATGCATTTCTTCCGTCAATGTTCTCATAGTTTTCTGATACGATAACCGGCTTGTGTTTTAATGTAGTTGGTATTTTCATTTTTCTGCCCCCATTTCTATTTACTAGGTTAGTACTCTACTAATTATACTAATTTACTAATATATTGTCACGGTGATGGCAGGTTTGTGAAAACTATTTTGCAGTTTTTAGTCACTCCACTTGTGACCAGAATTAAACTTATTTTAGGGACACAGGCTAGAAATTTGCTGGAGGGCATGGTTGCTTTCCTCCTGGATGGAGCCGAGACTGGTTAATTCGGCTTTTCGCCCGGCCTGAAGGCGTGTTGACAACCTAAAACTCGGTTATGTAATCATGAAGAAGTCCCCTGAATCCGGATAGGCACACCCGGTCAATAAATTGTTATCAACCACCCCATTCCATAGATAACTTCTATTACCTCTGCCTTGATTTAGATTTTCTCTGATCTGGATATGGGGGGATAATATGAAGGGAAAGATAAGCAGCCAGATGCTGACTATTACAAAAACAAGTAAAACCAACTGTCGTTGTTTATTGGCCTGGATGAGTCGACGGTAAATGGTCACAATCTGCTTCCAGTGCAACACTATATGGAGAACTAGCAAACCCAGCAAAAGGATTCCCAGGTATAAATGAATACTTTCCCATCTTTCCCTTGCCATTCCCAACAGGTACATATCTACATTTTGCCCATAAACAGCTTTGGCCTTCTGACCGCTGAGCAATACGTAGCGATTGAGAAAACCTGTTCCAGCTAATGCCATCATGTTTAGAAACATAACCGCATCAATTATGAAGTTCTGTTTGGTTGATGCTTTCATCTATTATCTTACCTCCCTTTTGATTGAGTACAACATTAGTGTATTGGCAACTAATTTCAACCCCGCTCCAAACCGGAGCATGAAACAATAATATCAAGGCTTCCAGCCTGTCTGCCAGGATATATAAGATGACCATTAATGGAGCATTTGCTACTATTGTAATAGTAGCATACATTCTGAATCGACTTTTGCCATTATAGAACGAGTAATGTTAACACTTGCTTGCCCGAGACCAACTAGAAAAGCGATAACAATAAGTAGTCAACAACCCCGTGCCCTTGACATTAATGATATGATTATCCTGAGTTTGACACTTTAGAGAGAAAAACCGCTTAAGAAACCTTGTTAAA
>CAZXIR010000253.1:0-3062 GCA_964640845.1 uncultured Syntrophomonas sp.
GGAGATTACATAGGGTTCGATATGGACATTATTAGGGCCATAGGCGAGGCTATGGATGTGGAAGTCGAAGTCAAAAGTATGGAGTTTACAGCCTTAATACCTGCTTTGCAAAATGGCCAAATTGACTGTGCTATTTCAGCCATGTCGATTACTGAGGAAAGAGCCGAGGTGGTCGATTTTACAGATTCATATTTTGATGCAGGTTTGATAATTGCAGTAGCTGCTGATACTGAAGGAATTGAAACCATGGAAGATCTTAAAGGCAAATCATTAGCGGCTCAAATTGGCACTATCGGAGCGGATGCCTGTGTAGCACTGAAAGATGAAGATCCAGCCACAGTGGTTAAAACCTACGACCATGTAGGAGAAGCCTTTATGGAACTGCAAAAAGGTGGAGCAGATGCGGTTGTTAATGACCTGCCGGTTACTTCTTACTATATTATGACCGAAGCTTCCGATAAAGTTAAAATGGTGGGAGAAGTTTTCCAAGCTGATGATCATTATGGCATGCCGGTTCAAAAGGGAGATACCGAAACCATTACCCTGTTGAACGAAGGGCTGGCAAAAATAAAGGCTGACGGAACATATGATGAAATATACCAAAAATGGTTTCAATAGGTTAATCAGACTATGTTGATTTTGTTGAGGATAAGACGGTAATTTGAAAGCGCGGGTCTTAACTCGCGCTTTCATTGTTGATACCATAGGAGAGGAACACCTGAAATATGAATTTTGCTTTTACTAATACTGGATGGATTTTTGGCACAAATATTCTGGACAAGCTCGGTGAAATATACGGTTTTCAGGTGGTAGTCAATAACCTGCCCAATTTCGCTATGGGTGCCTGGCTAACCCTGGAAATTACACTATTATCAATAATAATGGGTATGATTTTAGGTTTAATCGCTGCGTTGGGAAAGATGAGCAAGATTAAAGTAATAAAGTCCATTGCAGTTGCTTACATTGACTTTTTTAGAGGAACCCCTTTGTTTGTTCAAATCCTGTTGCTTTACTTTGGAATCATACCCTTAATATTTGATGCAACAGCTATACAGTCAGCCATTATTGCCTGTGGTCTGAACAGTGGAGCATATGTGGCTGAAATAGTACGGGCCGGGATTCAGGCTGTAGATAAAGGACAGATGGAAGCTGCTCGTTCTTTGGGTATGACTCAAAGGCAAGCTATGATACACATTATATTTCCCCAGGCTTTTAAAATTGTAATACCACCTCTTATCAATGAATTTATAATGCTTCTCAAAGACACCTCATTGGTTTCTGCCATATCCGTTGGTGAATTAACCCATACCGGGAAAATGCTTTATGCCAGTACTTATCAAGCAGTATGGGTATGGGGTGCAGTTTGTGTATTCTATTTCATAATGACCAAAGCCTTGTCTATCCTGGGCGATTGGACGGAGAGGAGGCTGGACACCGAATGATTGTAGTTAAGAACCTGCATAAAAGTTTTGATAAACTCGAAGTATTAAAAGGAATAGACTGTCACATACGCCAGAAAGAAGTAGTTTGCGTTATCGGACCCAGTGGTTCTGGAAAAAGCACTTTCCTGCGTTGTATAAACCGTCTTGAGGAAGCTCAGCAGGGACAGGTGTTTCTCGATGGAGAAGAAGTAACCGCTCCCAAGGCAGATATTAATCGGATACGCCAGGAAATGGGTATGGTATTCCAATTATTTAATTTATTTCCCCATAAAACCACTTTGGAAAATGTTACCATAGGACCTATCAAGATTAAAGGAATGAGTAAAGAAGAAGCCAATGACATCGCCATAGGATTGTTGAGGAAAGTAGGATTAGGAGATAAAGACCATGTTTTTCCAGCTCAACTATCCGGAGGACAGAAACAGCGGGTGGCTATAGCTAGAGCCCTGGCCATGCAACCCAAAGTTATGCTCTTTGATGAGCCTACCTCTTCACTGGATCCAGAAATGGTAGGAGAAGTATTAGAGGTAATGAAAGACTTGGCTCACGAAGGAATGACTATGATAGTGGTGACCCATGAAATGGGATTTGCCAAGGAAGTTGGGCATCGAGTATTTTTTATGGATGAAGGTATACTTATGGAAGAAGGAACACCTGCACAGATTTTCGATAATCCTCAGAATCCTCGCACCCAATCCTTTTTAAGCAAAGTACTATAGGTGACAGGGGGACGGTTCGAGACCACTGAAAAAGTACCTGTTTTGTCATCCTGAGGAGCCGAAGGTGACGAAGGATCTTATTAAAAACACCGTATTATTGGTGTTAGATAGTTACAAGATGCTTCGCTTACGCTCAGCATGACACATTTAAGGTGCTTTTTCAGTGATCTCGGACGGTCCTTTTGTCAACTAAGTAGGGGGAAATGATAATAGCTGGAAAACCTATAAAAAAAATATTGAAACTGTTGATGGCTGAATATCCAGATGCCCAGACCATGCTGGTATTTAACTCCAGGTTTGAACTGCTGGTAGCGGTTATATTATCTGCCCAGAGTACTGATGTGCAGGTTAACCGGGTTACTGCGGAGTTGTTCAAAAAGTATAAAAATCCGGAAGACATGGCAGCTATTAGCCTGAGTGAACTGGAACATCTAATCAAGGGAGTTGGCTTATATAAGTCAAAAGCCAAAAATACCAAGGCCATGGCTGAGATACTAATTAACCAGCATAATGGGCAGGTTCCTGCTGAGTTCGATCAACTTATGCAATTGCCAGGGGTTGGCCGAAAAACCGCCAATGTTATCCTAGCAGTAGGTTTTAATCAACCTGGCTTGGGTGTCGATACCCATGTACACCGGGTGGCTAACCGTCTAGGTTTGGTAGATACTAAAAATGCTCATAAAACAGAAAAAGAGCTAAAAGAATTAATACCACAGGAATTATGGAGCCAAAGCCACCATCTATTCATATGGCATGGCCGTCGGGTCTGCAAAGCACGTAACCCCATGTGCGAACAATGTGTAGTAAAAGAATTATGTATGTCACGATGAGACGCGGGGAACCGTCCGAGACCACTGAAAAAGTCCCCAAAAAGCATAAAAAGCATACTCTCCTTTGATAT
>CAZXIR010000254.1:0-834 GCA_964640845.1 uncultured Syntrophomonas sp.
GAGTATGGAGGAGCAGGCGGCGGGTACGATGGATATGTTATGGTGATGGAACAGATATCCCGGGTATCAGGAGGTGTGGCTATGACTATGGCTGCTCATACCTTGGGATTGGGAGCTATAGAAAAGTTTGGCACCGAGGAGCAGAAGAAGAAATATCTGCCTGATGCCTGTAAAGGTAAAACCATAGCTTCATTCGCATTTACTGAGCCAGCTAGTGGTTCAGATCCCAAACAGTTAACCAGCACCGCAGTTAAAGAAGGGGACTTCTATATTATAAATGGCACCAAGCGTTTTATATCTAATGCCAACCAGCCTGGTCCCTGTGTGGTCTTTGCCCGGGAAAGTGAAAGTGGAGAAATTACCGCTTTTATCGTAGACAAAAGGTGTGAAGGTTATTCCATATCCGAGCCCTGGGCCAAAGTAGGAATGAAGGGCGGGGTGCTGGTAGACATATATATGGAAAATATCAAGGTGCCGGCAGAAAACTTATTAGGTAAATTAGGACAAGGTTTCCCGGTACTGCTTTATGGTATTGCACTTGGAAAAGTTGGGACTTCTACTGCAGCCTTGGGCGGAACACTGGCAGCTTTGGATGAAGCGGTCAAATATGTTAAAGAAAAGACGCACCGTGGAGCACCCATAGCCAAGTTTCAGGCTATACAATTAAAAATTGCAGACTTAAAAATTAAGTATGAGACTGCGCGCTGGTTGTGTTATCGTCTGGGATGGCTGGCCAATGACATCAAAAACCCGGCTGCATTTGCGGCAGAAGCGGCCTTGGCTAAAGCCTACTGTGGTGACAATGTAGTGGAAGCAGCCCGGATAGCCATGGAT
>CAZXIR010000254.1:844-3056 GCA_964640845.1 uncultured Syntrophomonas sp.
GTTCTTATGGATTAATGAAAGACTATAATATCGAGCGCATACTAAGGGATGCCCTTATTGGCCCCGAAATCGAAGGAGTCACAGATATGCAGAAAATGATTGTGGCGGGGTCAGTATTAAAAGGATAAAAGTGAGGTGAGGTGCGAGCCGATGGAAGAAAAATTTGATGCAATAATAGTAGGTGCAGGTCTTGCCGGCCTTGGCGCCGCCTATACCCTGGCCCGGGAAGGCCTGGAAGTACTTCTGCTGGAAAGGGGAGATTATCCAGGGTCAAAAAATGTAACCGGGGGACGTTTATATCTCAACCCCATTAGAGACTTATTCCCGGATCTATGGAAAAAAGCTCCTTTCGAGCGGCATATAACCCAGGAAGGGGTCAGCGTCATGGCTGGCCAACGATCATTAAATGTTTCCTACCGGGGAGAAGAGTTGGAAGCAGAACCCTACCAAAGTTACAGCATACTGAGAGCCAAATTTGACCGCTGGATGTCGAAGCAGGCGGAAAGAAAAGGCGCCATGCTGGTTAGTAGAAGCAGGGTTGATGACCTGATTATTGAAAATGGACGGGTCGAAGGTGTGTATGCAGGTGGAGATGAACTCCGATCCCATGTGGTTATTGCCTGTGATGGGGTGCTCTCTATGATGGCGGAAAAAGCGGGATTGAGAAAACCGGGTGTGGCAAGTCAATATGGAGTAGGTTATAAAGAAATTATTGAATTAGATTCTGCTCTGATTAACGAAAGGTTTGGTTTAGAAGGAGATGAAGGTGCAGCCCGCCTGTTTATGGGAGAAGTAACCCAAGGTAAATTCGGCGGTGGATTCCTGTACACCAATAAAGACAGCATTAGTTTGGGTATAGTGGTGGGAATAAAAGACCTTATGGAAGGTCAGCCGGCCGTTCAGGCGCCGGTGCTCTTGGATGAGTTCAAACAAAGACCAGAGGTGGCCAGGCTTATTAAAGGTGGAGAAACTGTAGAATATTCTGCTCATGCGATACCGGAAGGGGGCTTGAAGGCCCTGACCAAACTATCCGGGGATGGGATTTTGGTAGCCGGAGATGCAGCTGGATTTTCCATGAATATTGGAGTAACGGTTAGAGGTATGGAATATGCTTTGGCTTCTGGATATTATGCCGCCCAGGCGGTTATACAAGCAAAGGCTAGAGAGGACTTCAGTGCGGCTAGTCTGGCCAGCTACGAGTCTTTGCTGGGAGATAGTTTTGTCATGCAGGATTTTAAGAATTTCAGTGAAGCTCCAGAAGCTCTGGAAAACCACCGTATTTACACCTATTATCCGGAACTGGCGGGAAATATTATGCGGGATATGTATAGCATACCGGCTGGCAGTAAGGAGCGTTTGTTCCCTACGGTAAAGAAATACCTTGGCACTGGTGAATTATGGGCCATGTTCAAGGACATGCGGAAGGTGATGAAAATATGAGCGAAATCTTAGGTTTAAAAGCCAAGCTGGGTTTAGACGTATTCAAACCCGACAAAGAACCCCACATCAAGATCAAGCCTGGAATGGAGAAAGACCCGCGTTTAAAGAGGGCGGTACTGGTTTGCCCCGCCGGCTTATATGAAGAAAGAGAGGACGGGCGGGTGGAGCTGACCATTGATGGCTGCCTGGAATGTGGCACCTGCCGTATAGCCTGCGGCATAGAAGTCCTGGAATGGGATTATCCCAGCGGAGGAGCCGGAGTACAATTCCGCTTTGGGTAAGGCTTATGAAACAGGCTGCCTAGGGGCAATGCCTGAATATTCTTTCTAGTATATACCGATTATCATCAATAGTAGTTAAAGGAGGTTATTGGGTATGAATATAGTTGTTGCCATGAAACAGATACCGGATCTGCAGCAGATAAGGATCCGCCAGCGCCAACCGGTACTGGATGGAGTGCCTGCAGCCCTGGGGATAATAGATAAAAACGCCTTGGAAGCTGCAGTCTTGCTTAAAGAGGAACAGGGCGGGCAAGTAATCGTATTGTCAGCCGGGAACGAAGAAGTGGAAGAGACAGTCAAGGAGGCCTTGGCAGCCGGGGCTGATCAGGCTTTTCTGGTCATTGATGATAGTATTGAAAACGCTGATGGCAGCATGAAAGCACCCATTCTGGCTGAAGCCGTCAAGAGAATAGAAGATGTAGGGCTGATACTGTTCGGCGAAGGCAGTGGAGACAATTATTCCGGGCAGTTAGGCTCCAGAGTAGCTGAAC
>CAZXIR010000255.1:0-3054 GCA_964640845.1 uncultured Syntrophomonas sp.
CGGAATGATACTGCAGAAATTTGTTAACTATCGAGTCAAAACGGCAATTGTTTTACCCGGTGATAAAAAAATCATCGGCAAATTTAAAGAGTTGATGGCAGAATCCAATAAAAGAAGAGACTATAGAGTTTTTAACAACCTGGTAGAGGCTGAAAACTGGTTATTAGACTGAAAAAAATGAGGAAGGTAAGGTAATGAAACCTCGGCTTGCTTATAGGCAGGCAAAAAGCCACAGCAGCATCCTCCTGTGGCAGCTAACTATCCCCGCTGGTATTTGCATGTTTTATAAAATTCATCTAGAATAACATTATAACTGTGTCATTTTAGGAGGTGCAAGGAACATGAATTTTGATATTGATGACAGAACTATAAATGAAATTAAGAAGCGCAACGGTTCTTTTTTTATTACAGAATATCTTTGCAACTCTTGAGTAGGGAGTGTCAAAAAACTCTGGTCAGGGGTATTAGATGTTAAAAATGAAAAAATCTCCGATTTTAATGAATATGAATACCAGGGTATTAAGATTTATATTGATAAGAAATTAAAAACTGCGGATACTATTCATATTCAGGCAGAACCAAAGTTTTTGTTTTTCAAACCATCCTTTACAGTAGAAGGGGTATTATTGGCTTAAATGCCCGCTTTTGAACATTTATATCGCAGCTTTTACCCACTTTTTATTATTTTACAAAAGGGGGACTTGCAATGGAACGGCCAAAGGGACCTTGGTACACACGGGTTTCACCCTGAATCCTAATGTATAGTCTGCTAGCTGCAGGATTAGTGGTATACGCCTTGATTAGGTATTTGATCCAATAAGGAATGGTTTGCCGGGAATATATTTTACTGCGCTGATCTCTATGACCGCGGTGTTTTTTTCGCACGAAAACTAATATCTAGAAGTGGGTTCAGACTTGGCCTCCCTAGTATTCAATAAGGACACAGGCCGATGAAGGATCCTCCCTCTCTTACCAAGTCCCTGATTTTCCACTATCTTTCCGTTGTCGTTTTCCTATGAACATCATTTTTCAGTAAGATATAGAGTATAGTAGCAACAGGTACGCCTAGCAGGATGCCCAGGGGCCCGGCAAGGCCGGCGCCAACAACCGCGGCTAATAGAACCCAGATGGCAGGCAATCCCAGACTGCCGCCTACCACTCTGGGATAGATAATATTGCCTTCCAGTTGCTGAAGGATGACCAGAAAGACGATAAACCAGAGCGCCTGCACCGGTGAAATCATAAGCAATACCAAAAAGGCAATGGATCCGCCAATATAAGCTCCTACTAAAGGAAGCAGGGCGGTGATACCGATCAAGGTACTGATCATCAAAGGATATTCGAACCCGAAAACCAGCATTCCAATAAAGGTAAGAACCCCTAAAATTACCGCTTCCGTTAGCTGGCCATAGACATACTTATTAAAGGTATCTGTAGTGACTTCGTAAACATATACTACGCTTTGATAGACTTTGGGCGACAGATAGGTCCGGCAGACTGCTCTACAATTACCCAGGATTCTTTCCTTGCCTGCTAAAAGGTAGATGGAGAAAATTAATGCAATAAACAAGTTGGCCAGAAAACCTACCACTCCCGCGGTAATGCCAATGATCCCTGACAAAAGACCGGTGAAATTACTGGTCACCTGCTGGGCCGATTCAATAACCGGTTTAATTAAGGACGACAAATCAAAATTGGCCACTTCTATAATATTGGCAACCTGATTGATCAAACCTTGCATATTGTCCAAGTAGGTACCGATATTTGAGATGAATAAGCGGATACTATCGATTAACTGTGGAACTATAAAGAGAATTATAACTATCAACAAGAGCAAGGCCAGAATATAGGTCATAAGAACAGCCAATCCACGTTTCAACCCAGGGTTGCTATTTTTTAATACTGTTTTCCTCATATATCCTTCGATGAACATGCATGGTTTATGTAAAATGAAGGCAATGGCTATGCCGACCAACAATGGTTTGAATAAAGAAACAAACCATATCATACCGTGAATAATGTGGCTGAAATTCAGCACCACCAGGATAAGGACAGCAGCATAAGCGATAACCAACATCAAGTTCTGATTCGTTTTTATGTTAATCAAAAACAACCCCTTCACATTATGTCTAATAGAAATAATTGCTAGATCCATAAAACTAAAATTTTTTGGTTTGCTAGATCCTGCTTGAGCCTATTAAGGATCTTTGCCCAAAATAGCATTTTATTAACTATAGAAAAAAATTCTATTAAATCGGATCAAATCCTATGTGACTAGCTAGGGTAAAGCCTTCCGGTATTTTACCTCAATTCATGTTAGTAATAGCAAAACACTTGTCACAATTTTACTATATTTATGGATAGATGGATATTATCTTCTTTGCCAGCAAGAATAAAGGGACAGGTCCTTTGATTCTATGCATAAGGTTCGTATCTGTTCCTCTATTAACTATGTGTTAAAGGGAGGGGGTTTAAAAGGCAGTAATTAGCAGAGATATTATTCGGAAGGCCTAATGCAAAACCAGTAAAACGCAAGAAACAGTCTCTTGTTTATTGAATAAACGCCTCTGTATTATGCAGAGGCGTTTAATATCTAGGTTAAATTAAATTGGAGTTTTTCAGTAACCTTTGTATCATCACTGCTACTTCGGCTCTGCTGATATTGTCTTTGGGAGCCATAACATTATTGCTTCTTCCAGAAATAATTCCTGATTTCAGGCAGACAGCGATACTGTTTCTGGCATAATCTGCTGTTTGATCTGCATCTGTGAAACCTGCCAAAACCTTATCGGTTTCACCGGCAGTCAATTCCTCTTTAAGTCCGGTGATGGTCATGGCCCTTGAAATCATGGTCATGGCCTGTTCGCGGGTAATTTTGTCCATGGGACCAAATTGCCCGTTGCCATAACCGGAGATAATCTGGTATTCGGCTGCTGTTGCCACATAGTCACAGTACCAGGCAGTATTACTGATATCTGTAAACAGATTGACACCTATTTCCGGTTTAAGCCCTAGTGCTCTGACTATTATAGCGGCAAATTCGGAGCGGGTAAT
>CAZXIR010000256.1:0-3042 GCA_964640845.1 uncultured Syntrophomonas sp.
GCTTTAGCAGTATTGAAGTCGTCCTCCATGGCAATAATGAACTCTGCTTTTAAGGTGGCCAGGGAATTTAAGAATTCCTGGGCCTGGCCTTCCATGATCACTGGTCTGGTTTTATCTTTAACAAATTCATCAGCCAGCATAAGGGTTGTCTTAAGCCTCCCCAAGGCTTTGCGGGCTTCCTCCAGTTTGCCGTCATCGAAATCCAGAGGACTTCTGTAATGGGTGGAAACAAGATAATATCTTACCACATCTGCTGGATAGCTGGCCAGGATATCTCGCAAAACAAAGAAATTACCTAATGATTTTGACATCTTTTCATTGTTTACAGTAATAAACCCATTGTGTATCCAGTATTTAACGAATTCCTGCCCGGTAAGTGCTTCCGCCTGGGCTATTTCATTCTCATGGTGGGGAAAGATAAGATCGCTGCCTCCTCCATGAATATCAAAGGTGTTCCCCAGATATTTGGTGGACATCACCGAGCATTCTATATGCCAACCCGGCCTCCCCATACCCCATGGACTGTCCCAGGACGGCTCACCCTCTTTGGCTGCCTTCCACAGTGCGAAGTCAACCGCTTCTTCTTTGCGTTCATCAACTTCTACCCTGGCCCCTGCCATCATATCGTCTAAAGTCCGTCCGGATAGCTTTCCATAGCCTGCAAATGCCTTCACTCTAAAGTATACATCACCATCAATGGCATAAGCATACCCTTTATCAATCAACCCTCCAACCGCATCGACTATTTCAGGTATGTGTCCACTGACACAGGGATGGACATCGGCTCTTAAAACATTCAGCCTATCTGCATCCTGGAAATATTCATTAATATATTTTTGACCCAGCTCCAGAGCATCCATTCCTTCTTCTTTAGCCCGGTTTATTATCTTATCATCTACGTCAGTGAAATTTTGTACGTAAGTCACATCATAGCCTTTATACATTAAATAGCGCCTTACCGTATCAAATACCACCAGGGGCCTGGCGTTACCTAAATGAATATAATTATAAGTAGTGGGACCACACACATAGATGTTTACCTTATTCGGATCAAGCGTTACTAATTCTTCTTTTTTCCCACTGAGAGTATTGTATATTTTCATCTTGGTCAGTCTCCTTTTCATAAGCTTCTATCTTACTTTCCAGGTTCCTGATTCTTTCCTGCAGAGCAGTAAGCATATCAGCAACCGGATCTGGCAGCATATGATGGTCTAAATCGACTCCTGCTTGGTCTATTCTTTCTCCCTCTCTGACCACTATTCTTCCTGGTACCCCTACTACCGTACAATCCGGGGGAACACTGTTTAATACTACCGACCCTCCCCCTATTTTAACATTATCTCCCACGGTAAAAGAACCCAATACTTTTGCTCCAGCACTGATAGTAACATTATTTCCTATAGTAGGGTGTCTTTTGCCCTTTTCTTTTCCTGTACCCCCCAGGGTGACTCCCTGGTAAATAGTAACATTATCTCCTACCTCAGCAGTTTCACCGATAACTACTCCTCCCCCATGATCAATAAAAAATCCTCTGCCTATCCTGGCTCCCGGATGGATTTCAATACCGGTTAAAAAGCGGCTGATATGGGAAATAAAACGGGCCATAAAGAAGCACCGTTTTCTATAGAAAAAGTGTGCCATCCGATGATGGATAACTGCGTGAAATCCTGGATAGCAAAATATTACTTCTAGTACGCTCCTAGCAGCTGGGTCCCGTTCAAAAACAACATTGATTTCATTTTTCAAGATTGAGAACATGGCTATCCCTCCTTTTAACATAAAAAAACCTTTCGTCTACTTAGAGACGAAAGGCATTACTTCCGTGGTTCCACTCTACTTGAGTACATAAAAATATCTATACTCCACTTTATTAAACATTAACGGCTATACCGGATATGCCTACTAATATATTCAGCATACCTGCTCCCGGGCGCAGATTCAGACGATTTCCTACTGTGAAAAGGCTCTCAGCCGGTGACCTCTTCTCTCTGGCAGCGATTACCGCCCTACTTATCCCGTTCTTTGCATTTATTTATTCGATTACTGTTATTATATGCAGGTATTATTACAATGTCAACTTGGATTCATCGTGCCGGTATGCACTAATTAATTAATATATTTTTATAACGAGATGGCTTCCTGCTTGCAGGAAGCCATCTTAATAAAGACCTGATTGATCAATGTTCAAATATCTTGACTTGGCTTTGATACGCAAATAATAATCAATATTGCAGTAATTATAGGTTTTTTTATTTAAGACCAGTAATCATCTTACAGATCTCAATTAAAAATTCTTAGTGATGTGCGGGAGGCTGAGCAGCTCCACCTGACAGTACTTTAGCTAAGAGTACTCCGCCATAATGGAGAGCAAGAATGATTAATCCTCCGCCGATTACACAAATGGTGATCCACTCGAACACATTGGTTACTGGTATCACTGATACCAACGCCTTATCCAGAGCACCTTGCATACCTGCAATAAGTGCTTCATTTCCGGTAGTACCTACAACCGCCATGGCTGTTCCGGCAACAGTCTTAGCTGCTACAGCAATTGATGTGTGCGCTCCTGCAGCTACTCCGGCTACGATGAAAAACATGAAGGTAAAGTCATTAAAAATATATGATAATACATCTTTTAATAAAACAATTAAAGCAACGAATATCAGTATATATATAAGCTTTGAAGTAAACAGGGCATGCTGGGTATGGGGATCTGTATACTTGCTCATATCTCCACCAAACATTGGAACAGCAACTGCATACCAAAGTTTAATTAAATAAATCTGTAAAATTCCGAATGCTCCTCCTATTAGTATATGGGGAGCTTGCTTAAAATCTCTATGAACACAGAAGAAGAAAACCATACACATAAAAGCGGGCCAGGTATCCCAATGATTGGGATGTAAAATGTATTCACCCACAACGATGGTAAGTAGTATTATAACCATATACAACATTCTGGGCTTAGCAAAAATCTGATTCATCTATAAATTACCTCCTCAATTTTTAGATAAAGGTTGCTGAATTGAATGATACCGGTAT
>CAZXIR010000257.1:0-3028 GCA_964640845.1 uncultured Syntrophomonas sp.
AGCTGCCATATGGTAGCTTTTAATTTTAAACCAATAACAAACAGAGAAAGTACCTGCTGCTATAAGTATTTCCGATTTTTAGAATGGGAGGTGCGTCAAATTAAATGTTGGAAAAGATAATAGGTGAACCAAAAAGAGCGTTTATGACTGGAAATGAAACAGTAGCTTGGGCTTGTTTAGCCGCAAGAGCTGATATTATGTTTGGATATCCAATTACTCCTCAAAATGAAGTTATGCATTATTGGACTCGTCTGGCTCCGAAATACAATAGGGGCTTTCTTCAAACCGAAGATGAATTATCGGCCGGCTTTACTACCTGTGGAGCGGTTCAAGCTGGGAAAAAGGCATTTACGGCTACCGCTGGACCAGGAAATGTATTAATGCAAGAGCCTTTTGGCATGGCTGAAGCAATGAGGCTACCAATTTTATCCATAATACAACAGCGGGGAGGACCATCATCAGGAACAGTAGTTTATTCCCAGCAGGAAGTAACCTTGACTACTTTTGGGGGTAACGGTGAAGGCCATAGAATAGTTTATTCTACAGCCACCCATCAGGAAATATACGATTATGTAATTAAAGGTTTTAACACCGCCTGGAAATACCGGTTCCCTACTTTTGTGTTAGGGGATGGTTATCAAGCTAAAATGAGAGAGCCTCTGGAGATGTATGATCCGCAAGATAAGGGAATAGAAATTATAGAACCCTATCCATTAATAGGCATCCCAGGCAAAATTGGGCAAGACCGTGAGCCCCAGCATTTGTGCAACATTTATAGCCTGGAAGAAGAACTATATGATGTCATAATGAAGGTATCGGCTGAATATGAAGCAATTTCACCGGATATTGTCGAGTATGAAGCTAAATACTGTGAAGAAGCTGATATAATAGTAATTTCTCACGGAGTAGTATCCAGAGCAGCAGATGATGCGGTAAAAATCCTGCGGGCTCAGGGGATAAAAGCCGGTTATTTTAGACCCATAACCCTAAGGCCTTTTCCGCAACAGCAACTACGGGATGTTATAGCTCAGTCAGGCACCAAAAAATTATTGATTGCTGAATCTGCCTATGGACAGTTAGATCGACTTACCAGACAGGAAATATATGGGGAAACAGTTAGAATAGAGAATTTGTTCATGCCCGGAGTAGGAATTTTAGATTATGACATAATTCAGAAAATAAAAAGCATTATATAGGGCAGGAAAGGAGGTAATAATATGGAAATGCTTGCCCCAGCAACACCGAAATCATGGTATTTGCCGTCCAAACCACACAAATTTTGTCCTGGTTGTGGGCATGGAATTACCTTAAAAGCTCTGGGAGAAGCTATAGATGAGTTAGGTATACAGCAGGAGACGATTTTTGGGTGTGATATAGGTTGTTCACTGTTAGCCTGGAATTTCTTCGCCTGTGACAGCACCCAAACCCATCACGGTCGTACAACCCCAGTTATGGTGGGTATAAAGCGGGCCCGTCCGGAACTAATTACTATTGGATATATGGGTGATGGAGGAGGATACTCCATTGGTTCTCAGCATCTATTAAACTCCGCCGTTCGTAATGAAAAAGTAACCCTTATCCTGGTCAATAACACCAATTATGGGATGACCGGAGGACAGATGGCTCCAACCACTTTACCGGGGCAGATTACAGAGACCAGTCCCTTTGGGCGAGACCCGGAAGAAACCGGCTACCCCACTCGGGGACCGGAATTTATTGCGGAATTAACCCCGGAAGGCGCATATGTAGCAAGAGCTACAGTATCCAAGTACAAACAACTCAGAAGGTTGATCAGGAATGCTATCAGAAACCAGATGGAAGGGAATGGATTCTCCTTTGTTGAAGTATTATCTACCTGCCCAACCAATTGGAGAACTAATGCGCACCAAACCTGGAATTTCCTAGAAGAGAAAATGGAGCCATATTTCCCAGTGGGTGAGATAAAAAGCCCCTTTGGAAAGGGGGATAAATAAATGTCTTTGATTAAAATTGCGTTGGCTGGAGAAGGTGGACAGGGAGTACAATCGGTTGCCGAGATCCTGACCGAGGCAGCCTATAATGAAAATCAGCAAACTATATACATCCCCAACTTCGGCCTGGAACAGAGAGGCGGGGTGTCCATAGCCTTCATTCAATTTAGCGATGAGAGAATTGGCGCACCAAAATTTAATAAGGCTGATGTGGTCATTGCTTTGAGTGGGCGGGCCATCGCCAGAACAGCAGGATATTCTGATGAGAATACCTTGTTCGTATATGACAGCGGATTTGATTTTGACAAAGAAGATCTGCCCCAAGAGTTTAAAAAAATAATTGCTATTCCGGCGGTGAATACTGCCAACCAGGAACTCCATCCAAAGGTGTTTAATATCATCATAATGGGAGCGGTAATCGGATTAACCAATGTAGTATCTTTTGAAGCCGCCAAGGAAGCACTGGAGCACAGATTGGCCTACAAATTTGAAGCAGACCCCAAACTAAGAGAACTAAATTATAAAGCAATGGAAATTGGAAAACAAATGGCAGAAAAATCTTTACAGGAAGAGGTGGATACTAATGGCTAAAGAATTCAAAGCGATATCCACCCCCATGGAAAAAGCTATATTTCATATTTTTCCTGAATATTGCAAAGGATGCGGACTTTGTAAGGAGAAATGTCCCAATGACGTTCTGCGTTGGTCAGATCATCTTGGATTGTACGGCACTCCCGCTATTGAACCTAAAGATGAAGACAGCTGCATAGCATGTATGATATGTGAAATGGTATGTCCTGATTGTGCGATATATATAGAAAAGAAAGCAAAAAAGAAAGTACGGGGATAATAAGATTAGATCTCTTTTCTTAATCACTATGAATTAATACCCCTTATGTTAGAACCTCAATGCTAGCATAGGGGTATTTTCTCTTTCATATAACCATTCCTACCTGGCTAAGCCAGGGTAATACCAAAAACATAAAAGTAAAAGTAATGATCTATTTTAAAAAGATAAAATCATTGTCAAACGGAGTCTTAGAGTTTATAATTAATAT
>CAZXIR010000258.1:0-3004 GCA_964640845.1 uncultured Syntrophomonas sp.
TCCATCCATTTCATAGCGTCCAACGGACTCAATCCCCAATTAGTAGGGCAGGTCGATAGTATCTCCACCATTGAAAAACCCAAACCCTTTTCCTGTACCTGTAAGGCTTTTTTTATAGCCCTTTTAGTTCGATTTATATTAGCTGGATTATTAACCGCAGTTCTGCAAATATAAGCTGATCCCTCATTGCAGCTGAGCAATTCCGCCATTTTCATGGGGTAACCTTCATTTTCAACTTTTCGCCCATAAGGTGAGGTAGTTGTGACCTGGCCCAGTAAGGTAGTTGGTGCCATCTGTCCGCCAGTCATTCCATACAGGGTGTTGTTTACAAAAAACACTGTTATTTTTTCACCCCGGGCGGATGCATGTACAATTTCTGCCATGCCGATTGATGCCAGATCTCCATCCCCCTGATAGGTAAACAGAAAACGATCCGGCAACAGCCTTTTGATAGCGGTAGCAATGGCTGGTGCCCTCCCATGAGCAGCTTCCAGCATATCACAGTTAAAATAATCATAAGCCAGAACTGAACATCCCACCGGACAAATTCCAATGGTCTTTTCCCGTATATTCATTTCATCCATACATTCAGCTATCAGACGGTGAATTATACCGTGGGAGCATCCGGGACAATAATGATTTTTGGCATCCGTTAAGCTCTCTGGCCTTTGGAAAACTTTCTTCATTATAACCCCTCCCTTTCTGCCAAACGCATAATCTCCTGCAGTATTTCTTCCGGATTAGGTGTAAATCCTATCCGCCCATAAAAGTCTACCGGTACTCTGCCAGCCAGAGCCAGTTGTATGTCTTGTATCATCTGCCCCATGCTTATCTCAACTGACAGGACTATTTTGGCACCTTCGGCAGCTTTACGTATATGCTCATCGGGAAAAGGCCATAAGGTAACCGGTCTTACCAACCCGGCCTTAACCCCTTTTTTACGGGCTTCAATTACTGCCTTTTTAACTATCCGGGACATGATGCCAAACGCTACCACTACTAATTCAGCATCCTCAGTCAAAAAGGTTTCAGCCCTTTTTTCGTTTTCTTTAATAATCTGATACTTTTTGAATAAGTGCAGATTTCTATTTTCCAATTCCTCAGTACCTAAATGGAGGGTATTTACTATATTAGGTTTTCTTCCCTCACATCCGGTAGTAGCCCATGGTTTCTCGGTAAATTTTGTGGTAGGCTCTCGCAGAATAATTGGTTCCATAATATTACCCAAGGTTCCCTCTGCCATGATCATAACTGGGATCCGATATTTATCTGCCAGCTCAAAAGCTTCTATAGCATAATCCATCATTTCCTGTGAACCAGAGGGGGCTAAAACCATAATATGATAATCGCCATGCCCTCCCCCCCGAGTAGCTTGAAAATAATCAGATTGGGCCGGTTGTATACCTCCCAGACCTGGTCCTCCACGGGAAACATTAACAATCAGACAGGGCAGTTCAGCTTCAGCAATAAATGATATACCTTCCTGTTTCAGACTTAAGCCAGGTCCAGAGGATGCTGTCATCACTCGGGTTCCAGTGGCCGCACCACCATAAACCATGTTGATTGCAGCCAGTTCACTTTCTGCCTGCACGAATATCCCACCAATTTTAGGCATCTTTCGGGCCATATATTCAGCTATTTCGCTAGACGGTGTAATCGGATATCCAAAGAAGCCCCGGCATCCTGCCAAAATTGCTCCCTCAGCCAAGGCTTCATTACCTTTCATTAATACTCTTTCCATACTATCACTCCCTTTCAACCTCGATAACCAGATCTGGGCAAACTACTCCACATATAGCACAACCTGTACATAGTTCAGGTTTAATATCTTTTATGGGATGATAGCCCAGGATATTGATAGTATGTTCATCAAAGCCCAGTACATCTTTAGGACAAAACTCTATACAAAGCCCACAGGCTTTGCAACGGTCAGTAAAAAACTTAACCCTGCCCTTCGCCATCCTTCATTCCTCCTCCAAGCCCCTTATCCAATTGGGTCTTAAAAATAATTTGATGCATTTAAGATGATTTCCATATTCAGGATAAAGTTCCTGATAGTATTTGCTTTCTACCGCAAGGTATGCAACGGGAATACCCATTTCTTTCGCAAATTCTACCACCCTACCATGCCCTTCCTGGATTAACTCCAAAGTTGTTTCTTCTACCAGGTTGGGATTGCTTATAATACCACTAAACTCAATTCTACCAGCTCTTTCCAGCATTCCTTTTAATTCTATTACCTCATCAATGCTGGAAGAAAAAGGACGGTATGGATTGACAACCATGTACATATTAAAGTGGTGTCTGGCTCTAATATATCCGCTTAAATATCCTAAGACCAGTGCTCCAAATTTATCACCGGCCAGGTCCACCACCATATCGTTATCTGCGCGCAACAGGCCAAGAATCTCGCTAGGCAGATTAGGTACATCTGCCAGAGCCAACTCCTTAACGGGTGCAATAATACGTATTTTTTCTCCTTCTGTTCCTAGAAGATCCTTGGCATCCCTGGCGACAAAGTAAGGATTAGCCGTATCCAGATCGGCAAGTAATATCTCCTTATATTCGGTGTGCTTGGCCCTTTCCAAAGCATAATTTAGTGCAATTTCGGTTTTTCCGCTGCCAAAAGCACCTGAGAAAATAGTTACCTGAGCCAAAAGCTTCTCCTTTCCAGGACTTAATAATAATTACTGTGTAAAAGTATACTTGTAAAACACTTATATATCAATTAATTTTGTGTTAATTATCACATGCTTTTTACGTACTTCTATATGGTCTAAAACATATCTAATATAGTAGCGATATTCCCTATGTATAGTGAAATGTAATTTGCCAGAATAGCTCTGCTTGCTTGGCATGAGGGTTGAGTTGAAGAACCGGTATGTATCGAGGCACTGGTTTAGTTTACGGAAAAAACACCCTAAAAAAAGCCTATACAATCCAAATTTCTTGGCTTGTACAAGCATCCTCAAATATATTTATCCTATCAAGTAATTCGAGATAT
>CAZXIR010000259.1:0-1164 GCA_964640845.1 uncultured Syntrophomonas sp.
TCTCCACCAAGTTATTTTCTAATAATGGCAACAATAGAGAGGAGGAGTGTTTGAATAATGAAATCTACAGGAAGATTAGTTTTGTTGGGTGGACCTTCTTGCGTCGGGAAAGGTCCGCTGTGTAATGCTTTGCGGACTTTTTACCCGCAGCTTTATGGGAATATGCATAAACTGGTTCTTTACAACAGCCGGGAACCTCGTCCTGGCGAAAGTGAGGGTATAGATTATTATTTCCGTTCCTGGGATGAGATGATGCGTTTGGGAAATCGGGACAGCTTTATACTGTTAGAGGTGCGGGGTGATCTGCAGGCCTTGGATGTGAATGAACTGCTCCAGATCCTGGGGAAGGGGCAAGATGTGCTTTTCGAAGGGAATCCTTTTATTCCCCAGGCTTTATGGAATGCGCCTCAAATGGCTGAGGTGCCGATGCTGAAAGTATTTTTATCACCTATATCACAGGGGGAAATTGTGTGGCTGAAGTCGCAGCATGCCGATATACCTGCCTTGGTTACCGATATTATGCACCGTAAGCTCTTGCACCGGACCCAACGCCAAAAGGGAATATTGTCTTTTAATGATTTGAAAAACATTAAGCAACGATCCGGTAGTGCTCCGGATGAGTTACGGTTGGCCTGTCATTTTGATTGGGTGATTCCTAATCATGACGGTGAAGACAGTGAAAATTGGACCGCCTTTAGTTACCCGGTGGGATCTGCTCTGATGGTTTTACAGGCTTTTGCTTCTATACTGCAGGGAGAAATACCGGCCTCTGGTGTTGAACAATGGGCACCTGACCTATTTGTGTAAAGCAAACAGGGGACGACCAGGGGGATGGTTCTGGTCACCACCCCTGGTCACCAAACCGTCCCCCTGTTTTGTTTATTGGAGTTCTGTTAGGGGTGCGAAGCGATAGCCTTCTTTTTTGATATCTTTTATCACTCGGTCCAGTATCTGGGTATTAGTGGAGGAAACTGCATGCAACAACATGATTTGGCCGTTATGAGTACCCTGTATAATTCTCTGATAGGATTTTTCGGGATCTGGCTGCTCATCTATTAACCAGTCTTGATAAGCAAAGCTCCAGAATATTGTCTTGTAGCCTAGCTCTTTGGTCATCTGCAAGCTTTTTTCACTGTATTCTCCTCGGGGCGGGCGGAAAAATTT
>CAZXIR010000259.1:1264-2996 GCA_964640845.1 uncultured Syntrophomonas sp.
TGGTCATCTGCAAGCTTTTTTCACTGTATTCTCCTCGGGGCGGGCGGAAAAATTTCGGCATTTCTTTACCGGTTAGATCTTGAAAAGATCCGGCTACATCGGTAATCTCCCGTTTAAATTGCTCCGGATTGCTGGTTTTGGCTGGCATGGAAGGGTGGGTTTGGCTGTGATTGCCAACGAGGTGTCCCTCGGCTACCATCCGCTTAATCAATTCCGGATTACCTGTAACATAAGGCCCGGTTACAAAAAAGGCCGCAGGCACCTGATTTTCTTTTAAAATGTCTAGTATCTCTGCGGTGTAGCCATTTTCATAGCCTTCATCAAAGGTCAAAAATATAACCGGGTCTTTACTGCCTACATAATAAGCATCGTAATCCTTAAGAGAAAAGTCTATCTCATTGTTTATACCGGGAGTTTTATGATCCTGGTTGCGGACAAAGTACCAGTTCAAGGTTTGATTTCCGGTGCTGACCGGCTCGGTAGGAGCTTCGGGTTCCACAATATCTTTCGGTGGTTGGGGCTCGCGCTGCGAATCCGGAGGCTGAACCGCTTCCAGGGGCGTTGGATCTTCCATATCACTAACTACTGTCTGCTTCTGGCAGCCTGATAGAGCCAACAATACAATTATAATAAACAATAAAAAGTTCCATGACCGTTTCTTCATAAGCTGCTGCATCCTTTCTGTTATAAAGCTAGTAACAAAATAATCATATATAGTTTATACTCTTAAGCCTACTTTTATCTTACCTGATTTTTGCAAAAAAACGGTAGTGAGTTTTCTGTAATGAGAGGACAGTGCAAATGAACTGTTTGCAAAACAGGGCGTTTTTTTGAAAATATAATAAGGAGCATTCTTTTATAACTGGTAGTTTTCCCGCAGTTGTCATAGTCCCGGCCCGCCATGCTGCGCCTCCAGACCATGTGGAAGGGAAAAAATGGCACCTTAAATTTATTAAATATGCGGCATGCTAAGCATAAGGCTCGAGGCTCGGTGCTATACCAGGCGGGATTGTACGATAAATGTTGGGGTAATCCCGGAATGATTCTTACGGCCAATATACCTTAATGAATTGGGAATGGTGCCTCTGAGGACAGGCAAATTGTTATTTGCAGTTGTGCCAAAATGCGAAAGGATATGATTATGGATAGAAAAAGAGCCGAAGAAATAATAGATTCTTTGGGAGTTATTGAGGTGCAGTATAAAAGCTCACCGGTTTGGCTTGATCATCTGGATGGAGATATGGTGAATATAGAATACCTGGATAGTTTCCAAAAGGATAGGGTTCCTTTAAAAGAGCTTTATGAGTGTGAATGATAAGGAAAGTTGAGGGCTCTGGTTAGTCGGAGCAGGCAAGGGAATAGTATCTTGCTACGGTGCCGTCGACCATGGCAGCAGTTCGCATAAGTCCTGTATGAGATCTCAAGAGAACGTTCTTGCCAGGGCCTTCTTCATTATTAACGGACGTTTAGACGTCTTCAGTATCCCAGGGTTTAAAACCTCTGCCGTAAACTTCTACAGCGTCGGTTATGGTGATAAAGGCTTGGGGATCAAGGTGAAAAATTAATTCCTTTAAACGGGGAACCTGGGTTTTGCCGGTGGTAACCATGATGATATCTTCCGCCTGACCGGTGTAGGCTCCTTTACCACTTAAAATGGTGCATCCCCGATGCATGCGGTGAAGAATGGCGTCTGCAATATCATTGGATTTCTTTGAAACAATAATTACTGTTT
>CAZXIR010000260.1:0-2968 GCA_964640845.1 uncultured Syntrophomonas sp.
TGGGGAGGGCATAGGTGCCGCCAAAGGCTATGGACATGAAAACCAGGGTGTCTACGCCCTGTCCCACTAGGGTCGAACCGATTGTTCGGGTCCAGAGCCAGCGTCCTTCTGTCCATACTTTCATGCGGGAGAGAATTATGGAGTTGGAGAACTCACCGACCAGGTATGCGGCTGAAGATGCGATTACTAGGCGCGGGGTAAAACCCAGAACGGTGTTATAGGCATCGTTGAATTCCCAGAACTCTGGATAAGGCAGGTTAATAATGAAAATAAAAAACAGGGCCATGAGAAGATTGGCTCCAAATCCCATCCAGATAGTTAAGCGCGCCCTTTTAAATCCATATACTTCTGTTAGCACATCCCCGAAAATATAAGTGATGGGAAACAGAAACAGGTCTGCTGTTAAAGGGATTCCCATGAATTCTATCAGCCTTCCAGCTGAGATGTTGGTTATTAATAGACAGGTTACGAAAAGGCTGGTGATTATAAGAAACAGGACTGATAATTGGGGTTTTTCTGATAACTGTGATGTTTGGGCCTGATGCATGCAGCATTCCTCCTTGTTTTTTTCAGGCGGGTAGGCTGCGACCGCCATTGTTTTAAATTCAAAGGCTATTATACCATCTATTCCTGGTTTAGCACATACTTTATTATTATTCACTGGAAAAAGGGTTAAACCCAAAGAGCTCCAGGCATTTGATGCCATCTGTTAAAAATTGTTTATTGCCTACAACTATTTTTTCCAAAAACCGGGGTAGAGCAATACTAACAACGGAAATATCTCCAGTCTGCCTAACAGCATCAGCATGGATAAGACTATCTTTCCCAAATCAGGTATAAAGGCATAGTTCAATACCGGTCCTACGGCCCCAAAACCCGGACCAACATTGCCCATGCAACTGGCTGCTGCTGAAAAACTGGTTATCAGGTCTAGTCCCAAAGCTGCCAGCACCAGCATGCCAATTAAAACAAAAACAATATATAGGAAAAAGTACAAGAGCACATTAATAATAATGGAATCGCTAATGGTGTCTTTGTCTAAACGCTGAGATATAACTGCCCGGGGATGTACTATTTTTCTTACTTCTATCTTGGCTCTATCCAGCATAATCAGCATACGACCTGCTTTTATCCCTCCTGAGGTAGACCCGGTGCTGGCACCAACAAATAACATAATAACCAATACCGCCTGGGCTGCTAATGTCCACTGCAGGTAATCCTCGGTCGCAAAGCCGGTAGTGGTCATCATGGAAATTACCTGAAACAGGGTAGCTCTAATCCGATACTCTCCCAGCGGAAGCTGAACCAGGTCTGCAAATACCACTCCGGAAAAGACAATTACCAGTATAAGATAAAATTTCCATTCTCTACTCCGCAGATAAACTCCCAAGTCTTTTTTTATAAAGGCCAGGTAATGCAAAGAAAAATTGGTTCCGGCCAGAAACATAAAGACGATTATAGTCCATTGTATGGCCGGACTGGCATAGTGGGCAATGCTATCATTCCAGGTCGAAAACCCACCGGTGGCCATGGTGGCAAAGGTATGACAAAAAGCATCAAACAAAGTCATTCCTTCACCCCACAGTAAGAACAACAGTATTATACTAAGTCCTACATACGCTTTCCAAAAGTTTTTGGCGGTATCCCTGGCTTTAGTATTTACTTTCCCGGCCACAGCTCCGCCGGCAATCTCTGCCCGATATATCTGCTTGGCCCGCACCCCGATGACCTGAATGAGCGCAATGAATAAAACCATTATCCCCATTCCACCCAACCACTGGGTAAGGCTGCGCCAGAACAGCAGTCCACGCGGTAATACTTCGATATCAGTTAATATGGTAGCCCCGGTGGTAGTAATTCCGGACACTGTTTCAAAGAATGCATCGATATAGGATGGAAAGTATCCGCTCAGGGCAAAAGGGAGGGAACCATATAAACAAGCGGTAAACCAGCCCAAAGCTACGATCGCAAACCCCTCTTTATAGTTCAGATCACTGGAGTTCCCTGAACTTAAACTAAGAAGAAAACCACTTACCAGGGTTATTAAGGTAGACAATAGTAGTTGCTTGAAAACTTCTTCGTGATATATAAATGAACATAAGGCACTGGTGGCCATGGCCAACCCAATGATGACTAGTATCTTTCCCATAATGCTTAGTATAATGTTTGATCTAATCAATTCTTATTCACTCCTGCAGAGCCAAGCATGCTGCTAACTTAGGACGTAAACCTGACTCGGGCGTTTGGGGCTAAAACATCCTCTGATATATGGGTCTAGTAAGATAAAACTAACTACTCTTCTTACTCGAAATCCATTCTATCACTTTTATCATTAAATTATTAGTATGTTCTTTTAAGAAATGTTCCTTAAACCAAACAAGCGGTTACGCGCCTGCTCAAACCAGGCTAGTAACCACCTGCTAATATAGTGTTTCACAGCTTATGCTATTTTAATAATCAAATGCTTCCATAGGAATATCCAGGGCTGATGTATCACCATCTTGAACCAGGTCGGCTACTGCCCAAACATTTGGTACCACGTTGCGCAGGTAATACCTGGCAGCAGCTACTTTACCCACGTAGAAATTGTAATCGAAATGTTCTTTACCCAACTCCCGGGCTTTTTTATCAGCTACCAGGGCCTGATCCAGGATACAACGGCCGCAGAACAACTGGGAAGTAGCGGTTAGAATGCGATGGGAATTGAGGGGCAGCATGCCGAATTTTTTCTGGCCCATATAGCTCATTATAGTTTTCTGGGTTGCTTTGTAGGCTTCCAGGGCACGACCCAGGTTTTGGAATTCTTTTTCAAATCCTTCTGCTCCTTTATTGCTTTCGTAAAAATCTTTCATTTCCTTGATGAACCGACCAAAGGTAGCGCCTTTATTCATAGTCCATTTACGTCCTACTAAGTCCAGGGATTGAATAAAGTTGGTTCCTTCCCATATGGAGTAAATTTTTACATCGC
>CAZXIR010000261.1:0-2960 GCA_964640845.1 uncultured Syntrophomonas sp.
CTATGTGCTATGTGCTATGTGCTATGTGCTATGTGCTATGTGCTATGTGCTATGTGCTATGTACTATGTACTATCTATGTACTATGGAGGATTGCCAATGAATATTATCATCTCCAATGCTTCTCCAGATCCAATTTATGAACAGATTCGCCAGCAGATTCGAAGCCATATATTAAGGGGAGAAATTGAATCCGGAGAACCGCTGCCTTCAATTCGCCATCTGGCGCAACAGCTGCAAATTAGTGTTATTACCACTAAACGAGCCTATGAAGAGTTGGAAAGGGATGGTTTCATAGAAACCGTTTCAGGAAAAGGATCCTTTGTGGCGCCTCAAAAACCTGAACTGTTAAGAGAAAAAAGGATGAGTTTAATAGAAAATAGGCTGATGGATATAGTAGCCGAGAGCAAAGTCTTGGACATCAGCCTGGAGGAACTGCAGGAAATGTTGAAACTGTTATACAGGGAGGTTTAGTATTATGCCGAATATTCTTGAGCTTCAGGAAGTGAGCAGATCATTTGGCGATTTCAAATTGGACCGGATTTCGCTTACTTTACCCCGGGGTTATATCATGGGTTTTATCGGTCCCAATGGAGCAGGGAAAACTACCACCATCAAACTGATAATGAATCTGATCAAACGTGACAGTGGTAGGATTAATATTTTTGGTCAGGACAATATCATTAACCAGAAGGAAATCAAACAGAAGATTGGTTTTGTTTATGATGAAAACTACTTTTTCGAAGAATTGACAGTGGACGAGATGAAGAGAGTTGCAGCACCTTTCTACCGCAATTGGGACGAAAAACGCTACCGCCAATACCTGGGAGATTTCGAATTACCCCCCCGTCGGAAAATAAAAGACCTGTCCCGGGGAATGAAAACCAAATTTTCCCTGGCCCTGGCATTTTCTCACCAGGCTGAACTAATTATTATGGATGAACCAACTTCTGGACTGGATCCGGTCTTTCGCAGTGAACTCCTGGATATACTTCAGAGGGAGATGCAGGACGAAAAAAAAGGGATTCTCTTTTCGACCCATATTACGTCTGATCTTGAAAAAATAGCGGATTATATATGTTTTATAAACAAAGGACATATCATTCTATCTGACACGCGAGAGGAAATCATCAACACCTATCTGCTGGTAAAGGGACCCAAGGATCTTTTCAACCAAAGGGTGCACCGTTTAATGCTGGGATTTCGCGAAAGTGATTTTGGTTTTGAAGGGCTTACCCATCAACCAGGGGAGATGAGAAAATTGCTGGGGAATCAGGTTGTTTATGAAAAACCCAGCCTGGATCAGGTTATGCTTTATACAGTGAGGGGGGATAAACATGACTCATCTAATTAGGAAGGAAATCATGCTGCAGAAAAAGATGCTGTGGTTTGGGTTTTTTTATAGCATTTTAATGTTTATGGTATTTTCCAACCCGTTTTTTAAAGACTTTGTATACATCATGACGGCCTTCGGTATTTCTTACATTACTATAATTGGAGCAATACAGAGTGAATTTAAGAACAATTCAGATATAATACTTAATAGTCTGCCGATAACCCGAAAGGAAATTGTGTTAGCCAAATACCTATCTATATTTGTTTTTGCAGGTATAGCCCTGGTCATGACAGCCATCATAGGACTGGTTTTCCACTTGGCTCCGCTGCCTTTTGACCATCGATTGATCAATGGTTCAGATATATCATTTGCCATGATATCGGTTATATTCCTGTCGGCAGTATCTCTTCCGGCCTATTTCAAGACCGGAGCTCAGTGGATGCGGGTTATTAATATCATTGTTTTCATGCTGATATTCTTTGCTCCACCCCAAATTGCCGGCTATCTTCTGCAAAATCATCATCAACCCGGGCTGCAAAGCTTACTAAATTTATCTCAACAAAATAGCTGGCTGTTGGCCGGATCTACCATATTATTAGTACTCCTGTTGCTGGCCTTTTCCTACCTGTTAGCACTGCGCATCTATACCAAAAGAGACTTTTAATTTTAAGAGAGCCACGGGGACAGGTTCCTTGGCCCATCCTATAGGATGGGCCAAGGAACCTGTCCCCGTGGCTCTTTGTCCCAGTTAGAAGGTGGAAAAAGTTGTTCCACAATTTGCCGGGCTGCGCTCCTACACAAGAGAAAACAGCTCTTAGATTCATAGAACCCAAGAGCTGTTTAGTTAAACTGCATATTGATTACTGGTTAAAGCAGGATCCATCCCGAAGTCCCATGCCATTGCCACCCTGACCACGGCTTGCTCCGGCTCCTAAACCTTGACCTGCGCCATTTCCTTTACCCATTCCATTGCCTGCTTCCAGTCTTTGGCCTGAACCATTCATCATTCCGCTGCCCGCACCAAAACATGCTCCCATGTTCTGACCTACTCGGGCTTGCCCGGTGCCATCACAATTAGCCTGGTTTTCTTCCAAGGCTTCAATAATTGCATCGGCCCGTTCCTGGGTCATATTTCCGGCCTCAACCCTAGAGCCCAGCCGGTCCTTTTTCATCTCCAGGACTTGGGCCTGGAATTCAGTAAGTACTCCCGCCTCATTGGCTATGGTGCCATAGGTATTTCCAGTTTCAACCCTTTCTGCCACAACATTTTCCACTGTTCTGCCGGTTAGACCAGCTACTGCTTCGGCCGGGTTGCTGTAGGCGGATGCTAAAGCTGCTGCCGAAACCACTCCAATCGTCACTACTACAGTTCCTAGCGCAATAAGTTTTTTAATGGTGTTCATTTACAACACTCCTTTCTTGGGAATGAATTTATTCTGGCAGACATTAAATATCTGCTGTGCTTTAATAATAAACATCAAATATGGCAAAAGTGTGTTTAATATATGATAATTTTGTTTTATTCGAGGAGGATTTTGCATAATTGATTTTTTCATAATATTAGCCAAGTATTTCAGTAATGTCATCCTGAGGCAATGCCGAAGGATCTAAAAGATTCTTCGCTGC
>CAZXIR010000262.1:0-2954 GCA_964640845.1 uncultured Syntrophomonas sp.
GGCTTTATAGGTATTATGATATTTATAATAATTTGGCAGTTACTGGCGGCGATATTAGATAAGAGTATCATTCCAAGCCCCAATGAAACTCTTGATGTAATGCTGGAGTTTCTTTTTTCCAGCCGGATTTTATTGGCCTGCTGGGATACGGCCTGGAAAGTATTCCTGGCTTTATTGCTGGTTATGCTTATAGGGCTGCCAGGCGGATTATTGCTGGGTTTATCTGATACTATATACGATATGTTTCGGCCCCTGATAATGATAATACAAGCAGTCCCGGTTATTTCCTGGTTATCCCTGGTTATATTCGCCTGGGGTATTGGGTGGAAGGGTCCGGTTTTTATTGCCTTTCTTTCCCTGTTGCCTATATCCATTCTTACCACCGTAGCCGGAGTACGCAATTTGGATAAAAACCTCCTGGAAATGGCTCGCCTCTATAAGGTGCCTCACAGCAGGGTATTGAAAGATATCTATCTAGGTTCACTCTTGCCCTTTATTGCCGCAATAGCTGATGTCAGTATTGGCCAGGCCTGGAAAGTGATTTTGGTAGCCGAATACTTGAGTGGGGGCAGTGGCCTGGGAGTAGAAATCCTGCGGATGCGGATGAACATTGATTTTCCTGGAGTGTGGGCTCTGACCTTAATTGCTGTACTCCTGGGCATTATTACTGAGCGGCTCATTAAACTGGGTCTGAGGAGGGTATCTGATCAATGGAAAGTTGCCTGACAGTTGAGGGGCTTTATAAGTCTTATGGGTCTTTAAAGGTCTTGGACAATTGGAATTTGACCATCAGCAGGGGGCAGCGCCTGGTTTTGCTGGGTCCTTCCGGAGCTGGCAAAACTACCTTTTTGAGAATAATCTCCCGGCTGGAGACACCTAGCCGGGGAAAAATTAATGGTAATTATGAAAAAATCGGGTTTGTATTTCAGGAACCCCGACTTATACCGTGGCGCAACGTCAAAGATAACCTTCTGTTCGTAGATCAAAACAGAGATTACCAGCCGATATTGGCCCGGCTAAGATTAACCGGTTTCGAAAATTATTTACCATCTCAGCTAAGCGGTGGTATGAAACAAAGAGTCAACCTGGCCCGAGCTTTAATAACCCAACCGGATCTATTAATACTGGACGAAGCCTTTTCCTCCCTTGATTTAAAGGTTAAGGCCAGCATCATGAGTGATATCCACCAACTCTGGTTGGAAAATAAGTTCACCCTTATAGCGGTAACTCATGACCTAAAAGAAGCCCTTTACCTGGCCGATAAAATAATTATACTATCCGCTCCCCCCTCGCAAATAGTAAGTGAAATCAAAGTAGACCTGGGTCCAGATCGGAGTTTTTCGTCACCAGATTTGTTAAGACTGGAATCTCGACTTATAGAGATCATGTGTAGTATTCAATCGGAGGTGTAACAGTGTTTCAGAACGTGCAGAATAAAATTAAATTTATCGAAGCTCCTGACCGAGCACGTTTTCCCTATGCTCACAGTCTATTAATTGACGATGAAGTCAGGGTTTTATTCGATACTTCCTGTGGAAAAGACAACATTGATTATTTACTGAATAATAACATCGATATTATTATCAATACCCATTTTCATGAAGATCATATAATGAACAATCATCGATTCTCCCAGGCTAAAATCTGGGCTCATACCCTGGATGCCCCGGCCATCAGGTCTGAGGAGGTATTTTCTGAATATTATGGTTTCAGTCACTTCCAGGAGGAGAAACTGGGAAAGTTGTTTTTCGAGTGGACCGGCGCCCGGCCCTCAGCAGTTCACCAGGAATTTAGTGATGGTCAAATACTCGATTTTGGTAAAACAAAAGTGCAGGTTATTCATGCCCCAGGCCATACTCCCGGACACTGCTGCTTTCTAATGGAAGATGGCATATTATTTAGCTCCGATATAGAACTAAGCAGCTTTGGCCCCTGGTATGGACACCTATGCAGTAATCTGGATGATTATATCCAGTCCATCAAATTATGCATAGATATAAAGCCTTCTTTAATCATATCCTCCCACCGAGGGATAATCAGGGAAAACATCCAGACCAGACTAAAAAATTATCTTGATATTATATTTAGGAAAGAAGATCAGCTTATACAGAGCTTAAAACAACCTATGAACCTGGAGCAGTTAACTGATCTATTAATATTCCATGGGCAGATCAAGGAATCCTTCCGGCTATTTAAAATGTGGGAGAAAATGGCCATCTTTGTCCATCTACAGCGTCTGCTGGCCTTGGGCGAAGTTAAACAAGTGGGCAATCTTTATTATCTAAAATAGCTAGCTTAATGAACCAGACCGCTGTATATGAAGTATACGCCCAGTAGCACCAGGAAAATACCGCAGATTGTAATTACATATTTATAAACCGGTGGACTGATAAATTTCCTGCCCCCTGCAACTACCGCCGCAACTAGAGAATACCAGACCAGATCAGCCAGGATATGACCGGAGAAAAAAGAAGCCAACCCTACCGTACCGCTTTCCAGCGATATAGTCAGGTAAGCCAGGCCCACGGTTGCCCACCAAATGCTCCAGAATGGGTTGGCCAGGCTGATGATTACTCCGGCTGCAACTGGATGCATTCCCTTTTTATAGGGCTGGGCTTTATCTTGATTAATATCACCCAGTACGATATTTCCTTTAAGCGCATCCCTGCTCATGGTAAAACCCAAATACAGCAGAAATAGTCCCCCCAGCAAAGCAATGGTGCTGCTTACCGAGGCATTCTCCAAAACAACTGACAACCCTGCTACCAGTGCTAGTATCAGAATCAATTCCAGCATAACGTGTCCCAATATAATCAGCGGTCCAGCAATAAAACCCCTCCGGGCACTCTCAGCGATAGTAACCGTCAACAGAGGTCCCGGCATCATGGCCCCTGACAAGCCGATTAAAAAAGCAGTTATAAATAATGTGCCAATAGTCATACCCAAATCACCTC
>CAZXIR010000263.1:0-2912 GCA_964640845.1 uncultured Syntrophomonas sp.
TTACACTGCTGCGGGTGATTCCGAAGGCACAATGGGAGGTTTAGTCCGGATGGGACAGCCTGATCATCTTGAGGAAGTATTGGCGAAAGCCCTAGAAAAAGCACGTTGGTGTTCCACTGATCCGGTATGTATCGAAAGCAAAGGACAAGGACCAGACAGTTGTAATCTTGGTGCTTGTCATTCGTGTGCACTGTTACCAGAAACATCATGTGAAGAACAAAATCGTCTTCTTGATAGGGGGGTCGTTATAGGTACACTGGAGCAGCCCGATATAGGTTATTTTTCTGAGTAGAAAACGATTTTGCCTTCACCCTGAAAAAATAAATAAAATAAACTTATGACATTTCAAGGGAAAGTTGACAGATGCGGGATTGAAATATAATTTAGTAGCAATTGGGTTATTGATCTCAACCAAATTTCATAATCAAGGGTAACAGGAGAATCAATAAATGTCATCAATAGGAACAAATGATATGGTCATCACAAACCGTGAACGCGTTGACAGGGCACTGGAACTTCTAAGAATGGGGCTCGAACCATTCATACAGCAAGAGTTTGCGAGGATTTATAAAGAATGCGCTACGACAGAGGCGAGCAAATTTATATTTAATAATTACCTGAACGCCAAGAAACCAATCATGGACTGGGACGTTTCTGTGTTGCTGAAGGTGATGTGGGGCTCATGGAACAAGGTTTTCTACAAGACGCTAGAGTGACATGAACGAACTCTGATCACCGAACTGCGCGACAGCCGTCAGTTTGTTGACCCTGAATGATTATTTATAACGGTTGAGTTTTTGTTCCACTGTTTTCTAAATTCGAGGTTAACATATGCGAAAAAAAATTCTTATTCCGCAAAAAGTCATAACCTTTAAAGAAACGGATAGAGATACGTGGGTTAAAGAACTCCAAAAAGAAAACTCATTTAAAAATGATTACAGAATAATTCCATCAATTGTCCCATTCTATAACAGACAAAAAATTATTGAGAAAGCCAAAGAAAGACCGAATAGATACTTTCTCGAGTGTCGTGCCATAAAAAAATATTCAGCTGAATTTGAAAGGGGATATTATACTCATTCGATTCGTCTGTTATATTCAACTAAATGGCTAAAAATAAATAATCCTCCAAAAGAATCATTTCAAAAAGAACTATTTGATGATTTTCATAATAAAAGATATTTCCCTCCTGAAAAGTTACAGGCAGCTCAAGACCGAATATTAAAATCTGAATATTTAATACAAAAGAACGTTCACCCAAAATTACCGGATGTCTGGCTTCTTAAAGATTATCCCCATTCGTTATTTATTGAAGTAAAAAAAATAGATGAAGAATTTGTTCCAGGTCAAAATGAGGGACTTGCTATAATAAAAAAATATTTGGAATGTGATATTCAAATTGCGAGGGTCATTTCGGAAAATGAAAATCACAGGGGGTTAGAATTTGAGGATATAGACATTACTGATGATTACTACTATGAAATATAGTTTCATTATGGATATGTTTCAACTGTTGCCGTATGGAGCAAACTACCGGAACCTCGTTCTAGCTTATTGATATTTAAGTCATTAAGTTCCTCGTTATGGAAATGCATATGGATATCTTCGTTCATGTTGCAGATAATGAAACATCCATAAGGAGAATAAATGCCGATATTGCATAAATACAAGAATAAAGAAGGCTATTACATTACGGTAAAGAAATTCAAGACGAACGCTTTTTCAACATATCAGATAGGCGATGATGGGTTGAGACGATTACAGAGGAAAAAAATTCATATTGGAGAAGGAGAACGTATTTCCCCTTCACTATTTAAAGAACTTTATGCTTCCGGGGAAGTTCTGCTAATTCCGATCCGTTCTCCAGAGACACTTGAACTATTCCCGCATGGCGTGTGAATCATAAATAAGTTTCTATGCCGGAATTTACAGCACATAATGCGGAAATAGCCTTGACCCACTGCAAAAAGAAGGTTTATGAAAACATAGATATTGGAGACTGATCAGTCACTTATCCTTTTGATTAGAAATTACGGAAATTAAAGAATGCTTGTCACCCAATCCATTGAAAGCAACGTTAATATTCTGGCAAATTCGCCAACGGCAGAAAATATCATATCCGTACTGCAAGGTATGCCTTTTGATTATTTTCATTGCGCGGATGTTGTGGACACCTTCGCGATTCCTTGCTTCATCCTGTTCCTTGATGGTCATGTCCTAACCAAAGATAACAAGGACATCGGCATTTGGGAATGTTACCTTAGCGGTTGGTCAGGAAGGATGAGCAAATGCCCCCGATGCCGAAATTTTAATGATTGTAGTACGGAAAAGGAAGATGTAGACATCGGGCCTCACTACAATAAGCTAACTATTCTGTTTCATGCGGACAAAATACAACGGCAAGTGGAAGGGCTTGTCGCGGTTATTCCACCGATGCCTGTGACCGAGCCGTTTTCTTTGGAACTGGAAGAATGGCTGAAATCAATATGCCTTTCGCGGCATAAGAAGGCGCTCCGCTGGCGGGCGGCATATGAACAATGGGAAGCCTGTCAGATTGAGAAAGATTCCATGAAGCCGAAAACGTTCAAAGAGATAGCAGATGAAAGATGGACATCCGAAAAGATGACGTTTAATTTCCCAGGGCCGGATTTTTAAGTAAGAACTAGGGGGCTTTCTTAAAAATCAGTTATTCGGAAGCTTGTCCAGTATTCCTGAAGCCAGTGATGGATAAAAGATAACCATGCGATAATGATTTTAATCATCATCTTCAGATCAGCAGGACATTATACTTTAAGGTTCATCCAATTGATGCGTGCTTCCAGAAAGTGATTGTTTTGGATTTTTCACAGACATACTACCCGGTCTGGGTTCTTAGGACAGGAAACAGGGTTTTATAAGTGGGAAGATGCCCT
>CAZXIR010000264.1:0-2891 GCA_964640845.1 uncultured Syntrophomonas sp.
AGATATTGCCAGGTTCCATACAACTATCTGTTCTCGGATAGTACCCCATCCTGAAGCTCCACCAAGAGATGGACTGGATTTTGTGGCAGAGGAGCACGAGAACTTTATTAAGAGGGGTTTGATTATAAAGGCGGATACCATTGATGAGCTGGCCCAACAGATGGGAGTGCCGGTTGACGTGTTTAAGAACACCTTAGCCCGATATAATGAACTAAATCAAAAAGGCAAAGATGAAGATTTTGGCAAAGTAGATTTTAGATTGTCTAATATAGGGACAGCGCCCTTCTTTGCAGCCAAGCTTTCAGGAACTCTGTTATGTAACATAAATGGATTGAGGATTAATACCGATCAGCAGGTACTGGATACCAATCATAAACCTATTCCTGGGTTGTATGCAGTAGGAAATGATAGTGGATCTTTCTTTGCTTACAATTATCCCCAGATGTTTGGTGGTCTGGCCCTGGGGCGCACAGCGACTTTCGGTCGCCTGGCCGGGTTAAATGCAGCCGGAGCATAGATTTCAGAACATAAGGTGCCAGGCTCTAACTTGCCATAAACCAGGAAGTTAGGGCCGGCATTTATCTGCCCAGCACTTCATTTTCTATTTTATATTCTTTTATTTTTCTATATAAGGTAGCCTTGCTTATTCCCAGTTTTTTGGCAGCTTCAATGACCTTGTTATCATTAGCGAGCAGGGCCTGAATAATTGCTATTTTTTCCAACTCCTTCATAGATAGATCGTTACCGGGATTTTTAAGATACCGGGTGTTGTCAGTATCTGCCCGGTCTGGCAGTGAATCATTAAACTGTCTTAGGATTGGTTCTGGCAGATCCCGGGGCTCTATCTGCCCATTACTGCTAATGCTTACGGCAGATAGCATGGCATTTTCCAATTCTCTTACATTTCCCGGCCAGTTATAGTTTAGCAAGTAGTATAATGCCGCATCACTTAAATCCGGAGGGGATATTTGTTGTTTACTGGCTACGGAATTAATAAAGTATTTGGCCAGCCTTATTATATCCGGCCCTCTTTCCCTCAATGGGGGTATTTGGATATTAAAGACCGCCAGTCGATAGTACAAATCTGCCCGGAATTCCTTGGTACCTACCATCTCTAACAGGTTTTTATTGGTTGCGGCAATAAGTCTGAAATCAATTGGAGTATACTGACTGCCTCCAACCCGAATAATCATTTTATCATCCAGCACTCTCAATAGAACAGCTTGCAATCCCAGGGGCATATCGCCTATTTCATCCAAAAAGAGAGTACCTCCATTAGCCATTTCGATTTTCCCTGGTCGGCCCTTACGGTCAGCACCTGTGAAGGCTCCTCCCTCATAACCGAATAACTCACTTTCAATTAAATCTCTGGGGATAGCTGCACAATTTACTGCAAAGAAAGGTCCGTCACAAGGACTTTCATGGTGAATAGCCTGGGCATACAACTCTTTACCAGTTCCACTCTCCCCCTGGATAAGTATATTACCATCAAGTTTTGCATATTTTTTCGCAAGATTAATTGATCTCTCCAAAGAAGATTGATTGCCGATAATAAGATCAAAGGTAATATTTTTTTCCTGTTTCTTAGCTGCTTGCGTAGGTTTCAGTTGCCTGTGCTTGATGTTTTGGAATTTGAAAGTGTAACCAAAAGTTTTTCCATACCGGTCTTTTATCGGTTGGGCTGATTTTAAAATAGCCCTCTGCTTATCTGCCAGCACGAAATCAAAATCTGAAACCTTCTGTCCATGTTCCAGGGATGATTCAATGAAAGGCTGATCACCTAGAATATCTTGAATTCGCAAGTTATCGCAATTATGTGGATTAATCTGAAAACAATTATATGCTGCGCTATTAACCTTTTTTATATATCCAGCATTATCAACAATAATTACCGGCTCACCGTTAGCCTCCATCGCAGTATTGAATAATTCCCCCTTCAGAGCTAGACGCAATTCATTCTCAATGGTCCAGGCTGATGAAGTAGCCAAGGCTAAGGAATGAGGATTCTGATGGCATGAAAAGGGGCTGACTATAGTGATAGTACCAGCCAGGTTATCAAAAACATCATGAATGGGAGCGGAGGAGCAGGCGGCATCATAAAACACATGAGAATAGAACTCTGGTCCGCATAATTGAATAGGGGCATCCAGAAGGGCACACATTTCTTTCGAACACGTTCCTGTCTTTTCTTCTGTCCATATAACCGCAGGTTCCAGATGGAATTTTTTATTCACATGGTTTATGACGGTGTGGCTGCCAAATACTACCCGAAGAAAAACCCCCTGGGGATCATTAAGAAGAATTAAGTAGTTGGTGTCGGACAATATGCCCTGAAGCTTATTTATATAAGGGTCCACAGCTTGAATGAACGAGTTTTCTTTCCGGATCAGTTCTGTAAAAGTATAATCATCGAGAACCGGACCATCTATAAAATGGCATGGATCTAATCCATAATTATTGCACCTGAGCCATGAGTTTATTATTTCGGGACGGATCAGTTCACCAAAGGTAGGGCTAATCTGCTTGTTTAGTAAATCTGTTTTTTGCTGGATTATAGCATTGATTAACTTTGCTTCCTCTGCAGTGAGTTGCTCTTCAATATTTGTATCCCGGTTCTTTATAATCGGGCTGAGTATTTGGTGCATATATTCCACAAATAGCAAACCCCCTTAAAGCACTTGTCTAATTAATCCTTTAATAGTCTCATTATAAAACAAAATCGGCTATTATTGCTTTTTCACACTAAATTTATCACTAAATGATACTTGCTCTTTGCTGTTTACTTATTATTTGTACCAGTAAATTCGCACTTCATATTTATGTGAACAACTGGCACATTTATTGCTTATGTTATGTGTCAAATTAAGGAACAGAGGTGGAGTTATGATCAG
>CAZXIR010000265.1:0-2865 GCA_964640845.1 uncultured Syntrophomonas sp.
TGGACAGCGGGCCACAGGTGACAGTTTTGTCGCTGTGGCTATTGCTGCCCATTGGTATTATTGCATTTATTGTTCTATAGCCAATTAAATAGGAAGTAAAAAGGAGGCCATTCTGATGCCAAGGGGATGGAAGCCAGCAAGAATAAAATATATTGCCCTGCTTAGCGTTTTAGGTTTTTGCTTTGGGGCCGGGCTTATAGGTTGGGGGAATTATTCCGGTCCTGCTCTGGCTTCCCAGCTGGGACCGGAGCAGATAATACTGAGTTGGACCGATGATCCCGGCACTACCCAGACTATTACCTGGCTGATGTCTGATAAGCTAGCCGCCCGGCTGCAATATATGCCGGCTGCAGATTTTGGTGGTGATTTTACTTCTGCCTCGGTGGTAGAAGTGCAGGGAAGAGCATTTGGCAGCAGCAATTATCGTTATCAAGCCGATATTTCCGGTTTAACTCCAGATACCAGCTATGTATATCGGGTGGGCAGTGAAGAAGCCTGGAGCGACACCTGCTCATTTACTACGGCTGCGGATACAGATGATTTTTCCTTCCTGTATATAGGGGATGTACAAGAAGGTTACACTGAGTGGAAGAGTATGTTGGATTCAATTAATGAGGATTATCCTGAGCTGAAGTTTTCTCTTATGGGAGGAGATTTGAGCAATAATGCTTATGATGAAGCTGAATGGGTACAATTCCTTGATGCAGCCACCGATTACTTTTCCCAAATTCCGTTAATGCCCACCCTGGGCAACCACGATGGGTATATGTATCTGCAGTTTTTTGCCTTACCAGCCAATGGGCCTGAGGGATTAAAACAGGAGTTCTATTCGTTCGACTATGGCAATGCCCATTTCGTGGTTTTAAACAGTGGCAACAACACCAATGAAGCAGCCAAACAGTGGCTGCAGGCAGACCTGCAGAGCAGCACCAAGACCTGGAATTTTGCTATGTTCCATCATCCTGCCTATCCCGCTTTCGATGACAATAAGACCATTGATGAATCCATATGTGAAAACTGGGTTCCGATTCTGGAAGCCAATGGGGTGGATATGGTGTTTGTCGGGCACCAACACCAGTATATGAGAACCTATCCCATATATCAGGGGGAGATACAGACTGAGCCGAAAGCTTATGGAATTGTATATCTTATGGGGAATTCCGGCAGTAAGCATTATGCGGCCGGGGCCGGTTTCCCTTATATTCAATGTGAGGAGATCGGCAGCAATTATCAGCTGCTAAAAATTGAAGGTGAAGTACTAACCCTCACTTCACTTAAAGCCGACGGTGAATTGATAGAGGTCTACACTATAGATAATAGTCTTCTCCAAGCTCCGGTGCTGCAGCCGGATCTGCTGAATCAGGTAGTAGGTAAGTCAGTTGATATTAGCTTTATTGATGATCCATACTGGCGGAGTGCTATAAGCAGTATCACGGTCGCAGGAAATGAGCTGGAGAGTGAGCAGTATACCCTGACTGATGGAAATATCAATATTGATGCCCAGGTGTTTGGCTCGGCCGGAGACTTTACGGTAGTAGTTAAGGCTGCCGGATACCAAGACGCCAGTGTAATCCAAAGCATACTGGATAATGCAGGGTCACTTGGGCTCTACACTCTGGATCCGCTAGCTGATGATGCCTACCATAGTGGTATCAATCAGGATGGAATAAATTATATGACGGTAGAAACCGGAATATCCGGGTTTAGATATTTTAGTATCAACATCACCCCCATAAACTGTCATCCGGGAAAAGAAACTGTGGTCTTTACCCATATAAGAAACGGAGTACAGCTGGCCCTTAATGCCAGCCGGGCCGATTTTGACCAGGTGCAGAATGCCCAGGCCGGATTTAATGTCAGATCTGGTGATATTATTAGAGCCTATATGGTGGATGATTTGACCACCGAAGTCGATAGGAATCCGCTGATTTTGCAGTAAGGATTAAGAGTGGGCAACTGTTTACCTTTATAGCAGTAATCGTACTGAGGGGCGATGAGAAGACACCAGGCATAAGGCTGCTAAACCCAAGGTGTCGGCACGGACCGGACTTCTGTCAAGAACTCCCCGTAGGAAGGATGTAAAAGATTCTTCGCTACGCTCAGAATGACAAACGGGGTGTTCGGAATGACAAACTGGGTACTCAGAATGACAAATGGGGTGCTCAGAATGACAAATGGGGTGCTCAGAATGACAAACGGGGTGCTCAGAATGACAAACGGGGTGCTCAGAATGACAAACGGGGTGCTCGGAATGACAAGTCGGATCCTTAAATTATGCCAAAATTTCATGTTCATATTGGGATTGGAGTGCAGAAAAATGAAATTAGAAAAAGAACCCAGCTCAAGTTTAGGTAAGTCGGTAGCTTATAAGAGGATTGGGGCTGGCAAGCTCTTGTGTTTGCTGCTTGCGCTGTTCTTGACCTGGTTGATCTTGATTGTTCCGGCATCAGCCAAGGTGGAAATATCAGTAACGGTAAGTGGAGATGGGGTAAGTAATCCCCGTACCTTTGATGAAACCGATTTATTGGCCTTGAATCAAGTTCAAGCCCAGTATAGTGCAATCAACACCTGGCCCAGCAAAAAAATGCATGTGGTCAGTGGGGTGAGCCTGGCCCAACTGTTGGAGCAAGCCGGAATTAGTGATGAGGCCAGGATAATCAAGGTAAAGAGCCGGGATGGATTCAGCATTACCTTTACGGTTAACGAACTGTTAAAAGATAAGCGTTGGTTTTATCCAGGATTAAAAGAGAACCATGAGCATTTTGGATACATAAGCGGATCAGGTGATGGGGCTTTGCCAGTCCCCACCATTTTAGCCCTGCAAAGTGCCGAGAGCACTGATTTTGCTCATATGAATGATATAGA
>CAZXIR010000266.1:0-2861 GCA_964640845.1 uncultured Syntrophomonas sp.
TCTGTAACATAGGCAGTTGCCTATGTTACAGAAAGAACGTCCCTGTGTTTCACCCCAAGACCCGTCACCTTGGTTACGGTACAGTATAATTTTGGTTATATTTACATTGCCATCCTTTAATGGGGTTGGTTGGGCAGATACTTTAGTATATAATAACAATGTATACAAAAACTTGTAGTTATAAGTATTCACACGAAAATGGTTATCTCGATTTACCTGTTTCTATCGCCAAATGTTTGTAGGGGCAGTCTTTGACCGCCCCAGACTGTCCGAAAAGTCTTAAAAAGTGCAAGCTGGGTCTCCAAAGTGGAAGACGGTGCACTATTTCAGGGCCACAAAATATCCTCCAGCCCTTAAAATGGCAAATAACCAGCTCAAGTGGGGCGCTTGTAAGCTGTACAAGAGTTCTCGGACAGTCTGGTCCGTCCGGAATAGCATAATATTTTCATACTCTTTGTCTTGCCTGATCATGGTTGTTGACAAGAAATTATAAGAATTACGATATGTTCTGCGGAAGCGATGAACTGTGAGTGTTAAGTGGGCGTCTAACTCACAGCTAGCTGGAGACGCAACCGGCCGCTACAATTTTTGTGGGGTCGGTTTTTGTTTATCTATGAATATACATAAACCTTTTTAACAGCATAATTTGATGAAGTACCATGACTTTCGTTTTAGGCTGGAGGAAGGAGAGAGTACCTTGTTTGCACAGCAGTATCACCATAAATATGCTTCCACTAGATATCCGCGCTGGCGCCATCCCGGACCCGGACGCTGGCTGGTCATTTTACTGCTGTGCTGTCTGGTTTTGTTCAGCACTCTGGACCCTGTTGGTACTTTTTCACGTTATATGGTTAATCTGCAAACTATGTTTACTCTAAATACCAGTAGTTTCTATCTGACTCCTTCCCTGACCGCCTCCGATGGCAATCTCCTGGAAAACAATCAGCTCACATATGATTGGGAGGAAGGTTTCACTGAAAATATAAAGCTGGCGGTTGAAAATAGTAGTGGCGCCAATGTTACCACCCATGAAATGCTATACAGCGTTAGTCTAAGCGAAGCTGGCCCTAATCCATTGTTTGACCTCTATATTGATGATGGTGAGGGTGGCAAAGTTCAATGCGTAAATAATGCTATTGAGGAGGACACCCTAGCAGGCGGTTCAGTGAATAGCAACAGCCATTACCTATGTTTTAAGCTAAAGGATGGGGTCACATTGCCCGAGCAAGGATCTGCTCAGGTACACCTTATTGTAGCCTCATCGGAGCCCTATGTTCAGAGCTATACCTTTAGATTAAACATACAAGCCGGGCAGCCAGATATGATTGAGATCCCCGGCACCGATATCGAACGGCCTAATGTGGAGATACCCGAGGGTGAGATTATGGTGTTTAAGGATAATAAATGTGAGTTCTTAACTGTGGAAGACCTGATGGTTCAACAACTAGTAGTGGAGCAAATAGTGCTGCAAAATGAAGAGTGGGATAATGATTTAATCTATGGCTCCCTTTATGTTCCGGCTTCAGTTGGAGAATTGGTGGTAAATAACTCGAATGAGTATATTAATTGGGATGTTTATGGCCATATAATATTGGAACCCAATATACTGGTAAACAGGTGGAAAGCGGTTAATATGTTATCTCATGCTGGAGATGTAATATTAAACAACACCACCATCTCTGGAAACAACAACCATTATGAAGTTACTATTACAGCTGTGGTAGGTAATATAGAGGCTAATGAAGCAACAATAACTGCATTAAACGGTGGGGGTCAGATAAACCTAGTAGCAGGACTTGACATTAACTTGGATTCAGCTGAAATTACCTCTGCTGGCAGTGGCGGATTGAATATCCAGTCGGTGGAAGGAAATATAAACGCCAGCAACGCCGAGATTACCTCTACTAACGGTGCCAAGACTGCCGCTGTTGTTATCCAGACTCCTGGCCATATCAATTTGGATGGGGCCAGCGTAGAATCAAATGGCAGTGTTGCTCCCCCTGCTCCAGCTCTGCTAATTGAGTCTACCGATGATGGGATAAGTGCTAAATCTGCCATCTTAACCTCTACCAACAACGGGAAACTCTTGAAAATAACAGCTAAGGGGCTCATAGAGCTGGATCATACTCCAGTTTCTTCCGGGGGGCCAATAAGTATTAACACTTTGGGGAACATTAATGCCGATAGCACCACCCTCACGGCAGCCAGCAATGGAGGCCTGCTGGAAGTGTTGGCTCAGGGATTCATAGAACTGAATCAAGCTACACTTTCTTCCGGAGGAAATATAAATATTCAGACTCTTGGAGACATCAGTGCCAAATCAACCAACCTATCCAATACCGGATGGGAGATGAGTATTGAGATAACCAGCACTGAGGGTGTGGTAGATATAGCGGATCTGGAAGTGGTAGGCATATCCCAGACCATAATCAGCTGTGCCTCAGGTAATATTAAAATACATGCCAGTGGTGATATCAATGCCATATCCACTAAAATGACTACTGGCCACAGCAGTTTTCTTATCGAGCTTATAAGTAGTGCCGGTCAGATAAACCTTTCATCCAGTGCCATATCTGGAGTGCCGATAACCGATATTACCAGTGCGGCCAACATCTATATTGCTGCATTTCAGGATATCCGTTGCATAGCATCTAAAATTACCGCCTCTACCAAATCCGGCAAGGAACTGCGCTTCGAATCCACCGGAGTGAACAGCAAACTGTATGTGGATAACGCCACCCTAGCCGGATCCAGTATCCTGGCGGTGAACCTGCAAATCGAAGGGGTCCCCGCCAACGGTAATATTCAGTGAAACAAGGGGACGTTCTTTCTGTAACATAGGCAGTTGCCTATGTTACAGA
>CAZXIR010000267.1:0-2831 GCA_964640845.1 uncultured Syntrophomonas sp.
GTAGCTCTTTAAGATAAACTCAACATATTATTCCATTTGCATAGTCTGAGTTTCTGTATTGATTTTGAAAATAATTTCGCGAGTATACCAGCCCGCAAGTTTCCTTTAGGTTATCTTATTATAGTCTCCAGGTACATATCTCCACAATTTACCCATTGTCATATTCTACTTATTTCGCGCTGTCTGAGTATTTCGTAAATTAATAGAGCCGATGCTACTGATGCGTTTAATGAACCCACCTTGCCCTTCATGGGTATTTTGAGCAGCAAGTCACAGTTTTCTTTCACCAGTCGCCTCAAGCCTTTACCTTCACCCCCAATAACCAAAATAGTTGGAGTAGGAATGGAAACATCGAAATAGTTGTCTCTGGCATCCATATCAGCCCCAATTATCCACATACCCTTTTCTTTAAGCACTTTAATCATGCTAACTAAATTGGTCTCCTGAATAATATGCATATATTCTACCGCACCTGCTGAAGCCCGAGATACTACTTCATTTACCTGCACCGAGTTGTGGCGGGGGATGATAATGCCATGAACTCCAGCACTCTCAGCAGTTCTTACTATAGCTCCCATATTTCTGGGATCTTCTATGCCATCCAGCATTATTAAAAAAGGGAGCTCATTCCTTAAAGCAGCGTACTCCAAGACCTCCTCCATAGTGCTGTACTGGTAAGCCTCAACCAGCGCGATAATACCTTGATGGTTGCCAATAGTATAAATTTTATCCAGGCGAGTCTTTTCCACCGTCTGAACATAGATCCCCTTTTTCTGGGCCAGTTTTATTAATTCATCCATCCTTTTGCCCTGCCGGCCTTCCTGAATCAGTATCTTTTCTATCTTTCTTCTTCCCTTCAGGGCTTCCATTACACTGTTTATACCAGCCAGTTTTTCTTTCATTCACTGCCTCCTGTATTTCATAGTGACGGTCGTTGACTCATTTAGATTTTAGGTATTAAATAGATCATCACATATCACTACTTGTGCATAATGTTCCACTGGGAAAGCAGTATCATACGGAATGGTATCAAATAACACCTTAAACTTATCCTGAAACAATAAAAGCAAGGGAATTGCTACCTGCCTCATCTGCGGGTGGGCAGCCAAAGCGCATCTCATCTTAAAAAAGTGCCTCCATTCCCTAATATTATAAGTAACCGCGATTTCGGTCTTTAAACAATTAGGCAGTATGGCCCGGGCTTCCTGGGGAGTTGAGCCTAGGGCCAGTAACTCCAGGTAGTTTTTTTCGGCTAACAGGCAGCTTTGCTCCCACAGGGTATAATTCTCTGTTCCGGGAGTATAGAAAAATGGCTTTATAACGCTGATCTCGCTACCGAACTTGTCCTTGCCATAGTTGCAATAGCGGGTTGATTCCTGGCTGTAGCTACCAATACGATGTCGTACCAACTCATGGGATATTCCCCGATCGATAATAAACAGGGCAGTAACCTTCTCATGTTCTATCACCGATTCATGCCCGCTATTAACTATCCGCTGTAAAAAGGTTTCATTATGTTTATCATCCATCTTATCCTCTGATTTATAGCAAATCCTAGCACAACGCTCTAATCGAAGCATTACTGCTTCATCCAGCTGTGAAGCAGGTACTCTTACTTCTGGTGACATTAAAAGCATAAGATCTAAATCTCCCCTTTTTCCTTTAGTTCTCCCTCCAGCACTTTTCCAGTCAGGTACAGCAAACGTTCTTGATCTCCCTTTAAATACAGATATCCCAAGAGGGCTTCAAAGCCGGTACTCATCCGATATTCTATTACATCAGCATGTTTAGGGGGCGCGCTTTTAACGTTCCTTCCCCTCCTGACGATATCCTTTTCTTCTGCGCTTAGTTCTTCATACAATCGTCTTATGGCCAGGGCCTGAGTTTTAGACTTTACTATATCGACGGTATCATGATGAATATCCCTCATTTTACGTGGCCCGGAGGCAATGGTATGTTCTCTCACTATCAACTCGAACACTGCATCTCCGATATAAGCCAGGATTACCGCCGGATACTGGTTAAGTTTATTAATATCCGGCTTCTCATTCATTAACAAGTTTCCACCTAACCCCTTCCCTGGTATCTTCGATGATTATACCTATCGTCTGCAGGGCATCTCTTATATAATCAGCCTGTTTATAGTTTTTATTTTGTTTAAAGGCTGCTCTCATTTCCAACAGTTGGTCTAGCAAGCGGTTAAGATCCGGTTGTTGCTGATATCTAATTCTGCTGCCGTCGCTGGTATCTTCTATACTTACTTCCAGCAGGTTTAATAATCCCCGTATGGTATCTGCCACCTGGTAATCCTTTTCCTGTCGGGCGCTTTGCCTTAAGCTGGCCAGAATATCCAGTACTTTATCTACTATACCCTGCTCATTGTATTCAGTTTCCATAAAAATACCCAAGACTCCACCCAGTTCTCTTAATATGCTGCTGCCTTGTTCTACTGCACTCTGTTCCATCAGACTGTTGGCGTCAGCTCCAGCTATATAGGAATTAATCTGGTGCGCCATCTCAAACAAGAACCCAACCGCTTTAGCAGTATTGAAGTCGTCCTCCATGGCAATAATGAACTCTGCTTTTAAGGCGACCAGGGAGTTTAAGAATTCCTGGTCCTGGCCTTCCATGATCACTGGACCGGTTTTATCTTTAACAAATTCATCAGCCAGCATAAGGGATGTTTTAAGCCTACCCAAGGCTTTGCGGGCTTCCTCCAGTTTACCGTCATCGAAATCCAGAGGACTTCTATAATGGGTAGAAACAAGATAATATCTTACCACATCTGCTGGATATTGCGCCAGGATATCTCGCAAAACAAAGAAATTACC
>CAZXIR010000268.1:0-2829 GCA_964640845.1 uncultured Syntrophomonas sp.
GCATAAATATGTAGGAGCCGTTTGATGCAGCATGGTAGAAACACCCTGCGAAGCCTAGCGAAGAAAGGGAGCGAGCCCTACGGGGCGAGAGGGCCTATGAGCGAAGCGATTTTTAGGCCCGGTACCCCTTTCGTCGTGAGGCAAGCAGATGGTGTTGCCCATGCGAAATCTGGCGACGAATATTTATGTATCCAAACCAGCGAAATATAACTTTTTCGCAGAGGAATCAATTATAAAAAATGTCATTTAAATCACTTAACCCGGGGATAATCCCGGGTTAATCTCTTAAGGTATTTAAGTGATTGCTCTTGCTTAAAATGCATTATGTAACCCGTTGTATTATTAGCTCTAATGTATTTTCCTTGAATTTTGGAAATATCTTAACCATACCATCTCGCACCTCATAAAGACGGTTATTTATTAATAACCTGCCATTATAAGGATGCTTATCTTCATCCAGAATGGTAAGGGAAATCAATTCCGGTACTTGAGTATCACGGGGATATGCACACCCAATAATGAAATTTTTATCTATATATTTATATTTTTCTACCTGGGCTTGCTCAAGCTCAACAGTTAATACATATTCGCTTTTTTCTAAATTATATAATCCCAGCGTTGCTGAGCTATAAACAACTACCTCCCAGGTTCCGGCACCAGGTTTATCTACCATAACTTCAACTTCTCTGGTGGATTCCAGTCCCTCTGATCCTACCCCGGCATAATTACTTACTGCATATTCGTCACCCTTAGGATCATATATATGTACCCTGGCTCTGCCTTGCATATTGTTGATAGTCCCCAATATTTTAAGCTTAAGATTAAGTGTATCAGCATTTTCGGGCACTTTAAAATAGTACCTCTTTATCTGCCCTGCTTCCAGGGAACTATACTCCAGAAATTCCTTTTTATTATCCAATTCTATCGGTATAACTAAAGTGTTTAAGAACTCCACCTTATTATGCGGCAAGTTTTCCACCAAGCCTTCCAAAAGGCCATTATACAAACCGGTCTGTTGAGGTAAACTATATAATACACTTATTGTTCTGCTGCTGCCAGGAGCTATTTGGGTCTGGTTTTGCTGAGGCTTTAACCAATCATAATTGCTTTGCCAATTAACGAAAACACTTTCTTTCCCTCTGTTTATAGCTTCCAAGACACTGATACCAGGGATTAAGCCCCGGGAATAAATTCCTTCTTTTTCATCATCAAACAAACCCACCCTGATATCCAACAAGTCGGACCGGGCCAGCCCGCTGCTTTCCTGCAAGTAGGCCCAGGAATTAACGGCATCTACCAGTCCATGACCCTGCTCTATTAATTCAGGTCCTTCCAGGAGCTTAGCCCCTTCAGCCAGTGCCCTTTTTATCATAAAACTATTGACCGGCTTGCCGTCCATCCACATTCCTTCCATCAAAAGGGCAGCCATACCGGAAACAAAAGGAGCCGCCATACTGGTTCCTTCATCCAGGAAATAGTTGTTTTCTTTCCAAACCGGGAACGTGGAAACAACCGAACCAGGTGCAATCAAGTCGGGCTTCCAGGTCCCACTGGTATTCGGACCATTAGAACTAAAATACCACAGCCCATCGGCTTGGGTTTCTAATCCATAATCCGACTTCCACATTTCAGGTGCGATAAAAGCCCCTACCGATATTACATTTTCAACATCGCCGGGAGTTGCTAAACTGGCAATCCCTGGACCGGCATTACCACTGGCAGCGACAAAAACCACCTTCTCGCCAGCAAGTCTATTTATCATTTCATTCAAGTACTCTAAATTATTACTATCCTGAAGATACTGTCCCAGACTGATATTAATAATATTAGCCCCCTGCTGCAAGGCATATCTTATACCCTTTACCATATTATCAATAGTAGTAATCCCGCTGCTGTCAACAACCTTTATGGCAATTAACTTGGCATTAGGGGCCACTCCCTGTATCTCTCCCTTGGCTGCTGCAATACCTGCTACATGGGTACCGTGTCCAATACTGTCATAACCAAAGGACACCTCGCTGCCATTAGCACCTATATCGGTCAAAACAAAAGGAAAGCCATCCGGAAACGTGTCAGATCTTGGAAAAGAAGCATAGCTGTACTTGTAATCTCTGTATATGTGTACAGGCACCTCGTCTTGTAGGCTTGAATTGCCATTGGTATCAACAAACACGGTATCATAAACTCCAGCTTCTCTGGAATCAACCAGAAGCACCAAAATCTTATCATTGCTTTCTTGGTTACCGGTAAAATCCATCTCCTGGGTTGTGAATATCCATTCTTCCTGCCATATCCCATACCGGTATTGTCCGCTGACAGAATCAACATTGGGCAGTCTTATATTTCCATGCTGGGTTGATAAGATATTTGCTCCTTTATAATCAGCAGTATAGGGAATATTTACTTTGCCCTCGGAAGTAAAATTAACCCAATCCAGAATTTTGGAGGAATTTCCGGCACTATTCTTTAAATCCTGGTGTAGAGCATCTATTCCTGAATCAATGATTGCTATTACTACCCCTTCACCTGAAAGTCCATATTCTAAAGTAAGCTCCTCCACCTGGGTGAGCTTTTTAGTAATCTCCAAACTTAGCTCAGGTTGGTCAATAGACAATTCATTTGTTTCCGCCCACCTGTTCTGAGCAACGCTTGCTTCATTGCTGGTCTGGGAATCAGTTTGACCTATAATGGGATTGACAGATATATCTTCTAACTGGTAGACATTTGAATTCAAATATTTATCTTGATATTCCAACTGAGCAAAGTTTATTTCTCCATTATCATTAATGTTAAAACTAATTCTGGCATTAATAACACCATCCAGGGTAT
>CAZXIR010000269.1:0-2805 GCA_964640845.1 uncultured Syntrophomonas sp.
TTATCTTTTGTGCCAAAGGGGGAGTTGAGCCCCAATCTGAAACGGTCTGGAGACAGGCAGATAAATACCGCGTGCCCAGAATAGCTTTTGTAAATAAAATGGATGCCATAGGTGCAGATTTTCACCGGGTGGTTAAGCAGGTAGCCAGCAGGTTGGGTGCTAACCCATTAATATTAAGCCTACCGGTAGTGGAGAATGATCAGTTTATGGGGATCATTGATCTTATCAGCATGAAATACATTACTTTTACCGGGAGACTCGGCAATGAGGTGACCCAAACCCACATTCCCGATGCTTATCAAGACGAGGCTGAGACTTGGAGGGTAAGCTTAATCGAGAGTTTGGCAGAAAACGATGAGGCAATCCTAAACTTATACTATGATGAGCAAGAGATATCTGCTGAAATATTGGTGGCTGCTATAAGAAAAAATACCATTGAAAACCTTATTGTACCAGTAGTGTGCGGCAGTGCTTATAAGAACATTGGAGTACAGCTGTTGCTTGATTCGATTATTAGCTATCTCCCATCACCTTTGGATGTGCAGAAAGCCATAGCGAAAGTTGTAGATAGTGATGAAGAAATTGAAATACTACCTGATATAGATCAGCAGTTTTCCGGCCTGGTGTTTAAGATTGTTAGTGATCGTCACGTTGGCAAACTGGCTTTTGCCCGAATATATTCTGGTAAACTCAAAGCCGGCAGCTATGTGTTTAACAGTACTACTGGCAAGAAGGAGCGGGTAGGGCGTTTGGTTAAGATGCACGCCAATCACCGGGAAGAAGTAGATGAGGTTAAGGCCGGTGATATAGTTGCGGTTATAGGTTTAAAAGATGTCAATACCGGTGATACCATCTGTGATGAAAGACGACCCATTTTATTGGAAGCAATCGAATTTCCGGATCCTGTTATTCAGATCGCTATTGAACCGAAAACACAGGCTGATCAGGCTAAGATAGGTGAGGCTTTGGCTAGGTTATCGGCTGAGGATCCCACCTTCAAGGTTACCCATAACAAAGATACCGGACAAATGCTAATTGAAGGTATGGGTGAATTGCATCTGGAGATTATCACCGAAAGACTGACACGAGAATTTGGAGTTGAGTTTAATACCGGCAGGCCTCAAGTAGCTTATAAAGAGACCATTTCCGGATCAGCTCAACATGTTACCCGTTATGTTAAGCAGAGTGGCGGTAAAGGGCAGTATGCCCATGTGGTTATAAGCCTTGAGCCTACTGAAGAACTATATGTGTTTGAAAGCAAAATCGTGGGTGGTGCCGTTCCTCGAGAGTATATACCAGCGGTTGAGGCTGGTGTCAAGCAGGCATTACGGGAAGGAGTTCTGGAAGGCTATCCAGTAGTTAATGTAAAGGCTGTTTTACTGGATGGGTCCTACCATGAGGTAGATTCATCAGAAATGGCTTTTAGAACTGCCGCAATATTGGCGGTTAAGGAATGTATGAAAAAGGCCAAGCCCAAACTTCTGGAGCCTATAATGTGTCTGGAAATAACTTCTCCGGAAGAATTTACCGGTAATATCATTAACAATATCAGCAATCGTAGGGGACGGTTGGACTCCATGGATATGGAAAACAATACTCAGATAATCAAAGGTTATGTTCCTTTGGCGGAGTTATTTGGCTATTCTACTATATTAAGGTCATTAACCCAAGGAAGAGCCGGCTTTTCCATGCAGTTTTCCCATTATGAGGAGAATCAGAACGTGTCTTAGTTATTTAAATCAAAGGCCCGCTGTTTGTGCAGCGGGCCTTTTTTTAAAGAGCGCCCGTCATGGCATATAACCAAGGGGTAAAAAATTCGCTATGGTGGTGTGGTCTAAGTAATCAAACCCAACCCGGTAAATGTATTGATCCAAAGTCTTGGATAATGGTAATGCTTTTGGCCAGGTGATTAATATACTTTATCTCTAGTATAAAACCTTATTACCTGAGTTTATCGTTTCAAAGAAGGAAAAACAGTGGCAGGCGTTGAAATTGTTGTTATAGGGGACTCCAATCACATCTTGTACAAAAGGACATTTATTGAACAGACGATGTAGTAAATGATGTAGCACTTATTAGTGTTTTTGTATCTGTGAGGGAGTGAATATATAGTGAATACAACCGAGAATTTGAAATTCAAACCAATGGAAAGAATATGGGAGAAAAATTATCAAGGCGATTATCTCCTTGGTAAGGATGTGTATGTTGGTCGTGATCCGCTTATTCAAAGATTGATCTACAATGCTTACATTTTCCGTGAAAAAACTTCTATTATCTATTATGGAACTGAACTATCCTGGACGGAGCTAAAGGACAATGTGCTGAAAGCAGCAGGGGGGTTAAAACGTCTAGGAGTTAAGAAAGGTGATCGGGTATATCTGGGCATGCAAAACTGTCCACAATTTGTGTTTAGCTATTTTGCCATTCATGCCATTGGAGCGGTAGTAGTTCCAGGCAGTCCCATGTTCAAAAAAGGTGAACTACAGTATGCTCTTAATGACAGTGGATCAAAAGTGGCGATATTGGAAGATGATCTTTATCCCATATATGAGAGTATTAAGGATGAGCTTCCTGAATTGGGAACAGTAGTGGCAGTATCGTTGGCAGAATACCTGCCGGAAGAACCTACTCTTCCTGTTCCGCCGGATCTCTTGGTTGCTCCTCCTGAATGTCCGGGAGCTATCAAATGGAAAGATTTCGTTGATTGCGAGCCATTGGATAAATTGGAACAGTTAGATCCGGAGGACCTGGCCCAGCTTCAATACACCTCGGGCACTACCGGATTTCCTAAAGGAGCTATGTTGG
>CAZXIR010000270.1:0-2787 GCA_964640845.1 uncultured Syntrophomonas sp.
TTTGTAACGGCATTTGACCGCCTTCAAAACCAGGTCTTACTCCACCGCCAGATCGTGACTTCTGGCCTTTATGCCCCCGGGTGGATGTTTTTCCATGCCCGGAACCCATACCGCGCCCAACTCTTTTGATACGCTTGGTACTGCCTGGTGGAGATTTTAACTCTTCAAGTTTCACAATAAAACCCCCTGAATTTAATCTATCTCTTCTACATTAACGAGATGTTGTACTTTAACCACTTGTCCTCTTATTTCCGGACAATCTTCTTTTATTACACTATGCTGCAATTTCCTTAATCCCAAGCTTTTTATAGTAGATCTTTGGGTTTTGGGGCAGCCGATATAACTTTTGGTCCAGGTAATTTTAATCTGCTTAGCCAAGTCATATCCCTCCTAATTCATTAACTCATCTATGCTCTTGCCCCTTAATTTCGCAACCTGTTCCGCCTTTTTCAAACTTTTTAGCCCTTCCATAGTGGCATGAACCATGTTGTTTGAATTAGATGAGCCCAGGGACTTGGTCAGAATGTCTTTAATCCCTGCTGCTTCCAATACTGCTCGTACCGGCCCGCCGGCTATAACTCCAGTACCTGCAGAAGCCGGCTTCAAAAACACCCGGCCAGCTCCAAAGCGTCCAGTAATTTCATGGGGAATGGTTCTCTCATCGATTAATGGGACATCTATCATGTTCCTTTTGGCGTTTTCGATCGCTTTTCTAATTGCTTCCGGTACTTCATTGGCCTTTCCTTTTCCGGTACCTACTTTGCCGGCACCATCGCCAACTACTACTTGGGCACTAAAGCTGAATCTACGTCCACCCTTTACAACTTTGGCAACTCTTCTGATATTAACTATCTTTTCAATTAATTCCGGAGCAGCCAGATCTCTGTCGTTCATGGTTTCCCTCCTTACAAAGTGGATCCTGCATTAAAATTGTAAACCTTTTTCTCTGGCAGCGTCGGCTAGACATGCTACACATCCATGGTATTTATATCCACTGCGGTCAAATACCACCTGTAGTATACCTTTTTCCTGCGCTTTCTCAGCAATTCTACTGCCTATTAATTTTGCTGCTTCCTTATTAGTCTTGGATTTAAGCTCTGCGAAATCCTTTTCCAGGGTCGAAGCAGCTACCAATGTCTCACGCTTTTCATCATCGATTATCTGGGCATATATATGGTTAATGCTTTTGTAAACACATAATCTGGGTACCTGAGTGGTCCCGGATACTTTTTTACGCACTCTTTTATGTTTACTACGCCTGAGTGATGAACTGCTGGGTTTCTTAAACAATACTGCCACTCCTTTCCTAGTTATTTGATGCCTGATTTGCCGGCCTTACGTCTGATAACTTCATTTTCATACTTTATACCTTTGCCTTTATAAGGTTCCGGTTTTCTTATGGCCCGAATATGTGCTGCGGTATTGCCCACCAATTGTTTATCAATTCCTTTAACCGTTATCTTGGTAACTGTTGGCGCCTCAAATTCGATACCTTCCGGGGCATCAATTATTACGGGATGTGAAAAACCAACCGTCAACGAAAGTTTGCTGCCCTGCATCTGTGCTCTATATCCAACGCCTACCAGTTCCAACTTCTTCTCGAAGCCTTTGGTGACGCCTTCTACCATATTGGCCACTAGGGCACGGCTCAGACCGTGATAAGCCCGGTGCTGTTTGGCATCGCTGGGTCTGGTGATTAATATTTCTTCATCACTTATATTCAAACCTATTTCTGCCGGTAACCGCTGAGACAATTCACCCCGGGGGCCTTTCACAGTAACTACATTATCCTCTAATTTGATTTCTACCCCTTTAGGCAGACTGATAGGCTTTTTCCCTATTCTGGACACTGTTCACCCCTCCTTGCTACCAGATATAACATATTACTTCTCCGCCAAGTCCAGTTTTACGTGCACTTTTATCGGTCATTAATCCTTTGGAGGTGGAAATAACAGCTGTTCCAAGTCCTCCTAAGACTTTTGGTATTTCGTCTTTCTTAACATATACTCTCAAACCGGGTTTACTGATTCTCTTGATCCCGGTAATGACCTTTTCTTTATTCGGTCCGTATTTGAGATATACTCTTATGATCCCCTGCTTACCGTCCTGGATATATTCATAATCCTTGATGTACCCTTCTTCTTTCATGATTTCAGCTATTGAAACCTTGATTTTTGATGAGGGTACTTCAACGGTCTCATGCATGACCATATTACCGTTCCTGATTCTGGTCAGGAAATCAGCTACTGGATCAGTCATGACCATATCCTAAACCTCCTTTTATTTAAGCTAGCTTACCAACTCGACTTGGTAACACCCGGGAGTTCGCCTTTGTGGGCCAATTCCCGGAAACATATTCTGCACATGCCAAATTTACGCATATATGCTCTGGGACGTCCGCATATTTTACAGCGATTATAGTGACGAACCTTAAATCTGGGTTCCCTTTTCTGCTTTTCGATCATAGCCTTCTTAGCCATCTGATAATTTACCTCCTATCTAAATGGCATCCCTAAGCCTCTTAATAGTTCCCGTCCCTCTTCATCAGTTTTAGCGGTGGTAACTATGACTACTTCCATACCTCTAATCTTATCGATCTTATCATACTCGATTTCCGGGAAGATGGTTTGTTCTTTAATACCCAGAGAGTAATTACCCCTGCCATCAAAGGCTTGGGGAGATACGCCTCTAAAATCTCGTACACGGGGTAAGGATAAGTTTATCAAGCGATCCAAAAACTCATACATTCTTTCACCCCTCAGGGTTACTTTGCATCCAATGGGCATT
>CAZXIR010000271.1:0-2780 GCA_964640845.1 uncultured Syntrophomonas sp.
TTTAACCATTGTGATTCAGTTACTGAAGAACCTATCAGGTGGTAGCGCTCCGATTCTTGGTAAAAAAGCTGACGGACTTCTATTACCTCGGGAAAATCAATATCATACCAGTCAACCTGCTCATTGATAATTCGTTCATATCTGCTATCCAGACCGCAACCCAGGTGCAGGACCGCGCAGTCATCATGCCTGGCCAGGAAATCTTTGACATAATCATCTATCAGCCTGGCTCTCAAGCTCATCATAGTACTGGTTTTTTCAGGAATTTGCAAGGTGCTAAAGTTATAGTCGATTTGATTGACTATTGATAAAGCTTTTTTATCTATTATAATAGGATTCCTTTTTTGACTTTCCCTGGCTTTTCCATACAAGGGGATTAATAAAGTTTCCTTTTCCTTGCTCCAGTTAACCTGTTCCATATTATCCTCTCTTCCCTCTGCCTACCTCATGATTTTTCACCAAGTAGATAGGTGCCGGTGCTGTTGTCATATCCGAATATTGTGATATAAAATAATTAGGAGCTGTAGGGGACCTGAAAGCCCCAATAGCGACCGACAAGAATAACTTGTAGGTAATAGAGTAAAGTACAAGAAGATGCCACTGCTTCAGTAAAATTAGGAATAAGTATAATCGTCAAAGGATATGATGCCAGTCGCGTCTTGCGTAAAGGATTCTCTCAACATCAACAATCTTGGACTTTTCATCTATCGTGAAAAAGACAATATAGTTCTTTACCAGCAGCTTTCGATATCCCATCATGGCAAGCCGGTCATCAGTCACAGGAGGGCATTTTTGCGGCATGACTTTCAAATCCATGATAGCTTCCTCAAGAGTGCTTACCATCTTCAATGCAGTCATCGGTGCTAACAGTTGTGCAGATATATATCGTACAATATCACGTAGGTCATTTTCGGCAGGTTCCGATACGTCAACCCTATATTTTGCCATCCGTTATCTCCTGCCTGATGTCTTGCATTACATCTTCAAGTGGTCGCTTTCTACCCTCTTTAACTGCCCTCCTACCCTCATCAAGCAGATGATAAAGTTCAAGTTTGCCATTTAGCATCTCGTAGGTCTCAATGCTCATAACAGCCAAATCTCCCTGCCCATTTTTCGTAATGAAAACGGGCTCTCTACTTTCATGGCAGAACTTCGAGATTTCGTTGTATTTGTTCCTTAAATCCGTGCTGGACTTAATGTTTGGCATAAAACCAGCCTCCTTGCTTATTCTAAAGAAATTATATAGGAATTTCTTTAGAATAGCAACCAATTGGTATTTACCAAGAAGCATACACTTCGGTGCCTGCCACCAACTTATTATCCCCCGGTAAGAGTATCTACTTCTGCCATGAACCGGGGAAGTTTCTCAAGAGCAATACAGACTATTACAGCAACCTTTCTCCTCTATTCGTTTACAAGAAATAGTGGCCTGCGTTTCCAGCAATAAAAAACAGGAAGCCACTTTCGTCCTCTTAATAGAAAAAGAATCAGTAATTTATCAGCAACATGGGGCAATAGATAGGCTTAATAGCTTTCAACAATTATAGAGGAATTATAGCTATAATCGGGCCATAATAATACTAACAAATTTTTACATTATATATTAAAATGGATAATAGCATGTATAATATAATAAGGCATACTCCTTAAGAAGGTGAACCTAAAATGACCGCCCAAGACAAAACCGCCCGGTTACAGAGATTTCAAACCAGACTAGGCCAATTGGGGATTGACTTAGCCCTGCTAATCTACTCAAGAGATGTTTTTTACTATTGTGGTACCGCTCAGCCTGCTATTCTGCTAGTTACACCCAGTGATTATTTTTTAATAGTGCGCCGGGCACTTGATTTTGTGTTAAGAGAAATCTGGATAGACCCAAACCGGATTATCGCGCCGGGTACTATTCAGGAGGCTTTTTGGAAGGCAAAAGAACTGGGTGTTGTGGAGAGAAAACTGGGTTTGGAGATGGATGTAATTCCAGCCGAGTTATTTCAAAGAATTAATCGAGTATTTGCCGGCTCTACTCCTATAAATATCTCCCCCGAGATATTAATGCAAAGGATGAGCAAGGATGAAGAAGAGATTGAGTTAATAAAAACTGCCTGTTCAATAATGAGGGCTGGGCACTTGAGGGTTTTTGACGTGCTATCAGCAGGGGTTACTGAATTAGAGCTGGCTGCGGAAATAGAGTATGCCCATAGAAAAGCCGGACATGAGGGTGATTTTTCCATGAGGAATTTTGACTTTTATATGAGTCGCGGTCCCCTTTCTTCCGGGGAGAACCTGTTAAAGGTCAGTGGGTTTGCCAATACCATTACCGGAACAGGTCTAAGTGCTGCCATACCGGCCGGACCATCTGCCAGAAAAATCCATCCGGGCGATACCATAATAGTAGATATACCTACCTGTTACCAGGGTTACCATTGTGATGAGACCCGCACCTATGTCTTAGGGAAACCTGCCCCTATAGTTGAAAGCTTGTTCCAGAGCTTAAGACAAATTACCGATGATGTCCGTAGGTCCCTGAAAGAAGGAGTGAAATGTGGGGAGTTGTTTGATATTGCCTGGAGCAGTGCCTGCCGACTGGGAGTTAGCGACTATTTTTTAGGGTTACCTCCTAGAAAAGGCAACTTTATAGGCCATGGGGTAGGGTTAGAATTAAATGAGCCCCCGGTATTGTTTGTTCAATCAGACTTTAAATTGATAGCCAATTCTGTGATCACTCTGGAAATGCACTTAACCCATCCCCAATATGGAGCGGTTAAACTGGAAAACATGTT
>CAZXIR010000272.1:0-2767 GCA_964640845.1 uncultured Syntrophomonas sp.
AGGACCTCTTCCACCGAGTAGCTCCTATCGTCGTTTTCCAATACCAGCCTTTGCTGCACATTTAGAGGTAACCGGTTGAAGTTCTTTATGAAGGAGGCCGTTGCCTGAATTTTATCACCATACACTCCGCCAATGTGAAGTACGATTTTACTTTCCGAGCCAGTAAGCAGAGCATCCAGAAATGTTGCATGATATTGTAAATCTGCAATGGCATTTTCCACTACCTGGGGCTGAGGAGAATTGATTATAGTATATTGCCCCGGATGCATTGACACCCTTAAACCAACGTTTTTTATCTTGTTGCCGATTCTGTAAAATACCTCCCTGAATTCCTCTTGCCAGGGAAAATTGATTTCGGGGTGAGAAGCAAATGGGATTATATCCGAGCTAATCCTAAACAGGGAAATTCCCTGGGCAATATTGTAATCTATCATCGCTTCCAGGGCTAAAAGGTTGGTGCCAGCAATCAGCTTGAGGTTACTATCGGTAGCATTTTTAATCCGACAGGAAGTAAGAGCAGTATTAGCATCCCCGATCACCAAGCAGGCAAAACCAATTGACAAGTAATCATCTCCATTCCTAAGTCCAGTACAGTTTATTTTACCCTTTAAATGGAATCATACCGCAACTTATACTAAAATTTCGAAATAGATTGGTAAGATGCTTCCAGAGCCCAGCGAATATGTAAAGTGTATTGCTGTGTATAATGCGAACAACTCTGTTGATAATTCTGTGGAAAAGTGTTGGAGTATTGATTGAAATAGGCTGAAGCCTAAGGAAATCTATCGCAGTATTTTTCTAAATCTTCTGAGAATTTACGCAAACGGTTCCTTACTTCCTTTATAAATGCCGCTTGAATCTGGAGCAGAGCTGGTATTCACCTCCATGAGTACTTTATTACAAGTATAAGCTCAGCTGTGGCACCTACTACCTGAAAGACACAAAGTAATGCCAGATGTAATAATATGTAATACGAAAATAGCTTGATAGGGACGAAGGCTTAAGGCCCCAAGCAGTCCTAAAGATTCAGCCCTACCCTTAAGCCAATTTTCATGTAGTTGTGGCCTCAAGCCACAGAGGGTTAGTAAAAAAATGTAGAAAGGGGTGATTATTCTTGCCCATCAGGACTATTAATCCAATAAAAGATGCCTATATATCCCAGTATTATCCTAGTCAGAACTTTGGTGGCAGTTCTTATCTATATATCAGCCAGTATCAGCAAAGTGGAGATGACTATCGTTCACTGCTTCAGTTTCCTTTGGGTTCTATCCCTTCCCGCAGACGTATTATATCAGCACGCCTTCAACTTACCGTTTATAGAAACGAAATCCGATCCGGTTCAAGTATCAGGGCCAGTGTGAGGCAGGTCCTGCAATCATGGCTGGAATCTACTGTTACTTGGAACAACCAGCCCAGGACCAGCTTTGTATCCAGTTTCAATATTTCATCTGCCCGGAGGCCAGGTTCAACCATTAGCATAGATATAACTGGTCTGGTCAGACGGTGGTACAGCAGACGCAGTCCCAACCTTGGCATAATGCTGCGAGGTAATGAGACTAGAAATGCTCTGGTAGGTTTCTACAGCAAAGAGTCTAGCAGAGCACCAAGATTAATTGTTAATTATAGCAGGTAGCATCTCTATGGAGTCAGAAACGCTCAGGCCTGGATGGCGATTTAGTTGTTTCTGCCAAAAGACGGGAAGAACTTTTGATAAATTTTTCAGGCAATGATTTAACAACAATTTGAGTTGATTACATCACAAACCATCCGGGCTTCTAAAAGCTTCAGAATAAGGTGCTGACATAGCTAGGATAACTTTTAAAACATTGATTCCCCTGCGAAGACTCCATCACAACCCACGAAATATAACCTTTCGCAGGGGAATCAACATTAGATTAAGCTCGTAAAGCTGCCTATGAGACAACCTGTTCCAGGATATTGCCAGAGGCAAATTGACTGTTATAAAGTTCTGCGTAGAAGCCTCCTGCCTCAAGAAGCGCGGTATGTTTTCCCTGTTCTATGATTCTGCCCTGATTCATGACCAAGATTAAGTCAGCATCACGAATAGTGGAAAGTCGATGGGCAATCACAAAACTGGTTCGGCCCTTCATCAAATTCACCATACCTCTTTGAATCAGCAGTTCGGTCCTGCTATCTACACTGCTGGTGGCTTCATCAAGTATTAGTATAGCCGGGTCGGCCAGGATGGCCCGGGCAATAGTTAGAAGCTGCTTTTGGCCCTGGGATATATTGGCAGCTTCTTCATTCAATACCGTATCATAGCCATCAGGCAGAGTCATGATAAAATGATGAGCATAAGCAGCACGGGCTGCATGAAGGATTTCTTCGCTATTAGCTGTCTCACGCCCGTAAGCAATATTGTCTCTTATGGTTCCATGGAAGAGCCAGGTATCCTGGAGTACCATGCCGAACAGGCTACGCAGATCCTCTCGCTTCAGGTTTCTAATATCCACTCCATCTATCATAATTCGGCCGGACTGGATTTCATAAAAGCGCATTATCAAGTTGACCATAGTAGTTTTGCCGGCACCGGTTGGGCCGACAATGGCCACCGTTTGTCCCTCCCTGACGTCTATGTTCAAATCGTCGATAAGTGGAGTATCTGTCCGGTAGCTGAATTTAACATGTTCAAATCTGACCTGGCCCTTGGGAAAGGAAATTACGGTGCTGTCTTCCTGATCAGGTATTTGTTCCTCCTCATCCAGGATTTCGAATACCCTTTCCGCAGAAGCTACTGTAGACTGCA
>CAZXIR010000273.1:0-1504 GCA_964640845.1 uncultured Syntrophomonas sp.
GCCGGACAGTTGTAGACAGGTGGTCATGTATGTGAAAATTGATCGATTGATTTCAATAATTATAGTTCTGCTCAGGAGAGAACGTACTCAGGCCAAACAACTGGCTGAAATGTTCGGGGTTTCGGTTCGAACCATCCTGCGTGACATCGAGACCATTAATCTTGCGGGAGTCCCAATAGTGACTTACCAGGGTGCGGGAGGCGGCATCGGAATAGCAGAAGGTTACCGCATTGATAGAAGCGTCCTCAGCGCTGACGATATGGCCGCCATCATCACCAGTCTCAAAGGAGTGGCCACTACGATGCCGGACCACCGCTTTAATGTGTTAATGGAAAAACTGAAGTATCCCCTTTCTTCATCCCAGCTGGAAATGCTTGATCTAAAAACCCGGCAGATGATAATAGATTTGTCCCCCTGGGGCGGAAATGAATTAATGAAAGAAAAAACTGCTCTGCTGCGCCAGGCCATTGAGGATTTCAAAATCATGTCCCTTTACTACCTTGATTCCAACGGCGCCGCTACCGAGCGCCAGGTGGAGCCTTATTCATTATTATGGAAAGGGCAGAATTGGTACCTTCATGGCTGGTGCCTGCTGCGCAAGGATTATCGCCTGTTTAAACTGAGCCGGATACAGAAAATGCAGATTACAGACCAGTCCTTCGAGCCCAGAAATGATCAGGCCGAAACGATGGGACTGGAAAACAAATGGCAGCGCAACACCGATCTGCTTGAGCTTGATCTGCTTTTTATACCGGCCATGAAAAACGTTGTTGAAGAGTGCTTTGGGGAAGATTTTTATCAGCAAGAAGATGGAAGCATCTTGGTGCAAACCGCTCTGCCCGATAATAACTGGATGTATGGTTATTTATTAAGTTTCGGAGCCGGTCTTAAGGTATTAAACCCTCCTCATGTCAGAATTATGCTCGCCAGCATAGCAGCCGAAATTTATAAATTATATACATCCTGAACATGCCATATAGTTGTCATATTACTAGTGGTATAATCTAGTAAAATCAAACTGAGGAGAGTGAAAACAATGACCTATAAATTCGATTTTTCCGAACAGGAGGCCCAAAATACCATAACCATACGCACCCGCAGTGCAGTCCAGGACCTGCCTCAAGTACTGGGCCAGGCTTTTGCTGCGCTTATGAATTACATCAATGAAACGGGGGGTCAGGCAACGGGAGCACCTTTTGTTGGCTATTTTAATATGGACATGCAGGATTTGGACATTGAAGTGGGTTTTCCGGTTGCCGAGCCACAAGTGGAAAAGGGTGAAGTCAAGCCTGGTATAATTCCGGCTGGCAAACAATTATCCTGCTTGTACAAAGGCCCATACAGCCAAATCGAACCGGCTTACAACGCAATTATGGATTATGCTGCCGCGAACAACTATGCCTGGACGGGAGCTTGCTACGAATTTTATCTAAACGATCCTGCCGATACTCCCGAAGGTGAATTGCTGACCAAAATAGTTATGTTTGTTAAGTAAAAGGAGATA
>CAZXIR010000273.1:1604-2767 GCA_964640845.1 uncultured Syntrophomonas sp.
CATAATCCGTTTTCGATTGCAGAGTGCCTGAGGACCCGCCATGATTCTATTGCCCCTCTGCTTTCCAGGGTTAATACGGGCAATATGAATATGTACCGCATAGCGATAAACACGATAATCAAATAATACAGCCAAGATAGGTGGTATTTATATGATGGGAAAACCAACTGAAGAGGCTGTATTCCTATCACAATAATGCCTATAATAGCAAGCTTCCACCATGTTTTTATAGCTTTTTTATAAGTAATCTCCTGCCCCGATAGGAGCATTGATAAGCTATATATCAATGCTCCTATCCATAAGAGACTTAAAAGCCAACCCAGAACATTAAATACCAGCAAATAGTCCAGCTTATGGTATTCCGAATTGCTAATCCCACATAGGTATTAAACCCTCATCATGTCAGAATTATGCTCGCCAATATAGCAGCCGAAATTTATTCCATTATAGCAAACACCAAAGGAAGCAAAAAGAACATAACCTTGCTTCCCAAACCCTAATAACGTAGTTGATAAATTTTCACTTAACAAGGATGGTATCTCCGTGCAGTCAATAAGTAGCACTCATTGTCATATATATTGCCATTGTATATCTTTTCCGCCATTTGCAATGTTCCCTCATAATCAAAATTACACTTATTTATAATATTCTTTGAGCGTTGATTAAAAGGAAAACAATATGCTGAAATTGCTGCCAAGTGTAATCCTTCGAAGCCAAATTTAATCACTTCTTTAACCGCCTCGCTCATGAATCCCTGACCCCAATAGGCTTCACCAATTGCATATCCCAGCATTTTCACCATATCATATTGACGTTTCTGGTCATCAACCAGACCTATAGAACCAATAATTCTTCCGCTTTCTTTTACTGCAATGCCCCACACCGTTTCCTGATTCAGAAAAATAGCATTCATTATTTCCAGTGTTTCTTCTTTGCTCTCATGCGGTTTCCAACCTGCATTGGGCCCCACATTAAGTGTACAGGAATAATCATAAATATCATCCAAATCATCAATTTGAACTGGTCGGAGTATCAGTCTTTTAGTATGTAATATTGCCATATTTCATCCCTTCATAAAGGCCAGCGGTGCCAGGCACCAACTTATCATTTTCGTGTGAACTTATTTGCCCACCTGATGCTGATTTCCTCAACGCATCAGCCAC
>CAZXIR010000274.1:0-2765 GCA_964640845.1 uncultured Syntrophomonas sp.
TGGATTGGGTCTGACGTCCAAGCGGCTTAAAAAGGCTACTTTTTCAGTGGTCTCGAAACGTCCCCTTGTCTTCCCCTGACCGTCTTAGGAGCGCTGGTCTAGCCAGTCGGAAATTAGGGGATAGACCTGTTTGACTGCTACATTGCCGAAAACCAAACCCCCGTGACCGATGGGGAATTCCTGATAAGTCATATCATTGGCCGGGATATAATCCATCGCCGCCCGGGATTGGGCGGGAAGCACCAGATGGTCTTTTTCCCCCGCCAAGAGCAATATCGACGCCTGAATGCGGCTAAGATCTACCCGCCGGCCCCGCAGCAGGATTTCATTGGCAATTAGTTTATTATCCTGGTAAAGATCCTTTATCCACTGTCTGAAAGAAGCCCCCGGGAAATTCTTATTGTCATTCACCCATTTATTCAGAACCTTCCAAGAATGGATCGGCATCCCTTCATCGAGCATCTTCCAGAGCCGGGTATACGTCCCCCAGTAATTATTAACCGGGTTTAGCATCTTCACCCCCACATCAATAAATGAGGAAGGTATCAACTGGAGAGTATCCACGATTTTGTCAACATCGAAGCTGTCATTTTTGATCCAAGATCCGGCAACTCCCGCGTCCGCAAAATCAAAAGGCGCAGCCAGGAAAATCAAGTTTTTGATCCGCGGCATAGGAAACAAAGACGCATACATACTGGCCATAGTACCACCCATACAGTATCCCATTATGCTTAGTTCATCGGTCCTGGAAAACTGACACACCTTGCGGGCCGCCAGGGCGATGTAGTCGAAAATGAGATCAGCCATAGTCAGATTCCGATCTTCCCATTCGAAATCACCCCATTCCAACAGATAAACATCAAAACCCTCTTTAACCAAGTGCTCGATCAAGCTCATACCCGGAGTCAGGTCCAGGATATAAGCCTCATTTATCAGAGCGTAGGTTATAAGTATAGGGGTGCGGTGCTTATGCCCCCGCTCCGATACATAACGATAAAGCTTGGTTTTGTTTTTCCTCCATACCACATCCTTGGGCGTTATCCCGGTCTGGGGATCGGGATCGAAAGTTACAATCTCCGCCCATTTGCTAGTAGTATCCAAGAGACTATCATAGTTTTCCTGTAGTTTTTGGGCCAATTCTTCCCTCGAACCGCTTAAAAATAATTGATTCATTCACCTGCTCCTTACCCCTATTTTTTCAGGATGTCTCAAAACATGTCTGCGGGGAGGGATCACAATGGCCTCGCCGTCGAGTATGATGGAGCCATCCTGATTAAAACATAAAGTTCTTAGTCTCACCCGGCCTTTATCCAGCCGTTCCATCACTTCAGTCTGAGCCTTGATGGTGTCATTGATATAACATGGTTTAAGAAAAGTGATTTCCTGACTTTCATAAACCGTTCCCGCCCCCGGCATATAATTGCCAATCACCGTAGAAATCAACCCGATCAAGAGCATCCCGTGGACTATCCGAGTCCCAAAATGGCCCTGTTGGGCCCTAATTTCATTAACATGCAGCCAACTAAAATCGCCAGTTATCCCGGCATACATATAAACATCAGTTTCAGTGAGCGTTTTCTCGATACAGGCAGTGTCGCCTATTTGCAGCTCACTGTAAGTGTTTTCAATCAAATTCAATCAAACCTTTCTTTCCTATTTATCGTTTCTCAGTTTTCAGACCGTTCAATCTGGATGGGGTATTTGCCTCAGTCCGACCAACTCAGCCATGACCCAGTCGAGTTTGTCATGCAAACTCCGGATATCCTGCCGCAGCTGTACCGCCTCATCTTTTGATGACTTCTGAGAATCCACCAGCTTAATCAAACTCTTGGCCATGATATTAACGTTATCACTCAGCTGAATATCAAGATTATCAACCTTATCCTCCAGAGCGATGACCAACTCGGCAACCCGGGCTATATCCTTTTTAGACGGAACCGGGCTATTTTCATAATATTGGTCCAGGGACTGTTCGGAAAGCTTGTGATAAGACAGATATTGATCCCGAGCCTGATCCAGCATATCCACAAAGGTTTTCGACGCCACAAACTCTTTGCTGATCCCGGCACAGGCCTCTTCGGTTTTAAAATACATTTTCTTCCACAGCTCCAGCAGATCAGGCACCTTGATTAAATCTTCATAGCCGCCGGTGCTATTTTTATTCACTTCCGACATGGATAGAGTACTCCTTTCAAAGGCGAAATTTAACGGTTATGGAAAACTCCCATAACCGCAATTCGCGCAGGATATTTTGTAAGTCTAGAGGTTATCCACTTTTTTAGATAACTCATCAACTTTCTTGGATAATTCCTCGATATAACTGAAAGTAGGAATATCCAAATTGCCAAATGCCCCGACAACCGCTTCTTCGATCATCTTCTGAATCTGCTGCTGATTCTTCTTGGCCTGGCTGACTACCTCTTCCATCAACCGGGAACCCTCTTCTCGGGCCGTCTTATTCCCGTCCAGGTATTTCCTGAACAAGTTATCAGTTTGTTCCTGAGTCCAGGACATGCTCCCCATGGTAACTAAAAAAGCCTCCCATAATCTTTCTGTAGAATTTTCTGCGATGGAAAATGCGTTCTCAAAATTCTCCTTGGTGTTCAAAACACTTCACTCCTTTAATTAAATAGCCCGCAGCAGAGGTTTTTACCTAACCCTCCGATACGCACATTGTCATTTATATTCAGATAACCAACAAATATGTGCATAATTTTTTATAATTTTTGACGACCAGGGGGAAGGTTATGAGCCACGGGGACAGA
>CAZXIR010000275.1:0-2757 GCA_964640845.1 uncultured Syntrophomonas sp.
CCCATGGATGAAAATAAACCGCGGCTGGATGAGGAAACCGGGATCAATATAGTAACAGATGTACGTTTAAAAAGAACTATCAGAGACTACCTGCATGAAACAAAGGGCAAAGAGATATTTGTCCGGGAAATTCGAGATGAAAAGGACAACCTGCAGGATGCTAAATTGCGGGCGGAAGATTTTCTCCTGGATGAAAGTGAAAGCAAACTTGATAAAAGCAAAATGACGGTTGCAGAAATGAAAAACGTAATAAGTAAGAATGTGCTGAAAGAATGTATTGATGTAAGACTATTTGGTGCTACCATTCCGCTGGAGAAAAAAAAGGGGGAAGCAGGCAGTTTAACCTATACGGGTCCGGTGCAATTCAAGATGGGGCGTTCCTTGCATGCCGTAAATATGGTGCATATAAAAGGGACCGGAGCCTTTGCGTCTGGGGCCAATAAGAGCATGACAACATTTAGGGAGGAATACGTCCTTTCTTATTCTCTAATCAATTTTTATGGAATTGTAAATGAAAATGCGGCGGCTCATACTGCTTTGCGGGAAGAAGATGTGGATTTGCTCCTGGAAGCCATGTGGAAAGGAACCAAAAGCCTTATTTCCCGCTCCAAAGCCGGCCAGATGCCCAGAGTGTTGTTCCGAGTGGTATATAAAGAAAAAGACTATCATACCGGTGAACTGGACAAGTACATGGCATTAGAGAAAAATGACGAAATGATGCGCGATGAAGAACTGCGGGACATTAGCCAGGTGCAAATCGATGTGACTCAATTGGTAAACAAATTATCGGCCAACCGGGATAAAATTGATAGAGTGGAGTATGCCCTCGATTCGCGGGTAACTTTAATAAACAATGGGAAGGCCTATGATCCTGCTGAAGCTGTGGAGGGAGTCAAATTTATGGCTCTGCCTTTTAACGATTAGATTAGGAAGTGATTAAGGTGAATGTCATTGTATTTGATATATGGGGTGATTACGGACATTTTAAGAAGTTCCATACTACCGCATCACCATTAACCTTCTCTTTTCCGCCGCCCACTGCAGTTATTGGGATTGTGGCAGCCATACTGGGTATAGATAAAGATAGCTACTGGGATACTTTCTCTCCAGATAATACCCGGGTGGCGGTAAGAATCAGCAAGCCGGTTAAGAAAATAAGAACCGGCATTAACGTTATTGAAACCAAAAGCGCAGGGCCTATGTTCAACCGCATAAAACAGCGCAGCCAAATAAAATACGAATATTTAAAAGATGCCCATTATCGCATATTTTTCAGCCATGATAATTCAGATCTGATGGATCGATTGAAGAAAATGCTTATTGCGCACAAGACTGTGTATAATATATCACTTGGAAACGCACAGATGCTAGCAGGGTTTTCTTTTGCCGGCGTATATGAGACCCAGGAACTATCCGGTGGAAGTTATGTTAATGTTCATTCAGTTCTTCCCTTAGAGGACAATATGAAGGTAGACAGTAAAATTATTATGTTTGAAGAGAATCGGCAATATACTAAAGAAATCGTATCCACCAGAATGAATATCAATAGAGAAGTTTTAGATTATAAAACCGTGTTGTTTGATATGAATGCCAAGAGCATTTCTACAAGTGTTAAGGGAATAGTGAAGGTAGGGGATGAAAATGTCGTGTTTATGTGAGTACCTATATTCACATCCGGAGAAATTATTGGAAGATCATCTTCGGAATGTTGGCCAAACAGCTCAGAGTTGGATAAGTACTTTGCAGTTGAATTTTGAGGTAAACAAGCACACCCTAGCCGATATTGCATGTATCATTGGACTTGCTCATGACCTGGGCAAGTCCACTAAATCGTTCCAAACATACCTTAACACGGAAGACCTAGAAGAGAAAATGAAAATGAAAAACCATGAAGAAACCAGACATAGTCCGTTAGGAGCCTTTTGCGGTTATTATTTAGTCCAGGAATATATAAGGTTAAGCAATACTGAAACAAAGTATGGGGATTATCTGCCCATAGCGGCTTTCCTGGCTATACAAAGACATCATGGAGATCTAAAATCCCTTGTCACAGAGACCTCCAAATGTAAAGCCAGCAGGGTAACTGGCTATTTGAACGATATAGATGCAGAAATATATGATAAATTGTTAGCCGGCGTTTTATCCTTGATCCCTTGTTTGATTCATTGTAATTACAGGTGGTTTCAAGAAAAAATCCATGAATATGATAATGATTTGCGAGGTATTAGAAGCTTTGCCAGAAAAATGGGAAGACAGCAGAAGCTGGATTATTACTTTATTACCGCTTTATTCTATTCAACCTTAGTTGATGCCGATAAAAGCGATGCTTCAGGAATTATTGTTAATTTTCCGATTAATGATATTCCTGGGAATCTGGTTGATGAATATCGCAACATTCTTGGATATGATAGACCCAGTACAGAAATGAACCGACTGAGAAATGAAATATATCAGGCCAGCGCCGATGTACTGGATGCCATACAAAAGGGCAATCATGTTTTGTCCATTAATGTCCCCACCGGAACGGGAAAAACCCTGAATGCGTTATCTGTTGCCGTAAAAATACGGGAATACCTTATTTCACAGGAAGGAATTGATAGATCTATAATATATGCTCTGCCTTTTACCAGTATAATCGACCAAAACTACCAGGTTTTTAACGAAGTCTTAACCATGGTTAACGGCAGGGATCCAGGAAACAACATTTTGTTAAAACATCATTACTTGGCTGATGGCTTTTATAGGACATTAGAGGAA
>CAZXIR010000276.1:0-2742 GCA_964640845.1 uncultured Syntrophomonas sp.
CTCATACCGTGATATAATCAGATACACGAAAAAGTATGCCCCCTTCTGGTTTGTTGGGTTTTGGCGATTTAACAATACCACATGAAGGTCATACTTTTTCGTTTTTTTTATTTATTTTTAATTTCTATTTGGAAAGCCATCGCGTCAGCGATTTCGTTCTTCTTGTGGTTCCTACTATGTAGGAACCACAAGAACCGTCCCCTTGGTCCAAGAACCGCCCCCTGGTTTGGTAGTTGATAAATACAACTATTATCTTGTATAATACGAGTGGGGGTGAGTGATGGTGAATGAACATTGGGATGAGAATAGACTACAGGAGCAGTTGCGATTATTGGGCAGGAAATTGGCCCTGGCAGACAAATTCGATGCAGCCTGCTGTGGAACTACTGTTGGTAAGTGCAGGGCATTGCAGGAGATAGGGAGGAACTTGGATATAAATACTAAGCAACTGGCCGAGGCTTTGAATGTGGATAAGAGCACCATCAGTCGTACTATTGACAACCTGGTCAAACAGGATTGGGTAATTCGCCGACCAGATCATCAGGATCGACGTTATACCATTTTAAACCTTACTACTGAGGGGCAGATTGTGAGCCGGGATTTGGCAATGCAAATAAACAGATACCATAAGCAATTATTAAACGCAATCCCGGAAAAAAAGAGAACTCAGGTTATGGAAAGCCTGGATCTGTTGTTAAAAGCCTTGGATGAAGCCGAAAAGGGGCCGGGGGGAGGATCTTCGTGCTGCTAAGTTGGGCCACTGACAGCTTCCCTGGCCAGTTTCCAAAGCAGATTTAGCAAAAAAACCGTCGGACGGTGTGAAAACTTCCCGGATGGCAAAGCTTAAACTCAGTGGAGGGCTGGAATCATATATTGAACAACTACTAGCTCCATTTCCTAAAAGAAGGCTAAATGGGATCCCAAGTGGAGCGAGTAAAAAAAAGCAAAATAGTTAATTAAACGGCGGTGGTTCACTGGTTTGGTCAATTAGGCGGGGATTAAAAAGATGACCCACATTTTACTCATTGTATAAAGAGAAAGGAGTATGAAAATGGAAAACAAGGATAAGGAAGTAAAAACATTTATACAAGAAAAATACGGAGAAATTGCTAAAAATAATTTATGTGGATGTGGCGGTGGAGTCGGTAGTTCATGTTGTAATATGAATCCGGAAACGTCTGCCCTGAGAATTGGATATTCCAAAGACGACCTGGAATTGATTCCGGCTGCAGCAAATATGGGTTTGGGCTGTGGAAATCCGCAGGCTATAGCAGGATTGAAAAAGGGTGAAACAGTCCTGGATTTGGGCAGTGGGGGTGGATTTGACTGTTTTCTGGCCAGTCGCGCGGTAGGGGAATCCGGGCGGGTCATAGGGGTAGATATGACTCGGGAAATGGTAGACAAGGCCAGCAATTTGGCTGTGGAAATGGGTTATAAAAATGTTGAGTTTCGTCTTGGTGAAATAGAAAGTATACCGGTAGAAGAAGGACTTATAGATGTTATCATGTCAAATTGTGTGATAAATCTTTCCACTGACAAAAGCAAGGTTTTTCAGGAAGCATATAGAGTATTGAAAAAGGGGGGCCGATTGGCAGTATCAGACGTTGTTGCGACTGCTGTCCTACCGGCAGAGGTTAAAAACGATCTGGCTTTACATGCATCCTGCATAGCCGGGGCTGAATTAATCGAAGATATCGAAAAGATGCTGCAGCAAGCCGGGTTTACAGAGATTCGGATCACTCCGGCAGATCATAGCCGGGAGCTAATTAGGGAGTGGGCACCGGGCAAAAATGCCCAAGATTTTGTGGTGTCAGCAAGTATTGAAGCTACCAAGCCTTGATTTTATACTAACAGCGTATATATTAGGAATGAGATGGGGGGTAAACCAATGATAGGAGAAGTTTTGGCCGTTAATGTATCGGGAAAACGGGGGGAAAAGAAAAAAACTGTTGAAGAAATAAATCTGCGTGTGGGTCATGGTATTGAAGAGGATGCCCATGCGGGAGATTGGCACCGGCAGGTGAGTCTGCTTTCTCTTTCCAGCTTCGAGAAAATGCGAAAACTGGGGGCTGATGTAAATTATGGTGATTTTGCGGAAAACATAAGCGTGGCCGGTATGGATGTATTCAAACTGCCGTTGGGTACTAAGATAAAAGTGGGTGAGGCACTGCTGGAAGTGACCCAGATAGGCAAGACCTGCCATGATATGGGATGCGCCATTAAAAAGCAGGTAGGAACTTGTGTTATGCCCCATGAAGGTATTTTTACTCGGGTCTTGGAACCCGGCAAAGTTAAAGCAAAAGACGCAGTCCAAGTCATCACCGAGCAATAAAAACAAGTGGACGGGCGGGGGGTGACAAAAGGACCGGCCCCGTGTCACTCCCCGCCCGTCCCTTGTTTGGTCTAGTTGTCGGAGTCGTAAAAGTCGTAGCCGGCGATTTCCAGGGTTTCTCCTCGGTCAGACATGGCTCCGGTGAAGGTGATATCTTCTTCGGCCGGTCGGGTGAAATCATCCTTGGTTTTTTGAGCACATTTTATGCACAGGGTGGTGTTGATGAGTCGTTCCTGTCTTTTGGGTTCGATAGCTTGACCGCAGGACCTGCATATATGGTATTGCCCAGCGTCATAACGCTGCAGGGCATCATTGGTTTGCTGCAATTCCACTTCCATTAGCTCCAACAAACCGGCGTCCTTTTCCCGTTCGTATAACTCGCTGGCAACATCGGCAGGATGTTGGTCATA
>CAZXIR010000277.1:0-2721 GCA_964640845.1 uncultured Syntrophomonas sp.
CACTTCAAACAGTTCCTGGTCTGATAGTTGTTTAATCTCTTGTTCGCCATAATCCTTTTTTAGCATAATGCTCAGAGTTTTTCCTTCCCAGGTCCAGATGCTTTTAGGTAAGTTCTCAGATCTATTGAAATCAAACCGGGATGGATTTGATAACCGGGCTCGGGTAATGCCTTGGATGCAGTCCCCCAAGCACTCTGATCCATGTACAGTAACACCCAGCTGGGCCGACATTACTTTGCCGAAATATTCTTCTGCAATAACTGCCATCCGTACCGCCAGATAGAGATCCCGGCACTCTTCCCGATGATGAACCCTAGCATGCTTGGTCATAAGGGCCTGTCGCATTTCCCGGTTTTTACCTTTAATATAGGGAGTATCCGGAGAAAACACTATATCATTCTCAAAGTATGGTTTAATGTCTATAACCGGAGTTCCTCCAATGGCGTCCAGCCCTTTAACATACAGTCTGCCTTCCTCTACCTTTTCCAGTTGAGCCAGACACAAAGCTACTGGATTAGGTCTTCCATATGCTCTAAGTGCAAAAACACCATACTCGGGCAGGTCCGGATTAATCTTTTTGGGTGATGTTTTTAATAAATCACGAGGAGCCTGATGGAACCAGGCCAGAATCCAAACATGGGAGTTTTCTTCAATTCCCTGCAGGGCCTCCCAGTATTCCGGATATACTTCGATCACCGCCGGAGTCCCTCCCGGTGGCATCTGTTCCGGGGTTTCAATTTCAGATATAACTATACCCACCGGTTTTATAATAATTTCTTTCATTCCATTACCTCCTGCTTATAGGTAAATGTTTTGTGTTTTTAACCTAACATAAACCGAATTACTACGGTATTATTTATATCATTATTACATATCAAATATTCGCTTTATTTGTTAATAGCTGCTAACCAGCACCGTGTTTCAAGGTCTCTTACCCTACACATCATATTCAAATACCGCTATGGGGCTGTCTTTTTTCCCGAAGCCAATGGCTATGGCTTTTATGATTACATCCTGGTCAATAGTAATGGGTCGGTTTAATTCCGGCTTATAATATGAGGTCCCAGGATTATATATGAAGCTCGTTTCATCTGGGTTGCTGCCGTCCATGGTGTAATATATCTTTACTGAATCCATTTCCGGGTGACTTAAAACTATATCTGTGCCCGGCTCTACCTTCCCTGAAGTCGGTTCAGCAGAAACCCTATCCCACTGGCCCGGTTCAGCAACAGTTATTTCAACCAGCACTATATCCTTGACAAAAGCGGGAACCACTACATTGTACAATGTGGTTTGACCCAAAAGCAGGCACAGGCTGCCACTTCTGACCTTGCTTAAATCCTGCTCCCCTTCCTGATATTCCCAAGTCAATATCGCTGGAACCTCCCTGGCCTCTCCCTCACTTCCTTCCATTAGTCCGGGAAAATAATAGCGTTGCTGTTCCAGTTGTTCCCTGGTAAAAACTGCGGTGTAGCCATCAAAACCCATTACCCTTATGGTCTGCGCAGTAGCTCTTATCCCCGCCTTTTGCAGCAGATAGGAAAGCTGAACCCCTTTGCCAACAAAGTATTTTTTGGTTCCCACATTATTAACCGTTGAGTAGCATTCCCCTACCGTGGCCTCCGTCATATTCATTAATTGATCCACGGTATACTGGACTGGATGTTCTACTCCGTCTCCACTTATAGTCAGGGTACCCGGCTCAAAGTTCTGCAAGTTAGGTCCGGTGTCAGCCTGCTTCTGATTCAAGCAGCCGGCAGAATAGATAAAAATGGACATAAGGAATAAAGCAAATAGTAATTTTGATAATTTAAGTCTTTTATTCATCTAAATAAACTCCTTAACTTAAGTACAGGTATCGATTAAATACTTGGTGCGGCTAAAATCATTTGATTCAACTCTGATTCCCCTGCGAAAGCCCATCCAAACCCACAATATATTACTCTTCGCAGGGGATTCAACTCTAAAAGCCCAACCTGAGCTCTTTCTATCTGTTTAATGCTTTAACTATTACCGTAGCGGCCTCCGCCCGGCTGGCTTTACCTTGAGGCTGAATAGTATTATCCTGATATCCGTTCATAATCCCCTGCTCAACTACCGCAGCCACCGCCTGCCTGGCCCAGCTGGAAATATCATCCTTATCGGCAAACCCGGTTTCTTCTCCCAGTGCAGAAAGTCCAGCGGCTTTAAAGATCATAACCGCCATCTGTTCCCTGGTAATAAGGTCGTCGGGGCCAAAGGTATTGGTATCATAACCATTTACTATTCCCCTGGCGTTAGCTGCAGCGATAAAATCCTTAGCCCAGTGGGCAGCGGTATCAGTAAATATTTTATCACCTTGGTTTTCCAGTTGAAAAGCCTTTACTAGCATACTGGCAAACTCGGCTCTAGTAATGGTATTTCCCGGTTTGAAGCTGCCATCCGGATAGCCTCCTACACTGCCGGTAGCTACCAGTTTTTCAATACTCTGTTGGGCCCAGTGACCCTTAATGTCTTTCAGGGATACCATTGTGTTTTCTTCACTGCTTTCTGGTGTAGCAATAGTATAGGAAAACATAGCCACCTCACTGTCCCTCTTTCCCGGCCCAATAGTTATGGCCCTGATAGTGATGTTCTCATTGATGGGACCAATAGGCTTATTATAGATGCCCAGGACATCAGTGCGGGCTGACCACCAGCGCCGGGCAATCCAATTATACATAGTGCTGTTGATAGTTGGAA
>CAZXIR010000278.1:0-2716 GCA_964640845.1 uncultured Syntrophomonas sp.
CGATAACAATAAGTAGTCAACAACCCCGTGCCCTTGACATTAATGATATGATTATAGCATCTAGAATTATAATGAAAGAAGATTATCATGAACAGCAGTTTCAAAAACCTAGGTATTACACCTCCTATATTAAAGGCCCTTGAAGATATGGGCTTTGAGGCACCCACAGAGGTGCAGAGCATGGCAATTCCTCATATCCTAAATCGGGAAGATTTGATCGTGATGTCTAAAACCGGCAGTGGCAAAACTGCGGTCTTTGGCGTTTCCATGCTGCAGTTGACCGATCCCACAGCGGTGGGCCCCCAGGGTCTGATTCTCACACCGACACGAGAACTGGCAGTTCAGGTAGACAGTGATCTCCAACAGATGTCAAAGCATCTTCCACATCGGACTACAGCTGTATACGGACAGCACAATATGAATGTGGAAATACAAGCCCTTAATGGAGGAGTTTCCATCGTTACTGGAACACCAGGCCGAGTCTTTGATCACATTCGCCAAGGTAATTTGGTAACCAAGCATATACGCTTTCTGGTACTTGATGAAGCGGATCGGATGTTAGACATGGGCTTTCTTGATCAGGTGGAAAGAATTATCAAAACCATTCCCAGAGATAGGGTAACCCTTCTTTTTTCAGCTACCATACCTGCTGAAGTTCGCAAGATATGTAGAGAGTACATGAAACATCCTTTAACGGTTGAGATTGAATCGGCGACTATGACCGTAGATACTATCCAACAAGCTTATTACCGGGTGGATAATAATGAAAAGAACATGCAGTTGAACCGGCTGCTGTTATCAAAGCAACCGGAAAGTTGTATGATTTTCTGTAATACCCGAAATACGGTGGATAAAGTCCAAAGATTTCTGTTTCGAAAAGGGTATTCTTCTCAGGCACTGCACGGAGATATACCCCAGGTTAGAAGGATGAAAACCCTACAGCAGTTCAAGCAAGGACAGTTTAATCTGCTGGTAGCCACTGATGTTGCAGCCCGCGGTATCCACATCGATGATTTGTCCCTGGTTATCAATTACGATGTCCCTATTGAAAAAGATGGCTATGTGCATAGGATTGGGCGCACTGGCCGGGCTGGTAACGGAGGCCAGGCAATTACTCTGGTTACCGGCGATGATATCATGAGCCTGTATGAAATAGAAGAGCATATCGGAGCTTTGATTCCTGAGGAGGAATTGCCCTCGGAGGCAGTCTTAAACCAGCAGAGAGCTTCGGTGGAGAAATGGATACAGGCCAATTCACTTTCACAGCAGACCGATTTACCTCAGGCAGTGGTGGGGTCTAACTTAAGAGAAAGCCAAAAAAAGACTTCTTATAACCAGCCTCGTCAGCAGACTCAACCGCCCCGGGAACGGCCCATGGTGGCAAAGTCAGATCATAAAATAACCCCGCGGGTGAACATAGTGCCTCCTGCTGAAGAAATGAAAACGGTCCGGATAATTATTAGACCTGCGGACCCCAGTGAAATCAAAACAGATGTGAGTCATGATCCGGTAAAGAAAGATATTAAGGCGAGCGAAGCTTCTACAACCAAAAAGACCTTCCTTCAACGAATACTGCAGCGCATAAGGGGTAAATAAAGGTAGCCATGGGTACCGATTTCCCCTTCATTCTGATAAACGACATTAAGATAGTTACAAAAGCAGAATTCATGAACTCCTGCGCAACACATTAATGCCGTTTAACATAACCCACCTTAAATCAGCAACTGCAAAACTTAAAACTCGGGGAGTCTTTTTGTCGCGACTCCCCTAAATAAATTTCCAGCGGTGTACATGGAGATAGTTGGACACAACTTCCCCTTTTAAACATGCTGAGCCTAGCATTGGCACTAACGCATTAGATAAAACTTTCTATCTAATTAAGTTGTCAACAACCCCGTCCCCTTAACACGAAAACACTTTTTTGACTAAAAAAGGAACTTTAAGGGGGAAAAGGGCGTCCAAAGTGAATGGGGTGAGCTAGAGTACAGGGTAGTACTTGATCAGTTCCTTCATCAGACAACTGAAGTAATCGGCGGTGTAAGAAAAACTGCGGTTTTAGAAAGGAGTCTATAGTGTTACGAAAAAAGATGATTATTCCAGTTTTCATACTTTCCCTATTCTTTATGGGTTTATTGTTCGCAAGTAGTGATGATGCCATGGCATCCTCCAATCTTTCCCAAGGGTCACGTGGAGATGAGGTAGTACAATTACAGCAAAACCTGAATAACAAGGGTTACTGGTGTGGAGCAGTCGATGGAATCTTCGGCCCCCAAACATATCAAGGTGTAATCCGGTTCCAAAGGGATGCTAATTTGGCAGTTGATGGTATAGTTGGTCCTAAAACCAGACAAGCCCTGGGATTACCAAGCAACACCACAACAACAGTTTCCAGAGGGCAAACCAACGTCTATAAATATCCTAAAATCAGCAAGGTCAATGGATCATTTGGACAGTTTCGCTACCGTGATTTGTCTGGCGGCAGAATAGAGGTTGATCCCGTTTGGATTGCAGATAACATTGTTACTATCAATTTGCCAGGCTTAAACAGAAACGTACAGGTACATAGGTTGGCGGCAGATAATTTCATTAAGGCTTTTACTTACATAAAGAACGGTACAGCTATAGTAAATGGCAGGCAGGTTCCCCTTTTAAGCCTTATTAAGACTATGGATGGTACTTTTGTTACCCGGCATGTTAATTGGAACCCAAATAATGG
>CAZXIR010000279.1:0-1301 GCA_964640845.1 uncultured Syntrophomonas sp.
ATTGTCAATAACCCCGTGCCTATACATATGCAGCTTTGATTCCATTAAATGTTCAGCTAATGATGAAAATGTGGTAAAGTTGATTTAGTTTTGTCTTTGTCATTGAAGTATTGATTACTGCAGGGCTTGAATTTATGTGGAATCCAAGCAAAGTTCGGAGGATTATTGTGGCAAATAGTTTTGATAAGGATTCAGAAGATGATGTCCGCTTGCTAGCTCAAGCTACTATATGGACCAAGAATTTTGCTTTATTGTGTATTGCCAATATAGCTTTATTTATGAGTATTCAGGTCCTTTTGCCTACCCTGCCGGTATATTTAATGAAAATTGGCGGCAGCCAACAGGATATTGGATATGCGATGGGTGCTTTTACTATCTGCGCCATGGTTATGCGCCCTATAGCTGGCTGGTTAGTGGATAACTATGGCCGAAAAAAGATTATAACTTTGGGTATGGTCTTGATATTTGCTGTGTCCGGTCTTTACAGCTTATCCAATATACCAATTATGATAATAGTTACCAGAGGACTCCATGGATTGGCCTTTGGGGTAGTTGGTACTGCCATAGGTACCATTGTTGCTGATAGCTTACCATATACCCGTTTGAGCGAAGGAATGGGTTATTTTGGGTTGACCACTTCCTTATCCATGGCTGTGGCACCCATAATAGGTTTTTGGCTGGCAGATAGTTACGGCTACTCAGCATTATTTTCATGGGTCATCGCCGGGAGTCTGGTAGCCTTACTACTTAGTTTGCCGGTGAAAGGCACGAAAATACCGCTGAATACTTCAACTGATTCAGTCACAGGAATTTGGTCAAAACTTTTAGAGAAATCCTCCCTGCCTGCCTCAGCAGTAATGTTCTTGCTAGCCGCCGTTTATGGTTCAGTACTTTCATTCATAGCTTTATATGCTTCAGAATCAGGTATCAGCAATATAGGCTTATTTTTTACCGCTGTCGCCGTAGCTATGTTGATTTCTCGTCCTATATCAGGTCGTTGGTCAGATCGGGGAGGGAGCAATATGGTTATATTAATAGGACATGTAGCCATTTTTATTGGTGTGTCTATCATTAGTCTATCCCAGACCATGGGGGGATTAATTACTGCTGGAGCAGTCTTTGGATTTGGCTTTGGCTTCTGTATGCCTACTTTACAAGCCATGTCAGTACGTTATGCTCCTGCTCATAGACGAGGGGCAGCAACTGGCACCTTCTTTATTGCTCTTGATCTAGGTATTGGATTAGGTACCATCCTATGGGGATATGTGGCTGCTGCCAGCAGTTATCAAATCATGTATTTT
>CAZXIR010000279.1:1401-2698 GCA_964640845.1 uncultured Syntrophomonas sp.
TCGTAATAGTTGGTAAAGAAAGTTGGGAGGGTAAATATGAAAAAGATTATTGCTTTAATGTTAACTGCGGTATTTTTGTTGACGGCCCCGATTGCCATACAGGCCAAGCTTCTAAGCGGGGTTTTTGCTGATACCCGTGGACACTGGGCGGAAAATGAAATTGACGCTGCCTATTATCTTGGTTTGATGCAGGGCATGGGGGTTGACCAGTATGGGTCTAAAGTATTTTCCCCTGAGGCCGATGTTAATCGATTCCAATTAGCGGTGGTAATGGAGCGGGCCTTTGATTTGGACTACGGAAATACCCGCTTTATTAAGGAACCGTCCGTGACTGATTATTATTATGATGTAGAAGATGGGAAATGGTATTCACAAGCACTGCTTTTAGGGGAGTTAAACCACATTCTACTACCGGTTGATGCCTTCAACGGAAATCAGAGCGTCAGCCGAATTGAACTGGCCACTACCGTATACCGGGCTTTTAACGCCAAGGGAATTAGCGTACCCATGATAATGCTGATGCCCTTATATGATGACACCGGGGACCTGACCCAGGAAGAGCTTAATGCAATGGTATTTGTCAGCAATACCGGCGTAATGAAAGGAAATGACAAGCGGTTTCGTCCTTATGATCCCATTAAGCGGGGTGAGTTGGCTCGGGTACTCAACCAGTGTGTAAATCTGATCGATAATAATCCAGCCCAGGCTTCTGCGGATATGGATATAAAGTTGGAAGCAAAGACGGTAGAGAAGAGCTTGGAGCTTATTGATATTGATATGCATATACCGGTCTTCTCTGGTTTGCCCGATGAAAAAGTCCAAAACCAGCTTAACCGGTTTTTCGAACAAGAAGCTCTGGATCGTCAAGAAGCCATGATGGCCGAAGCCCAATCCATGTCTGAGTATATACTCACTGAGCCTTACCATACCCATGCCCTGGTCAGTCGTTTCTATAAATACTGGGTAGACCAGGACATTCTCAGTTTCTATGTTGACTATTACTCATATACTGGAGGAGCTCATGGCCTAACCGAAAGAAAGGCTTATAATTTTAATATTAATACTGGAGAAGAAATATCCTTAAGCGAGCTATTTGTAGAAGACTATGACTATAAAGATATGATAAATAAAACCATACAGGAAGTAATTGACAATAATCCAGACCAATATTTTCCGGCTGAATATGGATTCCAGGGTATCAGTGAAGACCAGGGCTTTTATCTGGAGAACAATTCCCTAGTTATATTCTTCCAGCAGTATGAGGTTGCACCTTACGCAGCCGGTATAAGAGAATTTG
>CAZXIR010000280.1:0-1231 GCA_964640845.1 uncultured Syntrophomonas sp.
GCTGATTCCACTGCAGTTAGTACCTGGGCTGCCGATAGTTGCCAACAGGCAGTAGCCATGGGCCTGATAAACGGTTATAACGATGGCCTATTAAAACCTCAGGGCATGCCAGCCGAGCAGAAGCGGTAAGACTTTAATATAGTTATTATGAACCCCTTTCGGGTGAAAAATATGAACCCAAGCAGGTGATAAATTGAGAATAATGCAAAAGTCATTATTATTTGTTATTGGTTTATTTCTGTTTCTTCTACCTTCCAGTATGATAAGGGCTGGCAATCTCCCACCACTCCCGGCCCAATACTGGGGAACAGTGGAGTATAACGGAATTCCAGTAGAAAGTGGAACCATTGAGGCGGTAATCGATGATCAGGTATACAGCAGTGAGATCATCAGCAATGGGACCTTTAGTGCTCCGCCACCAGGTAAAAATTTGGTTGTCCAGGGAGAGTCCTTGCAGGGAAAAATCGTATATTTCCTGATTGTCACCCCCAATGATACGGTAATAGCCCAAGAAACGGCCCTGTGAAAGTCAGGAATTGCAGAGCAAAAAGAGCTCCATGCTTGGAATTATGGTTTAATACGTCCAGTTTTCCAGGAGATATCTTATGATGCTGATAACGGTAGCCTTACTATTACCTTTGACCGGAATCTGGATCCAGTTGATCCTGCCCAGCTCAAAGCTGGTATTAAAATCCGCCGGGAGCAAGGTGGTGATTTTCTAGCCCTGCAGGAGGATGATCAGGCTAGTATTCAGGGAGAAAAGATACTAATAATCCTGGCCCAGGACATTGAGGATTCCAACTCCCAGATCCAGGTAGCAGCCAGTGTAATTAAGTCCAACGGCTGGGAGGCCGAAGCAGATATTATACAGAATGTACCTTTTGATGGTGCTTGTTTCATTGCTACGGCCTTACGGGAGTTACCTGGATCCCCATGTTTGGACCTTGCGGCAGTTTTCGGGATCAGGTGCTAATGCAGAACCCGGCCGGCCGGTGGTTTGTAAAGCAGTATTACCATTTCAGCCCCCCCATTGCCGCTTTAATATCTTCTTATGAGGGATTACGCCTAATAGTAAGACTAACACTTACCCCGCTAGTCTTATTTATTGAGTATCCCCTGGCAGCACTAGCAATACTTTTAACAATTATGATGGCAGTGCCGCTAGCCCGGCAGCGATAGGAGTTGGTTGCAGAAAAGTCAGGTGCCGGGTGTTAAGTTATTAAGTTATTGA
>CAZXIR010000280.1:1267-2697 GCA_964640845.1 uncultured Syntrophomonas sp.
TAATAACTTAACACCCGGCACCATTATTTATGCTATCTATAAATTGTAAGTTCGTAGAATCATAACTGCTGCTTCAGCCCGTGTAGCGTTTTCCTTGGGAGCAAATCTAGTTGGGGTTCTTCCATTGATTATTCGTTGCTGTACGGCTACTGATGCCCCATCAACCGCCCAAGAAGATATTTCCCTTGAATCTTCAAATACCTGCAAATCGGCAAGTTCTTCCATATCAGATGCAGTGATTTTCCCTTTATAGCTTAATGCGCGGGAAATCATAACTGTCATTTGTTCACGGGTTATGGGATCATTAGGTCCAAAAACAGTTTGACTGTACCCAGTTATAAGACCACAATCGGCTGCAGTATTAACACTGTTAAAATACCAACTATTGGCTGGCACATCATAAAAACGGCCCTTTAGGGTAACGCTGGATGGCAATTCCATGGCTCGAACGAGTAGAGTTGCAAATTCTGCCCTGGTAATATTACGTCCGGGTGCAAACTCGGTTGAGCTAATTCCTTTTATAAGTCCCATAGCCACCATTTGCGCAATATCTGCGTGAGCCCAGTGATTAGTGGGCAAATCTGAAAATTTACTATTATTCGAATCCGCAGCGACTGGATTATAGGATAGTATTGCGTATTTGCTTAAGTGTGTAGTTTTAAAACATATAGTCTTATTGGCTCTATTGATTACACCGTTCATAGGTATCCATTTCCCATCGGACTCATTGAAGAAAAACGCATCTAGTGAAGTATTTTTATCGTCTACTTCTTCTGAAGCAGCAAATGAAAGAGTAACCCAAATTGGATCTTGGAATTGGGCTCCTAAAATTGTCTCTCCGGTAGTAATATTTAGCTCATATATAGGACTTAATAAATGTTCGTATGTGCCAAGGTTTTGTGTAGCTTGACTGGCTTGGCTTTCGTTTAAAGCACGCACACTAACGATTAGGTTACTATCATTAGACAAATTTAATGCCTGGGGAGGTAATCGCAAAACTACCCCAGGGCTGTAAATCTCTAGGTCTTTGCTTTTTACTGCAATACCATTAACCAGTTCTCCTGATAGTTTCATGACTGACGAATCTTTACCCATAGACAAACTAATAACCGGTTGATTTGCCATTATCTGACGTTCAATTTCGGTGGCATAAACACTCTCACCTGTAGACGAGCTTGAACCAGTATCTTGCTGGGCAGGTTGCTCCTGGGGTACCCCCAGTACGCTATTCATAACTGCATTCCTTAATGGAAGTAAATTCGAATGCAGCTTGCCAGTTTGCAACAAATAGGTTACTTCGTCCCCAAAGGATCTGAATAGAGCCTTATAAACTCGTGCATGCTCGGGTAGGGTAATTACCTCCTGTAGAGACTGAAATAGTATGGCATTGAAATTTTCTTCGCTAAACGGTCCTCTACGCGCTGTTTCTT
>CAZXIR010000281.1:0-2686 GCA_964640845.1 uncultured Syntrophomonas sp.
CAAAATCTAAGGGGTTATAAAATGCAGAAGATGAACTCCCTGTCTTCAGTAATACAATTATCTCCCCATAACCGGGAAAATTTTGGGGCCAATAGAGTATTTTATGTTAGAGCCGGATCTTTGTCTTGTAACGCCCAAGCAATCATAGTCTCTGAAAACAGTGAATTGCCTGATGATATTGTATTATTAAACAAAAAAGCTGGCAGAGCCCTGAAATTGCCGGGATCAAGATATCACGTTTATGCCGCTGACCAAAATGAGCTATTTATCGGACCAGTAGTGGGAGTAATGACCACCGCTATAAGAAATAACAGTTTGCCTTCTGGGAAAACCGGTAGACTTTTCAAAGAACTAATCCAATACTCCATGAAAAGAGGCATATTTGTATACCTTTTTGGCCCAGATGGTATATCCAAGGATCATCGTTATATTAGGGGGATAACCATCAAGAATAACTCTTGGAAGCCAGGAACCTTTGCTTGGCCAGATATTATTTATAATCGGATTAGGTTTAGGAAAATGGAAAAGCAGCAGGATATTAGCAGATTGCTTTACGAACTGAAGAAAGACCAACGGGTTTACTTATTTAACAGTCGTTTCTTAAGCAAACAAGAAGTATATGATGCCTTAAAAGACCATGACCAGGCCAAGGAAATGATACCAGATACAGCAACATTTAATCGTAGTAATTTATTGGATATGCTGCAAAAATACCCAGAGGTATTCATTAAACCTAACCATGGTTCAATTGGACGCGGGATATATAAAATCAGACGTGTATCTACACGACGTTATTGTTTTGCCGGAGTTGCATCCAATATTCCAGTCTGGAAAGGCCCCTACACTTTTGAGTTGCTTTACCGCCAACTCATGGCTAGCGAAATCTCAAAAAGAAAATATTTGGTACAGCAGGCGGTAGATTTGGCCAGATTTAATTCCCGCTTATTTGATGTACGGAGCCAAGTGCAAAAAAATAAAGAGGGAGAATGGATTTTAACTGGCGCAGCAGTAAGGGTGGCCGGAAAGGGTAGATTTGTAACTCATATACCCAACGGAGGAAGGGCTGAGGTTTTCGATGAAGTTATCTTGCGGGTATTTCCTTCCATTCGAACCAGACAGTTCATAAATCAGCAAATAAAGAAATCTGTTGATCTGGTGCCACGCATTCTGGAAGAAAAATTAGAAATTAACCTAGGCATCCTTACCATGGATTTGGGCATTGATTGCAGTGGAAAAATGTGGATACTGGAAGTTAACTCTAAACCGTCCAGTTTTGATGAAGATGATATCAGAATGAAACATCTGGAAAACCTTACCGACTATTTTATTTACAGCGCGCGACAGAAGAGTAGGAAAGGGAATTATGAAGCTTAATGTAGTATATATGAATAATCAATTTGGGAAAGAACTGTTCGGCCAGATCGAATCCCATTGGGAAGAAGTAAGTTGCGATGAATTTACATTAGGAGACACTGATTATATCAATATACACATAGGGACTGAAAATTCTAAATATCATCGCACCATAAACAATCCGACCGCCATTAGCCGCTGCATGGATCTGGAAAATTACCTGGCTATTATGAAGTATAATCAGGTCAATGCTGGGGTGAAGGACAAAGAAGCATCAAAGATATATGAGGTCTTGCTTTTTGATATGACCACTATATTTATTCGCCAGAAGGTTTTAGGCAAGGGTGGTGGTAAGACCAAATATATGAGGGAAAACCAAAAAACCAGGGTAGTAGAAATAGCTAAAAGAGCGCTCCTGCTATCAGGTCTAGATCTAGCAGTGGTACAGATTCAATTAAACAGTAAAAAACGGCTGGAAGTGATAGGATTAAATCCATCTCCTGATCTAAGGAACAAAGACATCAAGAGCCTGATAGATGAATTTGATAAAATATGTAACTATAAAAAGAAAGAAGTAAAATTGGGAGCCGATCCTGAGTTCATGATCATCAATAATCGCACTGGAAAACTGGTTGCAGCGTCACACTTTTTCCCGACCCAAGGTTTAGTAGGATGTGACAATATTAGGCTGCCAAATCGTCAACAGCGTCCAGTAGCTGAATTAAGGCCTAAACCAGAAAAATCTCCACTACAGTTGGTCACCAATATCAGATATGCTCTTACCAGAGCAAGTTCACTTGCTGCATACAAAAACATTAAATGGGTGGCGGGCAGTCAACCAGTACCAAACTACTCTATTGGAGGACATATTCATTTTAGCAATGTAAAGTTAAATACCGCCCTATTAAGAGCACTGGATAATTATCTTGGCTTGGTGGTCTTTATGATAGAAAAACCACACCCTGCAGCCAGACGAAGAAAAAAATACGGTTTTCTGGGTGACTACCGGGAAAAAGAGTACGGGGGATTTGAATATAGAACGCCCGGGAGCTGGCTTATGTCTCAGAAAATTGCGACCGCGGTAATCTGCCTAGCCAAAATTGTGGCCAGTAATTATCTGCAACTGCAAAATAATTATTTAAATCTTGCTGAGGCTCAGAAAGCCTTTTATAGCGGAGACAGAAATTATTTTCTGGAAGATTTTGAATGTATATGGAGGGACCTGGAACAATGCTCCTTATACGAAAAGTACGTTGAAGAAATTGACATCATTCGCTGGATGATTAAAAACGACATACAGTGGGACGAGAAAATGGATATCAGAAAAGGCTGG
>CAZXIR010000282.1:0-2660 GCA_964640845.1 uncultured Syntrophomonas sp.
ATTATTAATGTGGTAAAAAAGTACAGCCTATAAATTAGAAAAAGTATATAAGAGGCATACAATTTGAAAAAATCAGAAGTTATCCAAAGCATAACAACTAAGTTTGGAAAAGCAAACGGAAATATTCAGATTCCTTTACTGAAGGGTGGCACTTTTAATGCTAGCCTTGTCGATAATGGCATCATGGTAGATAATCTTGGCTCCGAGCCATTTTTACCATGGGAAGTATTTACCGAGGCGGTTGCACTTCTTCAAGGCAGCGGGGGCCAAGCATCCAGAGGTGATGCTATGAATAGCAAGTTAGGCGAACCTGACCTGTACATAACATCTGTTGAGGGATTTATAGCTCATGCAGTCTACAATAAGCAGCCAGGAGATTCCGTCTTCCGTAGAATAACTCCTATTGCCTGTATACTCATATGGGCGGGAATTTGCCGACACCAACCCGGTCAGCTGGTTCTGAACAATATTTAAAACAGCAGGCTTAGTTAGAATATTTTAGGGAGATGCAGTAATGAACGGTTTTGGGGATAAGGTTAATTTTATATGGAAAATAGCCGAACTCTTAAGGGGACCCTACAAGGCAGACAAATATGGTGATGTCATCCTTCCTATGGCAGTTTTAAGACGCTTTGACTGTCTACTGGAAGAAACAAAAGCATTGGTTGTTGAAAAGGCCAAAACTAATGATATTGAAATGATTCTTAACAGCCTTACTGGCCATGGCTTTTCTAATAAATCAAACTTTGATTTTAATAAGTTACTGGATGACCCTGACAATATAAAATCCAACTTTGAAACCTACATACAGGGATTTTCATCCAACATCAGGGAAATCATTGAGAACTTTGACTTTGATAAGGAAATCAAAAAGCTGGATGATAATAATTTATTGTTTTTGGTTATCAAAGAATTCAGCCAAATAGATCTGCATCCAGATCTGGTAAGCAACCAGGAGATGGGATATATATTTGAAGAACTGATCAGGCGCTTTTCAGAAAATGCCGAGGCTGGTGACCACTATACCCCCAGGGAAGTAATCGAGTTGATGGTCAACATCCTTTTCATTGATATGGAAAAAGAGTTGACCCAGGAAGGCAGCATTTTTACGGTGGGCGACTATGCCTGCGGGACGGGTGGGATGCTCTCAGGAGCTACCAATTACATCAAACAGCTTAACCCTCATGCCCAGATAGAGGTTTTCGGGCAGGAGTTAAATCCCCAGTCTTATGCCATATGTAAATCCGATATTTTAATAAAGGGACAAAAGGAGAAGAACATTGTCCTAGGAAACTCCTTTACCGCCGATGGCCACAGAAATCAAAAAGTTAGATTTGCTCTGATGAATCCTCCTTTTGGGGTGGACTGGAAGAAGGATAAGGAATTTATCGATAAAGAAGTTAAGGAATTTGGTTTTAACGGTCGTTTCGCAGCGGGTACCCCTCGAACTTCTGACGGATCACTATTGTTTTTGCAGCACATGGTTTCCAAAATGCAGGAAGATGAGAAAGGTTCTCGTATGGCCATAATCTTTAACGGCTCACCTTTATTTACAGGCGATGCAGGGTCAGGAGAATCTGAAATCAGACGATGGCTGATAGAAAACGATTTACTGGAAGGCATTATCGCCCTGCCTACTGATTTATTCTATAATACAGGGATTGCCACCTATATATGGATCGTTACCAATAGAAAAAACGAAAACATTCTTAATGGTCCAATTCGCAAAGGTAAAATCCAGCTGGTGGATGCCACTAGTTTCTATCATAAAATGAGAAAATCACTTGGCTCTAAAAGAAATGAAATTAGTGAGGCTGATATAGCGGATATCACCAGGATTTACGGTGATTTTAAAGAGAATGAATATAGCAAAATCTTCGATAATAAAGAGTTTGGATATTTGAAGGTTACTATAGAAAGACCCCTGAGATTAAATTTCCAGATATCTAATGAGAGGATTGAAAATCTTTATTCAGAATCAGCCTTTGCTAACCTTTATGATGAGGACAAGGTAGAGGAACTGAAACTGAAGCAGCAGAAAGAGACCATAAAGAAAATCGAGCTTACGGAACTCGATAAGCATTATAACGGCAAAGAACGACAGGAACAGATCATAAATGGCTTAAACATGCGTATAAGTGATACTCTTTATAAAAACAGAGACCAATTCACAGAATTATTGCAGGCTGCTCTAAAGGATATCAAATTAAGTAATTCACTGTTCAAAGCTATACTGATGGGTTTATCCGAACGAGATGAAACCGCCGATTACTGCTACAGCGGTAAGAAAAAGGAAGCAGACTCCAGCCTGAGGGATACGGAAACCATTCCATTATCTATCGATGTTGTGGGCTATGAGGTTGATACAGACAAGCATATTAAGAAGGAAAAGCATAACATCCTAGACTATGTGGACAAGGAAGTAAAACCCCACGTTAAGGAGTTCTGGATCGACCACAGTAAAACTAAAATCGGTTATGAAATCCCATTCACCAGGTATTTTTATAAATATGAAGAACTGCGCCCCTTCGCTGATATCATGCTGGAAATTGAGGAACTTGAGAAAGGGATTCAGGCAGAGATAAAGAAGGTGATCGGGTAATGTATGAGATTAAATATAGAAGTCCTGATGAGATGAAGGATAGTGGTGTTGAGTGGTT
>CAZXIR010000283.1:0-2636 GCA_964640845.1 uncultured Syntrophomonas sp.
GCGACTTCATGTCAGATATTGTGCTGCGGCTTGTCTCATGCTATTATTATTAGATATCGTAATTAGCTAAAATAATCCAGAAGGAGATGTGATCAAATTGGAACTTCTTAAGACTTCATCGTCAACTATTCAAGATTTAAAACAAATCTTGCAGAATCAAAACGTTCAGAAGACCGACCTGCGTATAACGGCGAGCATTGGATGAGGCGGTATGGCCTTTAATCTGGTTCTGGATGAACCAGCAGCAGATGACAAAGTAGAAGAACATGACGGTCTTAAGTTCGTAGTTGAAAATGAACTGTATGATCGTTTCGGACCTTTTATTCTTTCTTCAATAAAACAAGGGGAGCAGACCTTCCTTCAACTCCGGGCAGAAAAACAACCCGAAAATAGTGGCGGTTGCGACTCCTGTTCATCATGTGGTTAGTTAATGTGAAAGTGTCCAGGGACGGCAGAAGGTGTGAAAACTTGGATAACACTTTTTAGCCGTCCCACTTACAAATATGTGGACGAGTGAAACCACTAAAAAAGTATCGGTTTTTTAAAGAAGCCATTCAAGCTAAGCAGTTTGGAAGGCTTTATTTTTTAAAATGGACTTTTTTAGTTTTTCACTGATTTTTTTTGCCCTGCCTGGGTAACTTTTTGACTACCTTATCCGTTATATAAGTAGAGGAGGGTGATGATGAAAGGTGATTCTTTAGAAACTGTTTATAAGTACTACATGAATGACATATATCATTATTTGCTAAGGCTTTCCAATCACCCTCAAACGGCAGAAGACCTGTTGCAAGATACCTTTGTGAAAGCTTTCGAATATCTGGACAGTTACCAAGGTGAAGAGGTGCGTGCCTGGCTTTTTAGAGTAGCCCATAATGCATATATTGACTGGTATCGGCGGGAAAAACGCCAGATTCAAACTGATCCTAATTTATTGGCAGGACTGAGCCCGGCTGTAGATGCCGGTCCCGAGGCTGAGATTCTACACAGTGAAACCATGGATTTATGGCTACAGGCCACCAAGGGTTTACCGGAGAGAAGCAGGCAAATATTGCTGCTTCGAGATTATTATGAGTTCTCTTATCAAGAAATAGCTGATATTTTAAACATCAGTTTATCAAGTGCCAAAGTTACGCTATATAGGGCGCGGAAAACAATACGTGAGGTGATGAAGGATGAATTGTGAGGAATTCCAAGAACTAAAAGACCGTTATTTAAAAGGAGAAATTTCTGCTGCTGAAGAAAGTGACATAGAATCTCATCTGGAAAATTGCTCCTCCTGTCGGGAATTGCTGGATAAGGAGATTTCCAGCAGTGAAGCTCAAGCGCCCCGATTGGCATCAGATCACAGCCCGGATAGGATAGATGCCCGGAAACAGCAAGCCATTTTGCGACGTGCCAAATACAAGAATCGGGTGAATATAGCGCTATTCTTGCTCGGTCTTTTTATAATACTCAATATCGCTGGCTCCCTTTTATCCAGTTTATATTATACTTGGGGGGGAGAAGATTCCCGTCTCTACCGGACCCAAAAAACCGCCGCTTTAGTAACCGAGTTCACCTTTCCTAATGTAACCATGCCCATAATTACTTCACCATTTCCCACAGCTTTTACTGGCGCAGGGTGGGGACACAGCACCATTAACATTAAGCCCTACTTTGCCGCTCATGGCAATTATGCCTTGCAAAAAAAGATAGGCAAGCAGGAATACGGCATTGGTCAACTGGATATCAAGCAGTTTTTCTCCTCTATGAACATCAATTGGCAGTGGCAAGACAATAGCTATCAAGATTATCTATATTTCTACCATCCCCAACAATTGCAGGATACTGAATCCGGTACTATGCAATTTGATCTTACCAGTAGTGAACCAATTTGGCAGGCCTTGGAAATATTGCCCGAAGGAACGGTAGCGGAAATGTCCCTATCCTTCAAACAAACCTATTCCATACAACAGGTAAAAGACCTATTATCTGATTATGATTTGGATATCACCTGGTATGCCATAGCTACCGGACTGGAAACAAATCCCCAATACGATGATGATCGACAATCTCCCCAATCGGCTTTTCGAGGAGTATGGGGTGTGCCTGATTTATCCAGTAATATGCTGCGTAGCAACTCTACGGTAAGAATGGATGATGCCTCCGTAAGAGAAGAATACTTACTGGAATCCATGGAATTCTTAATGCAAAATGAAAAAACCGCCCAAAGGGTTTTTCGCGGTCCTTCCGAATTCTTGCAGGTAGAGAAACGTTATAAATATATTCAAGAGAACGGCATCAATGTTTATGGAGTAGTCGTTACCGGACCTACCAAAGAACTGCTTAAATTAAAGGAATTAGACTTAGTCCATTCACCCGGTCTGGGAGAAATTAAGCTATGGAATTGGTTTAGCCGCAATTTTGAAGGGCAGATGTACTAAAGTTGTCACGGGGACGGGGGTGCTGACAACGTTTCCTTTTCAGCAAAAAAATAACTGGTGGGTATGAAGGCTTAAGGTTAGCGTAGGGGGAAAGGCGATTCGAAGAGCGGGAACATAACTCTTGTTAAATCAATCACTCCAGCACTACTCAGCTAACTTACACGTAAGAGCTAAGACCGGCCCCAAGCGGTCTTAAGCCTTCGTCCCCACCCT
>CAZXIR010000284.1:0-2627 GCA_964640845.1 uncultured Syntrophomonas sp.
CCAGGAATTATATATAAGAGCTGAGGGTGCTCAGGTACTAACTGAGCCAGAGCCTTAATGCCAATTTCCAACCCCTTACCGGGACCAATTAAACCAAAAGTAGTCATGATGCTGCGACCCTGCAGGCCATATTGCTCTTTTAAGGCAGACCGGCTCTTTTTCGTAAAATTAGGCACCCCATGCGGTACCACAAATATCTTATCCGGCTTCACGTCATATACACTAGTCAATAATCGGCTGGCCCGTTCTGTCATACACAAAACCCCAGCAGCTAAACCGGTCAAGCTACTCAGTATTTGCTTTTGCCTTACCGAAGGATAAGGTAAAACGGTATGAGTAACCAGCAGAAACGGCTTGGTGAGATTAACTGCCAATTCTATTATGTGTTCACCATCCTGACCCCCAAATATACCATATTCATGTTGAATTATCAGCAGATCCATTTGAGGCTCATGGTTGGCCCAGTTAGCACAAGCTATATAATCATCTATATCTTCCTGCGCCAGCTTCCATATTACCTCAGAGGAATAATTATAGGATTGAAAGGGGTCATTAAGAGCAGCTATTAGAACTTCTGGCAGGTGCTTTATTAGATTATCCCTCAAATCCTTAGAGAACGTTGCAATTCCGCATTTCCGGGGAGGATAGGTACTCACGATCAAACAAGAGTTCATCATGGGAGTCATCTCCTTTTTCTACACTGCATGTCAAGGGAACGGGGTTGTTGACAACATCTTCAAATAAGGGTAACTGGTATCTAACTTACTACTTCTATGCCCAAACTCTGAAGAAATGTAAACAGTTCGCCTTTTATCTCTTCCAGAGCTTCCGGGGTACTTCCTTCACATCTTACAATCAGCTCCGGACCGGTATTGGAGGCCCGAACCAAACCCCATCCCCGGGGAAAGAGAATCCTTGCCCCATCTACATCCAGAACTTCATATAGTGGGCGAAAATGCTGCAGAACCTGTTCTACTACCAGGAACTTGTTTTCATCAGTGCTCTTGACCCTTAATTCCGGCGTGGTATAGTACTTATTTACATCTGCCAGCAATTGGCCCAGATCCTGGTCACTATGGGACAAAATGCGCAAAAGCCTGGCTGCGGCATATAGAGCATCATCAAAACCATAGTATTCATCAGCAAAAAAGATATGCCCTGACATCTCACCGGTAAAAACGGCTCCGATTTCCTTCATTTTTCCCTTGATTAGAGAGTGGCCGGTTTTATATAACAAGGGGTTGCCGCCCAGTTGGCGAATCTCATCTATCAGGCTTTGGGAACATTTAACTTCCACGATGCAGTCCGTGCCAGGATAAAGGGGTAGAATTTCCCGCCAGAAAATAATCATCAGCATGTCGCCCCAGATAATATTTCCCTGACGATCAACTACACCTAAACGATCACCATCTCCGTCCAGTCCAATACCTAAATCAGCTTGCTCTCCATGCACCACCTTAATTAAATCCTGACAATTTTCTACTGCTACTGGATCTGGATGATGATTAGGGAAGGTTGGATCTGATTCACAGTAAAGCTCCACCACCTGACAGCCCAGTTCCCTAAACAAACGTGGCGCAAATAAAGATGCGGTACCATTTCCGCAGTCAACTACCACTTTAAGCCTCTTGGGTCCCAACTGGATTTTTTCCTTAATCATATTTATGTAGTCATCAATTATATCTATTTCTGTCAGGCTGCCTTCAGGTCCCGAAACAAAATTTTCCTTTTCCGCCAGCTGACGAACTTCTTGAATCTCCTCACCGTAAATGGTGGTTTCCCCTAGCAGCATCTTAAAACCGTTGTATTCTGAAGGATTATGACTGGCAGTGATCATCAGGCCAGCCTTGATATCCAAGTGACGGGCGGCAAAATAGAAAATGGGGGTTATTACTACTCCCAGGTCTACTATATCAAAACCTGAATCAAGAAGAGCTTTTATAGTAATGTCTCTCAAGCGGGGTGAGGACATTCTATTGTCCCGGCCCAGCACTATCTTTTTATAACCTCTGCCGGCAGCCTTAGTTGCCAGAGCGCGGGCTATCCTATAAACTGCTTCCTCGGTTAAGTCTTCATCAACTATGCCTCTTATATCGTATAACCTGAAAATATTATGCTTTATCACAGGTTTTTCCCTCCCCTTTAAGTTCTTTAAGGATTATTTTATTCATATTTTTTGCCAAGTATTTCACTAATTCATCCTGAGGCAACGCCGAAGGATCTAAAGATTCTTCGCTGAGCTCAGTATGACAAGCATGATAATTCAGGGAAAGTTAATTATGCAAAACTCTCCATTAAGTATATTGAAATTTAAACGATGTCTTTGTACCCTGCTTCTTTTAGAGCTTTTACAACTTGCTTGAGGTCCTGGGCCCGGTCTTTGCTGCAAACCAGCAGACTTTCCTGATTATCTACGATTATGAGATCCTCCACTCCCAATGTAGCCACTATCCTTTGGGGCGCATAAACCATACATTCACGGGTGTCAACAAAAACCCCCTGGCTTAACAGTACATTCCCTGCTTGATCGGATTCCTGATAGCGCCCCAGAGCTGTCCAACTGCCTACATCATCCCAACCAAATGATGCAGGAATCACCAATACCCGATTACACTTTTCCATTATTC
>CAZXIR010000285.1:0-2623 GCA_964640845.1 uncultured Syntrophomonas sp.
TCCATTTAATTCCTCTATGCGAATAATAACTTTGTAACGAAATTTCTTTTCGTCATAATAAACTACGGTATTAATGATATTTATTCCATGGGAGGCTATAATACCGGTAATATCTGCCAGGCTGCCTGGTCCGCTGGGTACATAAAGATCTATTCTACTATGGGGTTGTTTAACTCCTAGAATATCTATTAGAGCATCGAATATGTCTGTTTCAGTTACAATACCTACTAATTGGCCATCATCTACTACCGGCAAGCCGCTAATTTGTTGTTGGCGCATAATTTTAGCCGCGGTTTCAATATAATTATGGCTGCTAACAGTAAATACTTGCTGTTTTCGGGGCAGGATATCTTTGATTTTAGTTTTAGCCAGCAGGTAATTTAACTCATGAATGCTGAGCGAAGTAGCTGCTGAAGGCGAGGCCTGGTTTAAATCGGTCAGAGTTACGATTCCTATAAGGTTTTGCCCTTGCATTACCGGAAGCCTTCTTATATTAGAATCCTTCATAATCCGAAAGGCCTCGGTAATGCTAGTATCCGGATTTACTGTCTTTACATCCGCTGTCATACGCTCTTTTACTTTCATTTTTCACCCTCCCAAGTAAGCCTTTTTGACTTTATCGCTCCTTAATAGTTCACTCGCCGTCCCTTCCAGGACTATTTCTCCAGTTTCTATTACATAGGCTTTGTCGGCTATCGAGAGCGCCATATTTGCATTCTGCTCTATTAATAATATGGTGGTACCTTTTTCATTTATATCCTTAATTATCTCAAATATTTCCTTTACTAGCAAAGGGGCCAATCCCATGGAGGGTTCATCCATCAGCATCAATTTGGGCCTGGCCATTAACGCGCGGCCAATTGCCAGCATCTGCTGTTCTCCCCCCGATAATGTTCCCGCCATTTGCTTCCGTCTCTCCTGCAAACGAGGAAAGCGCATAAAGACACTGTCCAAATCCTCTTCAATTCTTTTCTTTTCTTTACGCAAATAAGCTCCCATTTCCAGATTCTCTAGAACGGTCAAATCGGGAAATACTCTTCTGCCTTCCGGTACCTGCGATATCCCCATTTCTACTATTTTCTCCGGTGCTTTTTTACTGATATCCTGCTGCTCAAACTCAATAGAACCATTTCTAGGCCTCAATAGACCCGATATGCTTTTTAAGGTACTAGTTTTTCCGGCTCCATTGGCTCCAATAAGAGTCACAATACTTCCTTGCTCCACTTCGATACTAACTTTTTTCAAGGCCTGAATGGCACCATAATATACATCGATTTCTTTAACCTTAAGCAACTTCTTTTCCCCCTGTTCTCAACAGCTTTAGCGGTTATTTAGTTTTTACTCGGGCATCTCCTACTCTATGGGTGAATCGTATTTTGTCATAATATTCAATCAGCGGCAAGGCATATTTACGAGTGGTATCCAGCATATCTCGGAAGGCGGCCAAGCTTAATTCCTTTTCCCCGGCAAAGTAGCTGTTTAATCTATTTTTACCTTCTTCTATAGCATCCTGAAGAAAAAACATATCCTGGCTCACTTTTACCAAGGTCTTCTTTTCCAGCAAATAGGCAATAATTTCTGAAAATCCCGCCTCGTCAACCTGAACCGACTGTCTTATTATTTCCATCGAAGGTGGGGCAAATAGATTTTGCTCCATTTTCTGCTCTATAATTTTTATTGCCCGCAGATCTTCTTCCCCAGGAGCAGGTATATGCTCTGGTAATTTGATCTGATTGTTTTTAGTTTCTATCTGACCCGCTTCTTCCAGTTCTTTTAAGATCAAATTGTAGGTCTTAGGATTGATGTTTTTTAAAAAGCGGCTACGGATTTCTTCCCGCGAATGACCCTGTCGTAAGGGGTATCTTTGATGATATTCCTCCAGAGCAGTTATTATTTTATTAGCAAATTGCTGCAGACCATAGGTGCTCATATATTCGTCTTTTTTTAAAGCCAGAACCTTATTTTCTTTCAGGAGCAGTTCCAGTTCCTGTTTTATTCTTGCTTCATCATTGCCAGTTCGTTTGGATAGTTCATCAATGCTAATTACATCCTGGGGATTAGATTCCAATTCGTAAAGCAGCATTTCCGAAAGATCCCCTTCTTCTTTTACGATCAGTTCGTTCAGGGTCTCTTCTTTGAACCGTTTTTGTTTGGAGGCCAGTGGATCTATAATAGTGCCTCCTCCAATAGTAGTAACCGGAGAATAGTAACGTATGACAAAGGGATCTCCTTTGTGACCTACCACCGGTTTTTCCATTACTATCTGCACATACCCCTCCTGCCCTGGGTGGAGTTCATCCTGGTCCAGCAAAACAATTCGGGCCATGGTTTCATCAGTGCCCAGATGGAATCTGATCCGGTTCCAGTTTTTCAATACCCTGCTGCTGGAATCTAAAAGCCGTAAGCGAGCATCCATACGATAGGTAGGACTGAGATAATCTGGGGTGGAGAGCCAATTCCCTCTCTCAATGTCGGCCACATCGATGCCCTGTATATTTACCGCCACCCGCTGTCCGGCGTAGGCGGCAGCAACTTTATCGTTATGCACCTGCAATGTTCTAATTTTAACTTTCTTGCCACTGGGTAATATTTCCAGCATCTCACCTATTTCCATCTGCCCTGA
>CAZXIR010000286.1:0-2608 GCA_964640845.1 uncultured Syntrophomonas sp.
GGAGTAACCTCAGACGATAACTCCACCACCAATGATAGCTCCAACGAAAACACAGCTGATGAAGATAATCCGGACGAAATTCCAACTACCACTGATTGTTCTAATGACAACCCCTCGGATGATACTTCCGTTGTAAATGATGAAGAGCCAGCGAATGAAACAACCAATGAAGAACCTTCAGATGAGATTCAAACCGAAGAAGTCATTACTGACCCAAATGAAATTATAGATTCAGCCCAGCTGACTGTTCAATTACAGGACCTACCAAAACCCTCATTACAAGATATCATTAATGCTGCTATCAATGAGGATCCTGAAAATAAAACTATTTTTATAGATGGCGGAGTCTATTATGGAAATCTAGTTATTGATGCTTCCCTGCAGCCATACCTTAACGGTATGGCACTGTGTGCTTCAGGCAACTCTGGTATTCCAGTTATTAATGGAGAAGTATTGCTGAATGGTCTGGGCGGTTTTCATTTACAGGGATTTCAAACTAATGGACTTATTACAGTACAGGATTCGACTAACGTAACAATTAGTGGAACTGAAGAAGATGATATTATTCAAGTATTTCTTCAGGGTATCACCGACAATCTTTTAATAGATGGTGGCGGTGGAAATGATACTCTGAAAACCAGCGGTTCGGATGCGGGCGGGGGCCAAGGTGGTATTCCTGTGCCGGGTCTAGGGCCAATTATCCCCGGGGTTGTGTTCAAGGGAGGCAAAGATGACGACCATCTAATTATAGACTTTGATCCAGGTAATCCTTTTATTACCACGGGACTTGGTTTTGATGGCGGGGATGGGTTTGATGCGATTACCATTCAGGGTGGTAATTTCACCAACAATATCTTTGAAGCCTTTGACCCCCATTCTGGGAGTATTTCACTGGACGGAACCATGCTGTACTATCAGAATATCGAACCGATTGAGGATATAAGCAATGCTGATACCATTACTTACCAGGGTACCAGTGGCAATGACAGTATCACAATTGTCAACCAGGATATAATTCGTGGCGGTAAGACAATTCATGCCATTGAGATTCAAAGCGAACAGTTTGAAAATATAACCTTCGCCAATAAGAATTACGTTACCATAGATGGGTTTGATGGTGATGATACAATCGGGTTAAACCTGACCCAGATATCTGACCAACTTATTTCCTTGAATGTAAAAGGCGGAGCTGGAAACGATATCATCCAGAATTCAACCAATAATATATTGCTGGCAGGAGCTGACCTGATCCTGGAAGCAGAGAACATTATAATTAACGGCGGTCAAATCAGCGGCAACAATGTGAGTTTGATTTCCAACACCGAGACTGGAAGTTCAAATCCCTTTGCCGATGTAGAGAACATCATTGATCTGGATAATACTACTGTAACAGCAACTGGCAGTCTTTTATTGCAGGCAACCAGCAAGCAACTTAATCCACTAGTAGCTAACGGGATCCTGGATGTGAAAAAAACCTGGGCCGCAATCAATGTTACCAACAGTACTCTTTCTGCTGGCAGTATAAGCCTTGAATCACTAGCGGAACTGGAACTGCCTTTGGATAGCCTGTTATTGAATCTTCCCGTGGATCCTACTGTAGTTGTTGCTAATACCAAGGCCCAAACTGTAGTTGACGGAAACTCAAGTCTTACTGCTACCACCGGAGACATAAGGCTCAAAGCCATAGCCAATACCAAGACCAAAGCTGTTTCCAAATCCAGGGGAAATGTTGGTTCGCTGGCTTTCGCGGTTTCTGTACTTGACAATAGTGCTGAGGCTTTACTACAGGGCAGTGCTACTGCCGGGGCCGCTGGTAACACCACCATTCAAGCCCAAAGTCAGGTTGAGGCCGAAACCATGTCTGACGGATATATAGCAGAAGATGCTTCCGGCGGCGGAGCTTCGGTAGCTGTATCGGTAGTAAACAATACCACCAAAGCAGGTGTGTATCAAAACGCTTCCTTATTATATAGTGAGTCTTTTAATATACTTGCCCACTCCTTAAATAATCTTGATACTTCTGCCCAGGCAGCCAGCCAGGGTTCCAATAATCCCATCAGCGGAGTTTTAGCAACTCAGGTAGAAGGAGAATACTTATTGCCGGAGAGCCTGCAACTGGAGATTATCGATCTCTTTAATGAAACGGCTGCAGGAACCGGGGAAGTGGAAGAAGGTTCAACCGGGGCCGGGGTTCAGGTGGCCGGAGCCTTTGCTTTTAATAAAATCAACAATATCACCGAAGCTGCGGTTAACAGTACCGGGCTGGTTAACAGTACCGGGTTAGTTAACATAGAAACCAAAGCATTGACCAATGATTCGGTTCTGGCCAGCGGAATGACCAGTTCAGGAACAACCGGGGTTGGAGCTGCCATAGCAATCCTAATAGGTGATAATACCAACCAGGCTTATGTGGGATCAGCAAGCAGAGTAAAAGCCGGGTCCCTAAACATATCGGCCCTCACCGAGGATTTCACTGCTGAAGATCCGCTTTTGGCTGACACCACTAACGATTTTACCGTCAAAGCATACGCCGGACAGGGAGCAAGCAATGTGGGAATCAGCGGAGCCCTTACTTTAAACATAATCGACAGCAAAACAGATGCCTACT
>CAZXIR010000287.1:0-2603 GCA_964640845.1 uncultured Syntrophomonas sp.
TGGCCGTTTCTATGACTTCAAAATAACTTAAATTCTTAAGGGTGTCCCCTATCCCTATTCCCCCGTCTCGCTGGAGGACTTTAATGACAGACGGAAATAACGATAATAAACCACATAACAGCAGCTCGCTTTCATGCACCCCCGATCATGTTATATGCCCTCGCAGCCACCTTCTGCCACTGCTTCTTTTATTTCTGATTCTCTTCGTAATCTACTTCAACAGTTTCAAAGGCGCTTGGATATTTGATGATTATCACAATATCGTTGATAACAAATATGTACACCTGCAATCGCTTGATTGGCCGAGTATTAAAGAGACCTTTTATGGAATTCAGGGCAATAAAATCAGCCGCCCTCTGTCCTATCTGAGTTTCGGGCTCAATTATTATTTTCACGAATTGAATGTATTCGGCTATCATCTTGTCAATTTCAGTATCCATTGTATGACTGCCCTGTTTTTATACCTTTTTATATTTCAACTTCTGCGCTTGCCCATTCTGAACGGTCGTTTCACCGGTCGGGCTGGTTCAATCGCTCTGCTGGCGACGACACTATGGGCAATAAATCCTATACAGGTTACCGCTGTCACGGTTATTGTGCAGCGGATGGCGTCCATGGCAGGCATGTTTTATATCATGGCTATGTTTTTTTACCTCATGGGCCGGACAACGCAGGAAATGCGGAAAAAAATTATCTGGTTTTGTCTGTGTTTGCTTTCGGGATTTCTGGCGCTGTCATCCAAGGAAAACGCTGTCATGCTGCCAATTGTCCTCTACCTTTTTGATTTGCTGCTCATCCAGGGCGTGACACGAGAAAATATCAGGCGTCACCTGATCATGGCCGGCATTCCCATAGTAATTCTTTTGATCCTGGCCTTTATTTTATCCAATCCCTTTACCTACCTTTCAGGCGCGGCGTATGACTATAGACCATTTACTCTGATGGAACGTCTGCTTACTCAGCCCAGGATACTGTTTTTTTATATTTCACTAATGATCTATCCTCTTGCCGACCGCTTTACACTAATCTACGACATACCTGTTTCGACGTCGCTTTTCTCGCCATGGACCACCATGCCGGCCATTTTGTTCTGGGTGGCCTGGATTGGCCTCAGCATTTATCTGGCACGCAAACGTCCGCTGGTATCTTTCTGCCTGCTTTTCTTTATTGTTAACCATGTTGTGGAAAGCTCGTTCATTCCACTGGAACTGGTTTACGAACACCGCAATTATGTGCCTTCTATGATGCTGTTTTTACTGGCCGGCGTGGGAATACTCGCTTTCATCCGCGACTTCAGCAAAAAGCAAACCCTGACCGTTTTCTCATTCATTGCACTGACAATTATTGTTGCTGTGCAGGGACATACTGTATTTCAGCGCAATGCGCTTTTTGAGCACCCTTTATATCTCTGGTCGAATAATGCCGATAAATCCCCGGGGCTAAGCCGGGTGCATACAAATCTGGGGCAGGCATATGATAACCTGGGAATGTTCGAGGATGGTCACAAGGCTTGCCTGGCCGCCATCAAAGCTGATCGTTACGAAAGACCCGATTTGCGAGCCATACCTCTGAATAACCTGGGAAACTATTACGTGCGCAAAGGTGATCCGGCACAGGCCATGGAGCTCTACAAGCAGTCTATGGCCATTGATAGTGCCTATCTGACGGCAAGACAAGGAATGTCTGTGGCTCTGATTGTTTCAGGTGATCTCGCCGAGGCAAAATTGTTGCTGGAGCAAACCCTGGCCATGGGCCCCATTGACACAATATTTCTTGAACTTTACAGTCTGGTTCTTCTTAAGCAGGGCGATTATGCCCAGTCTGTCCGGCAGGCCCAAAAAGTTATTAGTATCAAAGACAAGCCTTTGTTGGCACACAAAGTGTTGGGAGAAGCTTACACCCGCATCGGCCAATATGACTCTGCCCAAAGGCACTGGCTTGCTTATACCAATGACCATCCCAATGACATGGAAGCCATCCTGGCTTTGGCGGACCTGGCCCACAAGCGCGGCGACAAAGAAACCGCGCGCCGAGTGGCAAGGTCAATTCTTTTTTTAAAGGGAGATATTTCCTGGAAAGAATTTCCAACACACATCCGGAATAAGCAAATCAAGGATTACATTATTCCTCCCGTTTTTTCGGCAAATCCGGAAGAAGTTCTGGCGACGATAAGGAAAACGCTGGAAAGTGAGCTTGGTGAAAAATAAAAGAATCCGCATCAAAAGAAATAATGCCTTTTCGATGCGGATCGTTTTTTAATTTTTACTTCAGGCAATCAATTTTTGCCCTGACTAAGTTTGTTCTTTTAGCTTGTTGTTGGTCTGGTAAACTTTCCAGATGCTGAAGCATCACCCGAGGTAACAACCACATTAAAAGTAGTAGCAGTACCCGAACAAGTGGTGAAGGAAGTCCCTGTGGGGTAACCATCCAGTTTAACCGGGGTACACACTGTAGCCGCTTCAAGGTAATTCCATGCCGCCGATTCATCACCATTTGATGATAAAAGCCTCTGCGAATAGGCCATAGTAGCTTGCGACAATGCTGCCGACACAGCTGCTTTTAAAGAACTTTTCTTGGCCTCATCCTGCATGTCCATATACTTT
>CAZXIR010000288.1:0-2598 GCA_964640845.1 uncultured Syntrophomonas sp.
CGTGCTAGTCTTTACCGACGCCGGACATCCTGATATTTTTTACGACATGTGGAATGCGGAACTGGGGGACTGCCATATCTGGTACAATGAGGGCTCAGATCCATCCGGCCCCATCAAGCATGACAAAGTGTCAGAAATGATCAACCGGGGGATCAATGCCTCGGCAGCTATGTTGATTCTGAATCCTAATTTTGCCACCAATTATCATGTAGGTATGGAAAACAGCCGTTTCGCCTGTGGCTCTGTTCAGTATGTGTGCCGGGAGGTTCGGGCGGTTATAATGAACAAGCTAAATCTGGGAGATCAGGATAATATATGTATAATCTCCGGTGAGAGCATCGCGGTGGAGGCGGCCATGATTATTGCCGAGGGCAATGTCATTGCGGTGGAATATGACCGCCGGGATCGCGATACCATGCAATGCAATGTTGATAAATTTGGCCTGAACAACGTAACTATTGTTGAGTCTCTGCAGGCTGGTGTTTTGGATAATTTGCCGGTGCCAGACCTAGCCTTTATAGTCGCTTCTCCTAGAATCTGCAGTGAAATAAAGAGCCTCTTGGTCATCAATCCCGCCATGGATTTTGTGATCTACACCTTGGACTTTGAAGTTCTAACCTCTCTTCCCGCTTTGTTTCGAGAAACCGGCTTGGAGCGCACTGAAGCCATCCATATACAGGTTTCGCGAGTCAATAGCAAAAAAATGATGGAGCCCTTTCCAGCTCCCTGGTTGATTTCTGCTCGAAGCATCAAAGAGTAGTAATGAATTTTGTCATCATGAGGACAGGATCTTCCCTATACTATACTTAGTTAATAAAATACCATCTAATAAAAGAACCTCGCCATTTTGACGAGGTTCTTCGTTAAGGAGACGTATTGGTTTATAAAGAGTTTAGAAGCCGGTACTGAGGTTCTTAGGCATCACAATTGCTTTATCCGGCATAATTTGATATATGGCTGGAATAACTGGTCCTTGATCGGTAATTTTATTACCTGCTGTAAATGCGCTGGCCGGTAAAACTCTACGCACTTCTATGAGGCTTGAACCATACCAGTAGGAGAAATCATTAATTATTCCTATAGCGGTGGGGTTTCCAGTGCAGGTATTGATTATGCAAGGTTTGCCATTGATTAACCCCATGTATATACCTACATGGCCTATATGGGTCCTGGCTGGTTCATCAGAGTTCCAGAATGTGAATATATCGCCCGGTTTTAGCTTTTCTGTGCCTACCAGGGAGTATTTTGATGATCCGGGTATTTTTTTGGCATAAACGCCCTCAACCTTTACCCCTACTGAGCCATAGTTTTTGGCTGCTGAAGTTATGGAATATCCGAAATCCTTGTACACCAAAGAAACAAAATTGGAACAATCGATAAACCCGGTGCTAGCATACTTGGTGTGACCATACTTCATATAGCCATATTCCATATACCAAATGGCGCGTCCCACCAGGGTTTGAGCCAGGCTGCCGTCAAAGTTGGCTCGGAAAGAGTCAACTACCGGTTTTTCATGGCTATTGTAATGACTAATACTGGCTGCAGTAGGTGCCTTAGCGGAGGCTGATACTGGGGGAGATGCCTCAACCCCTGTTAACGCCTTATTTAGAGCGGCCTTGGTAATAGGACCTACCAGACCATCGGTTTTTAGTCCCTGGGACTTTTGAAAACTCACTACAGCATCGTATGTTTTTTGCCCAAACCATCCATCAATACTATTGGTATAAAAGCCTAACCCGGTGAGATCCTTCTGCAACAGACTGACATCGGAACCTCGGCTACCCAAGGTTAAATCCTGGGTACCTATAGCGGCATTCAGTGCGGCCTTGGTAATAGGACCTACCAGACCATCGGTTTTTAGTCCCTGGGATCTTTGAAAACTCACTACGGCATCGTAGGTTTTTTGCCCAAACCATCCATCAATACTACTGGTATAAAAGCCTAACCCGGTAAGATCATTCTGCAAGAGGCTGACGGCCGAACCTCGGCTGCCCAAGGTTAAATCTTGTGTACCATAATCACTGGCTTGAGCTGGCAGAGGTATTATTGCTGCCATAAGTAAAGTTAAAATACAACAAAAAAACAATTGCTTGCAACGTAATAAAAACACAAGTTTCTCCTTTCAAAATTAGGAAAGAATATTCCGTTTTAATAGTTTAGTTCCATATGTAATTATTAAATTTTTGCATTGGCGCCTCCTTATATAAAAATAATTCGTTCCAAATCATTTACTACCTTTTGGTAAATATGGACAATTAAATCTGTGATGGTCATTAAAGGTCTTTATGGTCGGATTATCCTGGACTTCAGGGATTGCCCGGCATTATTGGTAAATAATAGTAAAATGGATTTGGATTTAACACAAAAAAATGAAATGACAACTTTGGGCATAGTAAAGGAGATCAGGCTTTAATTGAATCACCGAATCACCGATAATAAGCCATTACTAATCGGTATCGGGGAAGATTCAAATTATTAAAAATAAAAGCCTAATAGTTAAAGGTTATTTGCATACATTAGAGAAAACATAATAGAAAAGATTATAGAAAAAATTATGAAATATTCGAGGTAACAACGTCTATGATAAAAAGATCTATG
>CAZXIR010000289.1:0-2573 GCA_964640845.1 uncultured Syntrophomonas sp.
TAGATGAGTGCTTTATCGCCACCGCCGCCTATGGTTCAAAATTTGAATCGGCAGTAGTATTACTTCGTCATTTCCGTGATCAGTATTTATTAACCAATAAACCTGGCGCAGCATTGGTAGCATTTTATTATCGTCATTCTCCCCCCATTGCAGCCTGGATAGCCGACAGTGATAAACTCAGGATGTATACCCGAATAGCCTTAAGCCCCGTAATAGGGATGGTCTACCTGATCTATCACCCAGCACTGGCAGTGGTGGCAGGATTGGCAATTTTATTCTTGCTGATGGTTTGCTCGAGACATAGACGTCGCAACAAAATCATGGGTTAGAGAATTAAATCGGCATTTACATTTTACAATATAAGCCATAATTTCCTGCAGGAACCAGAATAGGAGTCAGAAATTTGCCATCTAGTTGATATGACTGCAAAAGCAGTCTCAACTATGGTGGCCTTTTTGTTAACTTTTGTGGGCCAAGGAGTGGATTTAGAAACATACGGTTTAGGGAAATAATCTGAAAATTCCCTCAATTAATCTGCCTAACCTGCGGTAGAGTAAGGGCAAAAGAAATTTATTAGAATTTAAGGTAAATACTAACATAAAAAACATTTTTTGTGCTATACTTAGAAAAGTTAACTCCCAGTATCTTGCAGCTGGGATTTCGGTACTAGATTTTTCATCTATACATAATATCTAGTAAGGAGACTGAAGAGAAAATCTATCAAAGAGGTTATTTAAATGAGATTAACAGAAATAATGAGCACCAATCTGGTGGTTTTAACCTTGACCCACACCATAAAAGAGGCTTGTCAGATTTTCTTGGATAACCAGATAGACGGTGCACCGGTAGTGAACGAAAAGGGAGAATTGCTGGGGTTATTAACCAAAAGTCATATTTATCGGGTGATAGCCCAGGACCAAGACCCACAGGCCATGGTGGGAGACATAATGAATCCCGATCTTACCGTGGGACATCCTGATGAGAAAGTTAAAGATATTTTTGACAAAGTTGGCAGACTGCCGGTTGTGGATGAGAAGGTTGTGGTAGGAATGATTACTCGGACTGATATAGCTCGAGCCTTTTTCGAATCATTCTCCTCCATTTCCAATGAGTTATTAACAATTATAGACTCTACCCACAACCTAATTATAGCTATTGATAGTAATGGTAAAATTAGTTTGCTAAATCGGGTGGCTGAGAAATTTCTTGGTTTAAAGAGTTGCGAGGTTATCGGTAGAAGTATAGTTGAGTTTATACCCAATACCGGCCTAATGGAAATTCTCCAAACAGGAGTAAGCAAGCCGGTGCAAAAAATTGAATTAAGGAATTGCACCTTTATTTCCAATCGTACTCCAATCAAGAAAAACGGTGAGATTATCGGTGCTGTAGCAGTTCTACAAGATATTTCTGAACTAGAAAACATATCCAAGAAATTGGAAAAAGTAAAGGACTTGAGTGATGGGCCTCTAAACTCAGGTTTGTGATGAAATATGGAACTCTAATAAGTGACGGCGATAGCGTTGAGGAACAAAATGTGACTGAAGCCGTGGATTGTATCTGGATTCAATACTAATTTGGTGAAAATATAACTGCCATAATTCCTGCCAGTGCTGCTCTTCGCTGGTGACATGGTCCATTTGAGAGGAAAAGTCGGTCATATACCATTTATGTTGTATGGCTGATTTATTATTGGGATTCTGCCCATCATAGATAATGGCTAACTTTCTCTTTTGGTCGTGAATAATCCATCTTTCGCCAGCCAAACGGTCTGCAAAATGATCTGCGATCAGAGTCAGAATGTGGTGATCTGGTGACATAACGGCGTATAAAAATCTACCGGTGTCTTTAAATCGCAACAAGCCAAACATTCGATGGACCTCAAGGGTAACCTGTCTATCCAGTTTATGTACCGGGTAGACATCCGGATGACTGTGATATAAATCCACTTTTGATCCCATTCTAAAGCCCAGACGAAGATAATTAAGTATAAGGTTTTCCTTATCAGACGCTGAGGACAGATAAACATGATAGATTACAGTCAAGGCGTGGCCTGATATTTTCTCTTCAATCGCTTCATAAACCCGATTAGAAAGAGCAGGATCGGTGATTACCACCGTACTGTCCACCATCAGCGTGGGTTGGTAGTTTTCTTGCGGGTAGATACCACTAGCATCTTCCTGGTAATAATGGTGGTATATGCAAGTTAAAAGGCCATCAAAACTGCCATCATATAAATATTCCATCAATTCTCACTCCGAATCTTGTTAAAACAGGCTCATTTGCATTAACGGGGACTCTGGAAGCATGATCCGACGTACCGTCACCGGGTCAAAAGGCTTATTGCCTGCATAAATACCTTTGCAGGTCACGAAATGCTGAGCTCGTTTGAAAACAACTCCCAGTTTTTTTAGTTCATCCACAGAAACTGCCGCAACCCGACGTTGGCTGATGATACGCCAGGCTGATTTGGGTCCCACGCCTGGCACCCGCAGCAGTTCCTCATAAGAGGCGCGATTGATTTCCAGGGGAAAGAATTCTGGATGTCTCAATGCCCAAGCCGTCTTAGGGTCGAT
>CAZXIR010000290.1:0-2538 GCA_964640845.1 uncultured Syntrophomonas sp.
AATGCCAGAATCAGGGTCTCCAATCTCCGGATCATAAAGGTATCCGCACACTGAGCATTCGTACTTCTGTGTACCTGGGTCGACTACTGGGGCATCTGACTTTTTCTCTGCAACCGGCAGTTGTGCAGGTTCTGCAGGCTTGGCTCCGCCTCGCTTGAGAAGGTGGTAATATGCGTAGGTCAAGGGCTCTTCCTCGCTGAGCACCGCGGAGTTGATCACTTTGCCCAGAAACACCGTATGGGTTTCGGCATCCATGCTGGCAACTACCTGCGCCTCTAGATAGCCGATGCTGTTCCCCACCAGATAAGGGGCTCCGGTCTCCCCCAGTTGGAACGGAACGGTGGCAAATTTATCGATGTCGCGTCCTGACTTAAATCCAAAATGTCCGATCAGATCTAAAGGCACCGATTGGGGCAGGATGGAGATAGTGAACACACCGCTGCTCTTTATGAATTGATGGGTGAGATTGTTCTTGTTGATGCCGATGGCTACCATTGCGGGTTCGGCAGCGATCTGAAAAGCCGTATTGGCTACCTGCCCGTTGAGTGTGCCATCTGTGGTAGAACTGATAATAAACAGGCCGTAAGTGAGTTTGCGGAAAATATTAGGGTCCATATTATTACATCCTTTCTGTTTTATTTTGCCCATCTGATAAATAAGAATGAGGATATTGTCACTTTGGTATTAAAACCGCAGCTTATTGTGAGTATTATATCATATTATGGTAGTAGGTAGCAGGAGGGAGGGGAGGAGGGGTTGGAAGCATAGGGACGGTTATCTGGCTTCCAAGCTTATGACCCAAGTGTTTCAGCTAGTCTTAAAAGTCAGAAAAGCTGATGGTATTGCCTGACCGGGAATTGATGGATATAATGGCCATATCTTAGGAAAGAAAAGACGCTCTGTAAAATGTGTAACTGCAGGAAGAAGCCTGAAAAAGGAGTTTTTGGTTAGGATGCACTTTAATAATGTCCCGAAAGCACTGGCCCGACCGGAGGGGCTATAGCTTAAATGTCATTGCTGATTTACTTAATATTCAGTTTCAGCATCACCATGCTATGGACGATAGTCTGGTTTGTGCACAAATAGCGCTAAATATTTTAAACAGTAATCAGGTTAATAGCATAAACGAGCTGCCTTCTATTCTGGGCTTTTCTTATGGCAGTTTTTTCCCGGGAGGTTATAAACCTGCCAGGCAATCCACTCGTGCATACTCAAGGAAAGTATCTTCAAATTAAGGGAGAAGAGACTTAAGGATGCTCAGGGTCAGACGTCCGCTGAGCAAACCCGTGAACTTGTGAAAATAGCCGAAGCTATCGCCAACCGGCATAATCAGTTATATATTTTTTTTAATATTCTTTTTTTATTGGATTACCAGTTCATGTTCGCACTGGAAAGATGGAAAGATAATTCCGGTAGCAATTTGCACGTTTGGCTTGAAGTTATGGGGGAATTCGAGACATTATCCAGCCTGGCAGTCTTAGCTCATGACTATCCTGAATGGACAATGCCGGAGATATCAAAATGATAAGTTAGTGTCAGGCACCGAGGTCCATTAATCTTTCACGGTCCTAAATTCACTCAACCTGCTGCATTCAACCATGCGATCAAGAGTCTGTAATGTAAAAACTTTTCCCCGGGTAGATAGCAGCAATTTTTTCATATCCTCCCTACGGACTCCAAACCCTCTACCGCCAATGCAAGCAATGACCTCAAATCCAACCAAGCTACTGTCTGAAGAAGAGGAACTCAGCTCACCCAAATGCTGAATTCTAGTCACCTTATCCTGGGCTGTACCGTCATCTTCAGTGATTTTGGCCTCGATTACTACCTGCGGATTGAACTCATTAGGAATAATAAAATCCGGTGTTTGAACAAAACCCTTAATTCTTTCAGCTCTTTTAGTCTTGCGATAACTAATTCCATGATCATCCAGCAGGTTCTCGATAGCCACTTCCATTCTGTCACCGACTAAATCAGATACTGAATCACGATGGCCGGCAAATGGTCTTCCCAAAAACCGTTCATACAATAACATTGAATAAGGAACTCCCATCACAGCAAGATTTCGTAATCCTTCCAAGCCATGCTGAGTATCAGCCTTGTCCAGGCGATGAATCTGGTCTGGTTCGCTACCGGGTGAAGGAAGCATAATAAGTTCACAGGCCACTTTTACTAAGGCCTTAACCCGTGAAACGGTTAGGGAACTGGTAGACAAATGTTTTAAGGGCTGCAGGCGAATATTTCGGTCCAGGCTACGGGCAAAACCCTGGCTTACTGGAATTCCAGTTCTTTGCGTAGTAATATAAGCCCATTCAGGTGGCGTAAAGCCCAGTATGCTCCTTAAAATAATTAATATAAGGGGTACTTCCTGCACTGCTGCCATTACCTGGTCTGGATTCATCTCCTGAAAACCATTAGTGGCCAATTTGAGCTCTTCATAGCCCTTATCAAACACGTAGAATTCAATAAACCCCTTTCCTCTGTGCATTCTGCGCCTTCTGGCGGCTACTAATGCGTTTATCAGCGGCCGCTCGGCAT
>CAZXIR010000291.1:0-2536 GCA_964640845.1 uncultured Syntrophomonas sp.
TAGGATAACCGGTGCCATCCCAGTTTTCATGATGAGCCAGTATATATTCGGCCAGTTGGGACATTTCATTTACGGAACTCAATATGCGATATCCGGTTTCGGGGTGACGTTTTACTTCCTTCCATTCGGCCTCTGTTAACTGACCTGGCTTATGCAGAATCGCTTCATCGAGTATTATCTTGCCGATATCGTGAAGCAATGCGGCGGTCTTTAGCTCGGCAATCTTATCGCTGCCACACTCCAGTTTGGTTCCTATTTCTTCGCATATTTTGCTCACTCTATCGGAATGTTCTTTTTCTCCCGGTAGTTTTTCGTACATGGTTTGGATAATGGTCTTGATAGTATTGCTTCTCATGCTGGGACTCTCATACAGTTTGTTTTGATACATTAAGTCTTCGGCTCGTTTATATATCTCTTCCATAGTCTCACTAGCTTCTGTTTTGCCAGCCCAGCCAAAGGATACCGATAGTTCGATGAGATCAATTCTTTCCTGGCTAATAAAGGTCTTAAGTCTGTCAATAATATGTTCTGCCTCTTTGGTTCCGGTCTTAGGAAGTAATATAATAAACTCATCTCCGCCAATTCTGGCCACTATATCGTTGGTACGACATGATGTTTTCATAAGTTGGGCCACTCGTTTCAGAACCTTGTCGCCTTGTAAATGACCAAAAGCATCATTAACCAACTTTAATCCGTTCACATCTGCCATAACCAGGGTCAAGGGAAGGTTCCCAGGGATATCCAGTCTTTTTAACTGGTCCTCAAAAAATCTCCGATTATATAATCCGGTCAGCTGATCATGAAAACTCAAGTATTCTTTCTCATCTTCTGCTTTTTTGCGCTCGGTAATATCAATGCCCATGGCTCCAATTAATTCAATCTCCTGACCTTCATATTGCAAAGGAAATAGCAAGGTTTCATACGTTCTAGGTCCCTCATCGGTGGGTATTTGATCAATAACAGAGAAAGGTTGTCTGGTTGTTAATATTTGTTCTGTATTTTTCAAAAAACTCTGCACCATTGATGGTGATAAAAGATCAGAAAAATGTTTTCCCTCAGCTTCTGATGGTGGACAACCCAAGACTTTGGCAGTGATGTTGGACACCATAATATATGTTCCCTTTTTGTCGTAAATGGTTAAAAGATTGGGTATATTGGCTAACAAGGATTTCATAACTTCTTGGGTAGACTGCAATTCTCTTTCTTTATCATGTAATTCATTTCTCCACCTAAATACCACCGTGGCTATTATTATCATAATCAGTACCCGCAGGAGTGCATTCAGGGAGAATGTCCCTGAATTAAGATATTCAAGACTTATGTGCATAATCCCCAGAAAAAGAGCTGACGGCAGGACATAGCGTGGAAACCAGAAGCCCATCATAATGATAATTATATAAAATAAATGAGTATACACCACATCTATACCCAAATAATAATTACAGTATACCGCGGTAATTGTTACGGCTAAAAAAACCAGGAATAAAGCGATGATTCTTTTTTTTTGCACTGTTACACTCCTCGAAAAGGATCAGGGGGACGGGATTGTCAACAAACCCGCCCCCTGACACCCTACTTAATCATTTGCAGAAAAACTCTGGCTATCTCTGGATCATATATTGTTCCTGACTTCTTTTCTATTTCTTCGATGGCTTCTGTTTTACTTAAGGCACTACGATAACATCGGTCACTGGTCATAGCATCAAAACTATCTGCAACCCGAATTATTCTTGATTGGAGGGGGATTTCTTCTCCCTGCAAACCTTTGGGATATCCTGTACCATCCCAGTTTTCATGATGAGCCAGTATGTATTCAGCCAGTTGGGACATTTCATTTACGGAGCTTAATATGCGATATCCCGTTTCTGGATGGCGTTTTACTTCAGCCCATTCACAATCATCTAACTGGCTTGGTTTATGCAAAATCGCTTCATCCAATATTATCTTGCCGATATCATGAATGAGTCCCACGGTTTTAAGCTCCGCTATTTTATCTTTGCTATACCCTAAGCCGATACCAATTCTTTCACAGATATAGCTGACTCTATCAGAATGTTCCTTTTCTCCTGGCAGTTTCTGATACATGGTTTGGATAATGGTTTTAATAGAGTTACTTCTCATGCTGGGACTTTCCCACAGTTTATGCCTATACATGGCGTCTTCAGCTCGTTTATATATTTGTTCCATATTCTCATCCACTTCAGTTTTGCTGGCCCAGCCAAATGAAATGGATAAATTTACGAAAGCACATTTTTCACTATGAATGGCAGTCCTAATGGAATCTACCAGATGTTCCGCCTCTTTAGATCCGGTCTTAGGCAGCAATATGATAAATTCATCTCCGCCCAATCTCACCACTGTATCATCGGGGCGACAGGTTTTTTTAATAAGTTCAGCCACCTTTTTTAAAACCAAATCACCATTCATATGGCCAAAGGCATCATTAACCAGCTTTAGACCGTTTACATCGGCCATAACCATGGTTAGAGGAAGATTTTTCTCGTTATCCAGTCGCTTTAACTCTTCCTCATAAAAC
>CAZXIR010000292.1:0-2524 GCA_964640845.1 uncultured Syntrophomonas sp.
TATCTGGTCACCTTTTAAACCGTGGGGATATCCGGAACCATCAATTCTTTCGTGATGCTGCAGGATTATCTCCCCTACCGGCCAGGGAAATTCAATGTTCTTGATTATGTCATAGCCGGCCTGGCTGTGGGTTTGTATAAGCATATACTCTACGTCCGATATTTTTCCCGGCTTGCTTAAGATTTCGCTGGGTACTACTATTTTACCGATATCGTGTATGGACCCGGCTACTGTGACTCCCTCAATCTGATCCTCAGAAAGTCCCATTTCCTTGGCAATGGCTCGGGCCAGACGGGACACTCTTTCCTGATGACCGGCAGTGTAAGGATCTCTGGTTTCCAATGAAGTTGCTAATGACTCTACCGTCTGATGTAAGACCCGGTGCAGTTTTTCCAGGCTTATCTTCAGTTTTTTAGCGGTTAGGTTTCTTTCGCTGCGAGCTCGCAGGGAACTGATGCCATAGACCAGGTTTCCGGTCATTTCGGTTAACAGTTTTTCCTCTTCTTTATCAAACACATCTTCCCTTTCCGAGTAGATACTGAGAGCTCCCCAGGGGGTACCGTCCTCAGCAATTAAGGGGATGGCGATAACCGCTTTATATCCGCGTTTCATGGCTTCTTCCTGCCAGGGCGAAAATTGGGGTTCGGTATTGGTGATTCGGCAAATATAGGGTTGACCGGTGTGAATAGCTACACCCGCCGGACCATTTCCTCTTTTGGAATCGGCCAAAGCAATATTTAAGGTGTTTAGATACCCTTGTTCATAACCGGCACAAGCCACCGGCAGAACCGTCTGCTGGGCATCGCTGCCGATATAGCCGACCCAGGCCAGACGATAACCGCCAATATCTACTATCTTCTGGCAGACGATCTCCAGTAAAGACTGTTCATTATAGGCATTTAACATGGTCATGTTAACAGCGCTGGTTGTTCTAAGAGCCCGGTTTATACGATGATGTTCCGACATATCAATACAAGCCGCTACAGATCTGCTGGTCCCGGGTATAATGCCTACGATTACCATGCAGTCTTTAACCTTGCCTGCTTTATCCCGTATGCGGGAATTATATCTGGCCGGAATCCCTCTAGTCTCTGTTCTCCTGGAATAATGGTGCTCTTTCATGGTTTCCACAACCTCATCCAGGAATAATTCCGACCATTTAGTGCCTTCCAGTTCTTCCTGGGTATAGCCATATAATCTTTCCCATTCCCGGTTGGCCTTGATTATGGTCAGGTCTTCTTCAATAATAAGTATCGCTGTTCCGGTATTTTCCAATATGGCCCGGTAATAGTTTTCGGATTCTCTCAGGGCCATGATATGTTGTTTGCGTTCCAGGTCTTGTAATAACTTCTGGGATTCCAACTGGTGTTTCAGGGATTGTTGTGCTTTTTTGCGCTCAGTGATGTCTGATAATATGGTGGCGAAGCCGTTTACCTCCCAAGGCACAATGGACATCTCGAAGTGTTTATCCAAATGTTCACAGTAAACATCCAAACTGCTAGGGAGGTTGGTTCGAACCACTTCTGCATACTGCTGCAGATAAGGAGGTTCGGTAGCACTATATATGTCCGTAGCCAGTTGACCTATAATCTCCTCCCTTGGGCAGCCAAATATTCTTTCATAACTGGGGTTAATCTCTATAATAAGGTAGTTAACTGGGTTACCTTTATCATCCAGGATTATTCTGTACAAAGCTACGCCCTGCACCATATTGGTAAACAAAGATTGCTGACATGGTTCAACAAAAGAAAATGCCTCATCATCAATTGTTTTTCTTCCGCCAGAGAAACTATAATACTCGTTCTCCATAATCAAACAACCTTTCTGTAATGTTGTGACGGGGACGGTGTTGTTGATAACTTTTAAATTACCCCCCATGGCCAGGGGCCACAACCGAGTATGAAAATTTTGAGCTAGGCCGGAAACTGGCGGTCAAAGACCGCCCCTACAAATATTTGGCGATTAGAAAAACTGGGTAAATCGTAATAAACCATCAACCGCGATCCCTCTGCCTCGCTGCTTGATAGCGCAAATGTTGTCAACAACCACGTCCCCATGACAAACTGATATCCTTAAAAACAAAAACACCACTACAAAAAATGTAGCGGCCGGTTGCGTCTCCAGCTACTGTGAGTTAGACGCCCATTTAACACTCACAGATTATCGCTTCCGCAGTTCTATACTCATTTAATTGTTATCATGGGTACGGGGTTGTTGACAACTTTGGCCATAAAATAAAAACACCACTACAACAAATGTAGCGGCCGGTTGCGTCTCCAGCTACTGTGAGTTAGACGCCCATTTAACACTCACAGATTATCGCTTCCGCAGTACAATATATTTCATTTATTATTATCTCGTGAACCCTGCTCAGCAGGACAACTATTAGTAATAAATACCATTTTTTCATTTTATACTCTTATTATATGTTTATATAGATCATTTTGCAACTAAATATTTTGGCGTTGTGGGTGAAACACAGGGACGTTCTTTCTGTAACATAGGCAGTTGCCTATGTTACAGA
>CAZXIR010000293.1:0-2513 GCA_964640845.1 uncultured Syntrophomonas sp.
TATCCGGCGGTGAAGTTTTGCCGGTATCACATACATCGTCTCCTACCCAGCTGCCTACTACTTCCGGTTTTTTGGGATCCGCTACTTTGGTGGCATCCCAGCGGATCAAAACTCGTTTTTCATCACCCGGCCAGGGAGTTACCCCATCCGGCTGAATGGCACAACGATTGTAAACTATACGGCGGTTGACCGGCCAAGACCAGGCCCAGTTAGAGAACAGGCCCAAACCATCCTTGGAATTGTCTTTATTGTCGCGAAGCTTAGGTTTGTATATCACTTCGCCATCCTTATAAGTCATAGCGCCGCAATAAACCCAGCATCCGCAGGCGGTGCTGCCGTCATCTTTCAGGTTAGGGAACCCTTCCACAGGCAGGCCGTCGGCTACATTAAATCCGCACAGCTCGCTGGCTACCTTGAGAATGTCATCATGACCATGCTCATCATCATAGTTCCAGGTCATCTGGGTAATAGGTTCATCCTCAGGTTTGCTGCTGCCTTCATAGAGCTTCTTGATTTTCTTGCCCAGTTCATTGTAGATCCACAGGTCAGACTTGGATTCGCCTACCGGGTCAGCTCCCTGCCAGCGGTATTGCACCCAGCGGCCGGTTTGAGCTGCGGTTCCTTCTTTTTCAAACACTGCTGCTGCAGGGAGGAAGAATACTTCGGTCTGAATGTCGGACGTACTGAGCTTGGCCACATTTTCATTCTCTACCGGTCTTTCCCAGGCCGGATAGGTCCAGAAATCAGCGGTTTCATTGAGCCATAGGTCGATAGAGACCATCCACTTGAGTTTGGTCAGTGCTTCCTGTTCCTTATTAGCATTGGGACCACCCACAACCGGGTTGGTGCCGTTTACAAACAGGCCATCTATTTCTCCCTGGTGCATAGCCTCAAACATGGCTATGTGGGAATAGTTTTTGCTCTCATCCCGCTTGGGCATGTAGTGATAAGCATAATCATTGCCAGCATTCGCTGCATCGCCCCACCAAGCTTTTAACAAGCTGACCAACCACTTGGAGGTGTTGATCTTAAAGCCTGAATTGGGGAATCCACCAGCAACTAACGCCCGGAATTCTTCCAGGGTATTAAATTCCAGCTTGCCTGCTCCAGGGGTGGCTTTTCTAATAAAGGAAAGCAGGTCTTTATTGTCAGCTCCATTGGTAGGAGAATCAATATAACCAGGTATAATGTGGAAGAGCAGGGCCATATCAGTGGCACCCTGTACGTTGTTCTCTCCCCGCAGGGCGTTAACCCCGCCCCCGGGGCGTCCCATGTTACCGAGCAGTAATTGTACGATAGCGAAGGATCTTACATTCTGGCTGCCTACGGTATGCTGGGTTATTCCCATGGCATACATGATGTTCCCGACTTTATTTGGTGCACCAGTAGCGCTATAGGCTTCCAGGACTTCCAGGTATTTCTTTTTCGGAGTCCCGGTTATCTGACAAACGGTATCGATGTCATAACGATCATAGTGTTTCTTCATCAATTGGAAAACACAGCGGGGATCCTGCAGAGTAGGATCCTTCATGGGAAGACCACTTTCATCGTATTTATAATCCCAGGTACTCACATCATATTTACGTTTTTCGGCATCATAACCACTGAATAAGCCATCTTCAAAATCAAATTCATCCTTTATTAGGAATGAGGCATTGGTGTAAGCAACTACATAATCTTTATGATAACGCTCATTATCGATAATATATTTTATCATTCCACCCAGAAAAGCTATATCAGTTCCCGATCTCAAGGGAGCATAGATATCAGCTTTGGTAGAAGTCCTGGTGAAGCGGGGATCAACATGAATTATCTTAGCATTCCGTTCTTCCCGAGCCTTTAACAACCATTTCATACTGATAGGATGATTTTCAGCTGCATTACTGCCCATGATCAAGGCACAATCAGTATTTTTTAAGTCAACAATATGATTAGTCATGACTCCGCGTCCAAATGAGGGTGACAGTCCTGCCACCGTAGCGGAGTGTCAGATACGGGCCTGGGTTTCCAAATAGACCAAACCCAGGGAACGCATCATTTTAGACAAAAGGTAGCATTCTTCGTTATCCAGACCAGAACCACCTAATGAAGCGATTTTTTCCGTACGATTAACGATAACCTCACTACCATCTGCTAATTTTTCTTTGTGGATAAAACTGCTGTCTCGGGTTTCTTTAATTCTTTCGGCAATTCTATCGAGCATCCAATCCCAATCTTTTTCCACCCACTTATCAGTACCTGGAGCCCTGTATAACGGCTTCTGTACTCGTTTGGGATTAACAACTTGCTCTCCGGTATGCTCATCATATATTTCCCGGAGGTTGAACATGGCAGCCCCTTTGGAGCACGCTCCTCCCTGATTGATTGGATTATCTGGGTCACCATGAACGCTCAGCAATCTTACAAATTTCCCTTCGGCGTCCCGTTCGGAATAAATTACCAGGCCGCAGCCTGATGCACAGTAAGGACAAACCGTAGGCACTGGGGTGACATTTTTAATCCTCAGCTCTTTG
>CAZXIR010000294.1:0-2513 GCA_964640845.1 uncultured Syntrophomonas sp.
GCGCACCGCTAAACCTTTCGAAGTTTATTTAACCCTGGCCTTATTCTACTTTGTTCTGACCTTTTCCGTAGTACTGCTGGCGAAACTGATAGAACGAAGGGAAAAGCGATGGAACATATAAAGATAACTGGGTGGGCACCCAAACAAGCCTGTAGTTTATGCCGTTTATAATGGAAGATGAACCCAAAGGGTTTTATCTTGATCCATGGAGGCCCGTTTACTGATGTATCAACCGCACAATTCTTCATCCCAACTCTGACTTTTATGGCTATGCCTCCGGTTCCGCAGGGAAGGAATGATAAGTTGGTGTCAGGCACCGCAGTGATGAGCAACCCTGGATGAGTGTATTATAGATTTTGGTTTAATTGACTGTAATAATCAGGAGTTTATAACAACTGTGCAAATCTCTGCTGATGGAAATAAAACCTTATCACTTTGCGCCAAGGTTTTTTAATATTTCGTGATAGCGTTTTGTTCCCAATGCACTTGGTTCACCCTTCTTACAGAAAGAAAGGGCCAGCTTCTTATTAACACGCTCAACCACAATCTGTCCATCGACCATTTTGGATTCAAGCGCTTTCAAGGCTTCAAGAAACCGCTTGTCATCCTTGGCCCGGTTATAGAACGATAAAACATAGACATAAACAAAAAGGTTGTAATTACGCAAGGGATATTCGGTCTGCATGAATAGTGTTCCAATTCCATAGTGGCATGGGCCAATGGGCTGCCTGATGGTCCAATGGGCCAGCAAAAAATCCACCGCCCGGTCCAGGGCCTGCTCTTGGTTGAGATAGTTGCTAAAACGAAAAGCATCCAGGGCGGTCAGGGTCGGTAAGGGGTTTGAATACTCTGTTTCCGGGCCGCGGCCAAAGCTGAATTTATTGCAGCGCCAGCCTCCGTCTGTATACTGAGTATCCAAAAGATGCTGGAATGTTTTTTGCAGCCTGACATCAGCGGCATACCCCAGGTGGCAAAGCACGTTGGCGGCGTTGATGGTATGGCATGGGTAAATAGCGCCTTGCGGGTACACCTTAAAACGTCCATCTTCTCGCCAGGTGCTGAATACCAATTCGGCGGTTTCTTGCAGCAAAGGTTCGGTTGGTTCCATACCTAATTCCAACAGAAGAAGTACACTCTCCAGAGTTGAGAACGGAGCTCCTTTCATCAGACGTTGGTCAGGTGTAGTCCAGTAGTCGGCGCCATTATCATATCTATGTGACAATATCCCTTCAAGATCCTCTGAATATTGGTTCTCTACCGCCATTTCTTCCCCTCCATCCCATACTGCACAGCATGCTCTAATTGATCTATACATAAGCCTAATGCTAAATTTCATTATACATCATTAACTACTGTATCATTTTTGTAAGACGGGTAAAACAGGTGAATTATCCAAAGCAAAAAGCAAGGCTATGAAGCTTACCTGAAAGATGTGCTCTATTTTGCCCCTCACCATAAAACCCATCCCGCTTTTGGGGAGGTCTTAATAAATGCAAAGCAGCAGGGGGTCAAAATCATGGCCCTGGATTGCGACGTGGAAGCTGACAGTATTAGAGCCAGAAAATAGGTTGATATTAAACTGAGGTATGAATACTCATTTATGTTACGGTTTTTACCTAGGGACATGAGAAACTATTTTCAGATATAGATATTTGATCCAAGAAAGAAAACCTCCTGGAATCTTACCGGGAGGTAACCTGAAGGAAAATTAAATGGGTTCTACAGGAAAATTTATCTTACTATCAGGTAATGTATTTCGGCGGCAATGTTTTATATCCCATTGCTGCTACTGCCTGAGAGATGGTTTGCAAGCCAGGAGTTACCATTTGCTTGGAGGTACCAAAAGCCAAAGATTTACCTTTTTCATCAAAAACCGTTGCCTCGGCTAGGCAAACCGTTCTTCCGGCCTTAATGCGTTTGCCTTCAACTAGCAGGTGACCGATTTTTACTGGAGCTAAATTATCTACCGTAACATCGAGTGAAATCAGGCCTGAATCTTCATCCATATCGCAATAAACTGCCCAGTAAGTAACTGTATCTATTAATGAAGAATATACCCCACCATGAACTCCTCCGAATGGGTTAAGGTGTTTCTCCTCCAGGTCCACCTCAACTCTGGCATAGCCTAGTCCTATTTCGCTGACCTTCATAGAGAGCAGTTTAAAGAAAGGTCCCTGGTTGATTAAGTCCATCACCGCTTTAAGGTGTTCGGGATTTAGCGTCTTCACAACAACCAACCTCCTTATTTAGTAAAATAGCAAATATAAGCAATCAGAACGAGCGCACGTTCACTAATCTGCTAAAAAAGAGATCCACAAAACAACTGCATATTGTCAGCGGGTTTTTAATAGCCCGTTGGCCAGAGTTTCATGAAAAGAAACCACCATTTCTATCATTTCTTCCTTGGTTATGGCCTTAAGAACAACCCATTTGTACAGTAAGAATTTCTCGATGGCTAGAATGGAGTGAGCAATAGGAGAGACTGGAATATTATTAAAGACACCTAATTTTAT
>CAZXIR010000295.1:0-2510 GCA_964640845.1 uncultured Syntrophomonas sp.
GGGCTCATATAAAAGAACGTTTTTACATGGCTGGAGTGTCCAGAATTCAGATACAGAGAACTGGTAACAAAGTTAGGATTACTATTCATACCGCCAAGCCAGGTATAATTATTGGCCGGGGAGGTACCGAAGTGGAACAACTGAAGGTTACTCTGACCAAGATGACTAGTAAGAATATTAATATTAATATTCAAGAAATTAAAAAACCAGAATTAGATGCACAAATCGTAGCCGAAAACATAGCTCAGCAGTTAGAAAAGAGAATCGCTTTCCGCCGGGCTATGAAGCAGACTGTGGGAAGAACAATGCGAGCAAATGGAATAGGCATTAAAGTAGCCATTTCAGGTAGATTGGGCGGAGCCGAAATAGCTAGAACAGAATGGTATTCTGAAGGAAAAGTGCCTCTTCATACTCTGCGAGCTGACGTAGACTATGGTTTTGCGGAAGCTAATACAACTTACGGCAAGATAGGCATAAAAGTTTGGATTAATCGGGGCGAGATAATGCCTGCAGCAAAACAACGACCAGTCGATCATAAAAAGGAGGAGGCAGATAAGTAATGCTTACCCCTAAAAGAATTAAATACAGAAAGCAGCACCGGCCAAGAAATATGGAAGGGAATGCTAACAAAGGCAATGAAATAACATATGGTGATTTCGCACTTCAGGCCTTAGAACCAGCTTGGATAACCAATAGACAGATAGAGGCCGCACGTATCGCCATTAACCGCTATATTAAAAGAGGCGGGAAATTATGGATAAAGATATTTCCCGATCGGCCCATCACAGTCAAGCCGGCTGAGACCCGTATGGGAAAAGGAAAAGGTTCACCTGAGTTTTGGATAGCGGTGGTCAAACCAGGGCGGATTATGTTTGAATTAACCGGGGTTACCGAAGAAGTGGCCCGGGAAGCAATGAGACTAGCAGCTCATAAGCTGCCCATAAAGTGTAAATTCGTAAAAAGAGAAGAAATAGGTGGTGAGGTTAGTGAAGGCTAGCAACATAAGGGAACTAACCGATGAGGAATTAAAGCAAAAAGTTTCTAATTATAAGGAAGAGCTGTTTAATTTGAGATTTCAGTTGGCCACCGGGCAGCTGGATAATCCCATGAGAATCAGAGATGTTAGAAAGAATATTGCTAGATGCAAGACGATATTGCGGGAAAGAGAAATTGCTCAGCATCAGAACGCATAAAGGAGGTCTAAGGGTGTCGGAAAAACCTGGTAATAGAAAGGTTATAATGGGAACAGTTACCAGCAACAAGATGGATAAAACCATAACTGTTAGTGTGGAAACTGTAAAACAGCATCCCCTATACAAAAAGACCATTAAAACCAGCAAAAAATATAAAGCTCACGATGAAAATAATGAAGCCGGAGCCGGCGATATTGTAAAAATTATGGAAACCAGGCCGGTAAGTAAAGACAAGAGATGGAAACTGATCGAAATAATTCAAAAAGCTAAGACCTTGCAGTAAATGTGGAGGACACTAGAAGGGAGGATGAAGCAGTGATTCAACAAGAGACAATGCTCCAGGTTGGCGATAATACTGGCGCCAAAAAAGTGCTTTGTATCAAGGTTCTGGGTGGCTCCACAAGAAGGTATGCTACGGTTGGCGATATTATAGTAGCAGCAGTTAAAGAAGCGGCTCCAGGCGGAGTGGTAAAAAAGGGCGATGTGGTAAAGGCCGTAGTCGTAAGGACCAGAAAAGAGATCAGACGTAAAGATGGTTCATATATAGCTTTTTCTGAAAATGCTGCCGTAATTATAGATGACAACCAGAATCCGAAAGGTACTCGGATATTTGGGCCAGTAGCCAGGGAATTAAGGGAAAAGAACTTCATGAAGATTGTATCTCTAGCTCCTGAGGTTCTATAAACGAGGAGGTGTTTCAGGTGCACGTAAAAAAAGGTGATATTGTTATAGTAACCAGCGGCAAGGATAAAGGTAAAAAGGGTAAAATCCTCAGCTCATTGCCGGATTCGAATAAAGTAGTCGTTGAAGGTATTAACAAAGTAAAAAAACATCAGAAACCCAGCCGTGCCATTCCTCAGGGAGGGATATTGCAGATAGAGGCAGCCATTAACACATCCAATGTGATGTATTTGTGCAAAAAATGCAATAAACCGTCCCGTTTAGGGAGCAAGGTTTTGGATAATAACGAAAGAGTTAGGGTCTGCAAGAGATGTGGAGAAATAGCAGACTAGCAAATCTAGGAAAGGAGGCCAGTTGAATGGCCAGGCTATACGACCTATACAAGCAAGAAATAGTTCCTAGGTTGATGGAGAGATTTAATTATATAAACGTAATGCAGGCTCCAAAAGTGGACCGAGTGGTTATAAATATTGGAGTTGGAGAAGCGATACAAAATTCCAAAGCACTTGATGGTGCGGTAAATGATTTATCAACCATAGCAGGACAAAAACCAGTAATTACTAAAGCAAAAAAGTCCATAGCAGGCTTCAAGTTAAGAGAAGGAATGCCTGTTGGTATTAAAGTTACTTTAAGAGG
>CAZXIR010000296.1:0-2504 GCA_964640845.1 uncultured Syntrophomonas sp.
CCTACGAAATCAGCGACAAAATGTGAATTGGGATGACGGAAGACGTCCATAGGCTTCCCAACCTGCATAATCTTTCCATTATGCAGGACCCCCACCTGGCTGCCCAGGGCCATAGCTTCTGAGAAATCATGGGTGATATGAAGAGTGGTGGTTTTAAGATTATCATGAATTCTGCGTAATTCTTCCTGGAATACCTGCTTGGTGCGAGGATCTAGAGCGCTGAGAGGCTCGTCTAGAAGCAATATACGGGGAGATGTTACCAGAGCCCTGGCAATGGCCGTTCTTTGCTGTTCTCCTCCGCTCAAGGTAGATGGAAACCTATCCAGTAGGTATACAATATTAAGGAAATCTACAATTTCCTGGAAACGCCTATTTCCTTCGTTTACATCAATACCCCGGCATTTAATACCAAAAAATATATTTTCTTTTACTGTGAGATGGGGGAACAAGGCATAATCCTGATAAACAAAACCTATATTGCGCTGTTCCGGATATAAATCACTGATTTTTGTGTCCCCAAACCAGACCGATCCCTTATCAGGTTGATACATGCCGGCGATCAATTCCAATAGTACGGTTTTCCCGGTGCCGGTAGGTCCTAGTATGATGAAATATTCATCTTTCTCTATATTAAGGTTTATGTTAGTGAGTTCGAATGAACCGAGTTTTTTGTAAAGATTATCAATTCGCAGCAAAATAAACCCTCCTCTCTAATACAGGCTACTGCGTGACAGTTCATACTGCTTACCACCCATTATTTCGAAGAGGAACAAGGAAAGCACGGAGATGATTATCAATATGCTGGCTGCAGCCAGAGCCAGTTTGAGATCACCGCAGGACATATTTAAAAATAATGATACGGGTAAAGTTTCAGTTTTTAAGCGGGTGGCCCCGGCCAGCATCAGAGCTGCACCAAACTCTCCCAGGGCTCGAGCCCAGGTTATAACAATCCCGGCCATAAGACCACTGCGGGCCAGGGGAAGGGTTATCTTGAAAAATGCCTGAAGGCGGCTGCAGCCCAGAGTTCTGGCCACAAATTCCATACGGGGGTCGATATCGTTCATAGTCGAGCCCAGTACCTTGATCATATAGGGAACATTAACGAAAAACTGGGCCAGTATAATGCCCAGGGGAGTGAAAATGAATTGGATTCCCCTGGATGCCAATGCGTGTCCGAAGTCGGTAGTTCCAAACAGTAGTAATAAGGCTACCCCGGATACTATAGGTGGCAGAGCAATTGGTATATCTAGCACCGTACTTACGAAGCGCTTCCCGAAAAATTCAAGGCGGGACATACCGTAGGATACCGGTACCGCTACCGCAATACATAGCAAGGTAGAGATAATAGAGGTAGTAAAGCTCAGTTTTATCGCAAACTGGATTTCCCGGGAAAGGAGACTGGATACGATGTTAGGTAATCCCTTTAGTAGTACCATGGAAATAGCTAAAATTATAAAGCCGGTAAGAAAGGCTATACTGATCGATATGACGGCAGTAAATAAGATATTCTGTCCTCTTACTTGTGATTTTTCCATAAAGAAAGCTCCTTTGTTGCAAATATAAGAGGTTGGAGAAGTAAAGTAGCCAACACCAAAGCGGTATTAAACTGCTTTACTGAAGACCTCAAAACTATAGGGTTTGACTGCTTATTCTATGATCCTGAAACCATGTTTTTCATAGATGGCTTTCCCTTCCGGTCCAGATACAAAATCAGCAAATTGCTGAGCTAAATCGGGTTTTTCTGATGTTTTTAAGACACACACAGGTAGAGTCTTGATTTGATTAAATTCTTCAGGGATCTGGATTATCTCCACATCTTCGACGCCTTGAATATTATCTTCCCAGATAATAGTGCAGTCTGCCTGTTTCATGGACAAGTATACCAGGAGCTCATTGACCGTGGCAGTAGTAGCAACAGTATTAGCAGATACTGCCTCATACAAACCTTTTTCAGTCAGTATTTTCTTACCGGTTTTACCGATTGCAGCTGCTTCAGGGTCACCCAGTACTATTTTTACTCCGGGTGCTGCCATATCCTCAAGACTTTGGATATTGGCTGGATTTCCTTTAGGAACACCAATAACCGGGATATGGTAAGCAAAATCAACCATGCTCACGATCAGATCTTTTTCCTGGGCGGCTTGGCCGTAGTATACGTCACCTGGTGTCCAGGCATCGCCCTGACCGGTCAACTCGATCTGGCTTAGATTTTGGGCTGAACCTGCATAGGAGTACTCTATCCTAACATTGTACTTTTCTTCGAAAACCTGACCGATCTCATCCATAGGTTTACGAAGCCCAGCCCCGCTGTACACCAGCAGACTTTCTGTCGGCTCAGAAACGGCTGGCTGCGAGGAAGTTTCTTGAGAAGGGGTATCTGAGCTGCCGCATCCTATCATAGTGCTCAGTGCAAAGATAAGTAAAAAGACTAGTAATAATTTTTTGTTTCTTAACATTATTCCTTCAATCCTTTCTTTTTAAAAAATAAATCCAATAATACCGCC
>CAZXIR010000297.1:0-2484 GCA_964640845.1 uncultured Syntrophomonas sp.
GTAGAAAGCCTGGTTCTTGTCGTATTCCTGAATTACACCATCCAAGAACTGGGGCTCAAAAGCAAGTTTAAAAACGTCATAGGAATTTACCTTTGCTTTTAATTCCAGGTCTTTGTTGGCTTTGAGGTTGGAGCTGATCTGTTCGACGGCTAATCTTTCAGACTCGGAAAAAGTGGTACCGTATTTTTCATTGAGCTTGGCTATGATGTTGCTCAGAAGATCGGTTTCAGGTTCGGCCACCTGTCCCCCACCGGTGACTTTTATATCTACACCAACATTTCCTTCATCATCTAGGTATATACCACCTTCGGTCTTCTTTTCCAGTTTGTAATACTGCAGGAGTACTTTATCGGTTATATTGACTCCTCCAGTGCTTTCAATTTCTATTTTCTTGACCAGGAATCTTAGATAAATATTTAACCTGTGCAGATCGGTATCTATAAAAGAGGCTACCTGGATGATTAAGGTATAGAGGTTCATGAATTTCTTGATCAGGTTCTTAAACTCGATGGTTTCTTCCCTGCTGAAATCGGACATTCTATTAACCGAATTATCAACGCAATTGTTCATGATACTGATATCGGTTTTGGAGTGCTGGTCTTTGTAGAAGATATCGGTAAAGGTCTTTACGTCATCTTTATTTATAACCTGTTTATCGTAGATAGTTCTTTCCAAGGTATAGATTTCATTGGGTTCTATATCATTATCCAGGAATGTCACTCGATAAAATGGTAAGAAGGATTCCCGAATTTCTTCTGGATCATTAACAAAATCCAGTATAAAGGTATCTTCTTTTCCAGGGCATATCCGGTTCAGTCGGGATAGGGTTTGAACTGCTTTAACCCCGGAAAGCTTTTTATCTACATACATGGTATGTAGCCTGGGCTGGTCAAAGCCTGTCTGATACTTATTAGCCACGATAAGTATCCTGGATTCATCGTGATCAAATTCTGCGGGCAGCTGGGTTTCACTGATCCCATCATTCATTTTGGTTTCTTTGTATTCTTCGCCGTCATCTTTTAGGGTTCCTGAGAAAGCCACCAGTGTTTTTAGGTCATGATATCCCTTCAACCGTATATATTCATCAAAAGCCAGTTTGTATCTAACCGCATGCAAGCGGGAAGAGGTTACCAGCATGGCTTTGGCATATCCACCGATTTTCTTCATGGTGAAATTCCTGAAGTGCTCAATCATTATTTCTGTTTTTTGAGAGATGTTATGAGGATGCAGGCTCACATATCTGGCTATTGATTTAGTTGCCTTGCTTTTATCAAAAGCTGGGTCATCCTCTATCTTTTTATTGACGTTATAAAACATTTTGTAAGTCATATAGTTCTTCAAGACATCCAGTATGAAGCCTTCTTCAATAGCTTGTCTCATACTGTAGGTGTGAAAAGGATAGTATTTGTCATCGCTGCCCTGGGTACCGAATAATCTTAGGGTGGTTCCTTTAGGGGTGGCGGTAAAGGCAAAGAAGCTTACATGATCGCGATCAGCAAATCGTTCTAATTCTGCATTGATTTTGTCTTCTGTGTCGATTTCTTCTGCTTCTTCCTTATTGGCTATTTCGGCTGCTTCATCCAAGGACAATGATTCTTTTAAGGCTATGATATTTCGGCCCGAGGTTGAAGAATGAGCTTCATCGATAACGATGGCGTAGTTTTTGCCTTTGGTGCCTGATAGTTTTTCGAGTATGTAGGGGAATTTTTGAATGGTGGTAATAATTATTTTCGTTCCCTTTTCGAGTTCTGCAGCCAGCTGATTAGAATCCATATCAATCTTAGCCACTAAGCCTACCTTGTGTTCCAGTTGATAAATAGAATCCTGCAGCTGCTGGTCCAGTACTTTTCTATCTGTCACCACAATGACCGTATTGAAGATGATATTGTTATCTGTATTATGTAATGAAGCTAATCGATGGGTCAACCAGGTGATAGAATTGGTCTTTCCTGAGCCTGCCGAGTGCTGGATCAGATATTTCTGCCCAGAGCCATGATGCTTGGCGTGGTCCAGGACTTTATTAACTACATCCAATTGATGATAACGGGGGAAAACCAGTGTTTCTTTGATGATGGTATCTCTGTTTTCCAGTACTTCTTCTTTTTTTTCTACATAGGTGAATTTATGAATAATCTCCAGTATGGAGTCTTTTTTCAAAATATCTTCCCAGATATAGTGGGTTTTAAGCTTTCCTTCTACCATTGGGTTACCACCGCTATCCCCTACTCCCCTATTAAAGGGTAAAAAGGTGGTATAGGGTCCGTTTAATCTGGTGGTCATATAGGCTTCATCGGTATCCATGGCAAAGTTGACTATACTTCTCTCTTTAAACCTGAATAATTGCTCGGTATGGCTGCGGTCTTCTTTATACTGCTTGATGGCATGCTTATAGGTCTGGCCAGTAAAGGCATTTTTCAATTCCATGGTAATGATGGGGATACCGTTAAGGAATATAACCAGGTCTATTCTCTTGTCGTCTTGATA
>CAZXIR010000298.1:0-2477 GCA_964640845.1 uncultured Syntrophomonas sp.
TAACGGTTAAAATAGAAGATACCGGAGTAGGGATACCTGCTCCCTGCTTGGATAAAATATTTGACCCCTTTTATACTACCAAAGATAATGGAACCGGATTAGGGTTATCTATCGTACATACCATAATCAGCAACCACCAAGGACATATCGAGGTAAGTTCGGTTAAGGATCAAGGCACGTTATTTACAGTATTACTGCCTGTGGGAGAGGGGGAGGAATAAATGAACATTTCGCCCATCCTGGTGGTTGAAGATGATGAAGACATGCTTTTTGTTCTGGACGAGTGCTTGAAAACCAGAAACTACCAGACCTTACTGGCTCGAGACGGATATGAAGCCCTTAGTATTTTCCATGAAGCTTTACCCGATCTGGTTTTACTGGATCTTAAAATACCTCGAATTGATGGATTACAAGTACTGGAACAAATAAAAAAGACCCATCCGGAAACTATAGTCATAATCCTTACCGGCACCGCAACTATAGATATTGCAGTAGAAGCCATGAAAAAAGGAACCTATGATTTTATTACCAAGCCATTTGAAGTGGATGATCTTCTGGCGGCAGTTGAAAAAGCGATTAAAAAAGGTATCATTGGCAAGGAAAACCTGCTGGCCCAAGAAAATGCAGCGAAAATGAAAGGAGGCATCTATTATTCGGCTGTTTCCGGTAGTATCAGAAGACTGGATCAGCTAATAAGCAGTATTGCCTTATCCGATTCCACCATATTGATAGAAGGGGAGAGCGGAACCGGTAAAAGCTTGATTGCCAGAGAAATTCATGCTAGGAGCCGCCGCAAAGAAGGACCCTTTGTAAAAGTGGATTGTGCTACTCTGCCCCATAATTTAATTGAGAGCGAATTATTTGGCTATGAAAAAGGTGCCTTTACCGGTGCGATAACTCAAAAACTGGGGAGGGTGGAACGGGCTGATCAAGGAACCTTATTCCTCGATGAAATCAGTACCCTGGATTTTAATACCCAGGCCACCCTGTTAAATCTAATTCAAAACCAGGAGTTTGAAAGAATCGGAGGCAATTGCAGCCATAAAGTGGATATTCGTATAATAACCGCCAGCAACCAGGATTTAAAACAAATGGTAAAAGACAAGGAATTCAGGAACGATTTATACTATCGTTTAAACGTTTTTACGCTGATCATGCCACCACTCCGTGAACGCAGCGAAGACATCATTCCATTGGCCTATTTCTTCATTAATAAATACGCTCCCGACCAAGGCATATCTTTATCAACTGAAGCGGCTATGAAACTAACATCCCATGAATGGCCCGGAAATATCCGGGAATTGGAAAACGTAATTGAACACGCCCTGGTAATAATGGGCGATGAAAAAACAATAGATATCATTCACCTGCCCCTGGAACTTAATCGAGGCTACTGGGGCTTCAAAGAGCAAAACCTAGGATTGAAAGACATTATGGAAGCCGCAGAAAAAGATACGATTATAAAGGCCTTGCTAGAAAACAACCACAACATAGAAGAATGTGCCAAAGCCTTAAAAATACCGAAAAGAACCCTATATTATCGAATAAAGAAGCTCAATATCGATCTGAGCTAATGGAGGTGGAACGATAAAAAAAATACCGGAAGCCTTTACCTTAAATCTAGAGCAAATCTCTTAACCGGATCATTTCCTATAAGGTAATCATCAAGAGAAGGTTTTCCTTCGCAATCCGGCATAACGACTCTTCATGCTGTAAGACTGACTGCTTCTACCCCATAAGAATCCTCTGAACAATATAATCTGGCTGATAAATCTTCCGACCAATCATGCCCGCAATCCACCACCAAACACAGATCAATACAGCGTAAAACATTATACTTTTTATAGAATCTTTTTTTGTCTGCAATTTCCATAAGGGCAGTCTTTACATCCCCAATAACCTATGTTAAAATTAACCTAAGTTAAGATAATGAGGAGTAAAACTATGTCAATTAGCTATGCAATTCTAGGAATTTTGAGCTGTAAATCTCTAACCGGATATGATCTTAAAAAAATCATTCAAGAATCACCTTTTATGTATTGGTCTGGGAACAACAACCAAATATATAAATCTCTGGTAGAGCTTCTGACTGAAGGCTTCGTTACGAGTGAGGTTTATCATCAAGAAAGCTCTCCCTCCAAAAAAGTTTATACCATCACCACAGAAGGTTTGGCTGAGTTGAAAGAATGGGTGCTTTCTTCTCCTGAACCTCCTGAATTAAAGAATACCTTTCTCATTCAACTGGCATGGGCCGATATGCTTCAGGAAGACGAACTAAACACCCTATTTTCCGCATATGAAAACCAAATAAAAATGCAAATTATATTACAAAAGGAAAAACAGCGCCGGGGTACCTTTTCTCCTGCCAGAACCAAGCGAGAAATATACTTATGGGATAGGATTCACGAAAATATCATTCAATCCTACGAAAACGAATTGACATGGCTGGAAAAATTACGCCAGGCAAGCTGTAATGT
>CAZXIR010000299.1:0-2472 GCA_964640845.1 uncultured Syntrophomonas sp.
CCCACTATTTAACCTCCCTTTCTTTTAGTACCACCGTAATATGGCTTGTTCTATGCCTTCTTACGTCTGCTCTGCCGTATGCTCTAGGCTTCATTCTCTTCATTATTGGACCTTCATCAACGAATACTTCCGCAACGAATAATTCGTCTACATCCATATCGTAGTTATGTTCAGCATTGGCAATAGCAGATTTAACGATTTTGCCGATTAAGGGAGCTGACTTCTTATTGGTGTATTTTAACATGGCCACTGCCTCATTAGCTTCCTTACCCCGAACCAGATTCGCCACCTGACGAGCTTTAAAAGGAGATACTCTAAGATAACGCCCTATTGATTTAGCTTCCATCTTACTATCGCTCCTCCTTTCTATCTTGATCTACTGGATTTTTCAGACTTTCCTGCATGCCCCCGGTAGGTTCTGGTTGGTGCAAATTCACCTAACTTCATTCCTACCATATCTTCGGTTATATAAACAGGTATATGTCTTCTACCATCGTGAACTGCAAAAGTGAATCCGATCATCTGCGGCATTATCGTAGAGCGTCTCGACCATGTCTTTATTACGCTTCTCTGACCCGATTGACTCATAGCTTCTACTTTACCTAGCAGCTTTTCTTCGCAATAAGGTCCTTTTTTCAATGACCTTGACATCTATATAGACCTCCTTTATTTCCTCTTCCTGACAATCATCTTGTCAGAAGCTTTCTTTTTCCGAGTTTTGCCGCCGATAGCGATTTTACCCCAGGGAGATACTGGATATTTTCTTCCTATAGGTGCACGACCTTCACCACCACCATGGGGGTGATCTGTGGGATTCATTACTGAACCTCTAACAGTTGGCCTTATGCCCATCCAACGTGATCTTCCAGCTTTCCCAATGGTCTGATTCTCATAATCCAGATTCCCAACCTGACCAATGGTAGCCCGGCAGTTAACATGTACCAGCCTTACCTCACCCGAGGGAAGTCTGACATGTGCATAATTACCTTCTCTAGCCATCAATTGTGCCACTGTTCCGGCTGACCTGGCCAGTTGACCACCTTTTCCTGGTCGTAGTTCCACATTATGAATAAGTGACCCGACTGGGATATCTTTCAGGATCAGGGTATTGCCAACTTTAATATCAGCTTTGGACCCAGATATGACTGTGTCTCCTACTTTCAATCCATGGGGTGCCAGGATATAAGTCTTGGTACCATCTGCATAATGCAGGAGTGCGATATTTGCTGAACGGTTGGGATCATACTCAATAGCAGCAACCTTCGCCGGTATTGCGTCTTTCCTTCTTTGGAAATCTATAATTCTATACAAGCGCTTATGACGTCCACCAATATGCCTGACCGTGAGTCGCCCCTTACTGTTGCGTCCCCCGGTTTTTTTAAGTGGCATGGTGAGACTCTTTTCCGGTTCGGTTTTAGTTATCTCCTCAAATGTCATTACTGTCATTTGTCTTCTACTCGGTGTTGTAGGCCTGAATTTTTTTATGCCCATCTTATAATTACCTCCTTAAACAAGAGCAACGGGACCTTATAATCCTTCAAATAGTGGTATTTTCTGTCCAGGTTTGAGGGCCACAATAGCTTTCTTCCTATTAGGAGTCCGGCCCACTGCCCTACCCTGCCTTTTTGGTTTTCCCTTGACATTCATGGTGTATACTTTTTCCACCTTCACTGAAAAAATACTTTCGATGGCATTCTTGATTTCTGTCTTATTAGCCCTTTTATCAACAATAAAAGTGTATTTGTTTTCAACCAGTAAATTCATAGTCTTTTCTGTAATTACCGGCTTTATAATTATGTCTCGATAGTCTCGCATTATGCAAACACCTCCTCGATTCTAGCGACTGCATCCCTAGTAATGAGTAGGGTATCGTATTTTAATAAGTCATATACATTGATGAAGTCAACCTTAAGCGGCTTTACTCCAGGTATATTTCGAGCCGATTTGCTAACATTGGTATTGCCATCTGCGGTAACTACCAGAGTCGTGTTTTCAAGATTTAGTGAATCCAGAATCCCTATAAAATCTTTAGTTTTAGGATCATCCATCATCAATTGATCTAACACAATAATGCTGTTATCGATCACCTTACTGGACAATGCAGATTTCATAGCCAGCCTTCTTACCTTTTTAGGAAGTTTATATGAATAATCTCTGGGTTTAGGCCCAAATGTAATTCCGCCACCTTTCCATACCGGGTTGCGTGAACTCCCTACTCGCGCACGTCCTGTTCCTTTTTGTCTCCAGGGTTTTTTGCCCCCGCCTCTTACTTCTGCTCTAGTTTTGCTTGATGCGGTTCCCACGCGTTTATTGGCCAGCTGCATTTTTACAAAATCATATAATACAGCCTCATTGGGCTCGATGCCAAAGATATTATCATTTAATTCTAGCTCTCCAATTTGGGCCCCGCTAACGTCATACAGTACAACTTTAGGCATTTTCATAACCTCCTTCAAATTCAGTTATGCCTTT
>CAZXIR010000300.1:0-2443 GCA_964640845.1 uncultured Syntrophomonas sp.
CTGAGTTCATGTCTGCTTAAACAGCATTTAATGAGGTGATTTATGCTTGAATACCATTGTTAGAGAAACCTGCGATTTATACCGGGTGGATTTGAGTTCAGTCAAAAAAATTGCCGATGGATTTAATGAAGAACTAGACCGGGCTCTGGCCGGGCAAAAGAGTTCCTTGAAAATCCTGCCCTCTTTTTTGTCAGCTCCAACTGGCCGGGAAAAGGGTAATTATATAGCGATTGATTTTGGAGGCAGCAATGTCCGGGTGACGCTGGTTAGACTCAAGGGAAAAGGCAGTTATGAAATACTGAAGCAGACCAGTCGTCTCTTGAAAGACCCGCAAGGCAGATACGATTATACCACGGCTCACACCAGCGGCAGGGAGGTTTTCGCCTTTGTTGCAGATTTAGTTGCAGAAGTTTTGGCAGGAGCTTGGCCAGATAAATTAGGCTTAACCTTTTCCTATCCCATGCATCAGAATAGCGTCTCCTCAGCGAGACTGATTCGCTGGACTAAAGAACTTAAGCCCAGCCAGACTATAGGTCGGGATATTGGGAAAATGTTAGAAGAGGCTTTGAAAAACAGAGGTATTATTATTAAGCCAGCCGCCATAATTAATGATACCGTGGCAGTGTTTCTTGCTGGCAGATACTATGATTCAGGAGTTTGTGCAGGTTCCATATGCGGCACCGGACACAATACCTGCTATCTGGAAATGAGCGGGAGGACGGCTGATATGCCAGGGATGGTTGTAAATACTGAGGCCGGGAATTTCTCACTCCTGCCTGGGAATTGCTATGATCACGTTTTAGACCAGGAGACTGAAGATCCAGGCCAACAAAAACTAGAAAAAATGGTATCAGGAAAATACTTGGGGGAGTTGTTGCGGATAACCATGCGAGATCTTGGGGAGAAAGGCGTTCTATTAGCTTATAGCCCATCATCAAGTATTTGGAATCAGCCCTTTAGCCTGTCTACTGAGGTATTGGGGTGGTTGCAGTCAGAAGATTACGAGGGCAAGGTGCTCCTTGACTGGATAGAAAAGAATGGGATAGATGTGGAAGATTATGCTGTATTTAAGCTTGTAAGCACCGCCATTCTGGACCGAGCTATGAAGTTAATAGCGGCCACATTTGTGGCCATTTTAGAGCGCACTCCCCAGTTTAATACAGAAAGGCGAGTTATTGCAGTAGATGGGGCGTTATTCTATCATATACCTGGATTTAGCCAGAGTATACAAAATATATTGCAAGGTGAAATGAAAGACTTTGGTATAGCTCTGTTGGGTATGCCTAATGGATCAAATGTAGGTGCAGCAGTAGCTGCAGCCATGGCGAAAGATATTATATAAGCAGATGTATGTTCTGGTTTTGAGAAAAGCAAAGAAATCATAGTCTGCGGCCACGGAAATATTGACAAGGGCTATATAAAATAATAATATAAGCATAGACTTAATAAGTGTTCAAATAGGAGAGAGCATTATTAAATAAAATAAGGATCTTTACCTAACAAACAGAAATGAAGTGGTTTCGCATCAAGCAGTTTCCTGGAATATGGTGAGGGTATTGGATAGAAAAATTGTTGCATCGTGATGATGAAAATAAGATTAGGAGTGAAAACATGTTTGAAACCGTATTTAAAGCTCTGGGTGAACCAACCCGATTGAGGATTCTCAAATTGCTGGCGGTTAAGGATTTGTGTGTTTGCGATTTGGAAGAAATTATGCAGGCTAGTCAGCCACGAATCTCACAGCATCTTAAAGTTCTCAAGCATGCCAATCTGGTAAATGAACGCCGGGATGGACAGCGTCGAGTATGCAGTCTAAACAGACAACTGCTGGTGAGTAATATGAAGGAATTTCTGGCTTACATGGATCAGCCCCTTGACCAAAATGCCGAATTTTCAGACGAACTATTACGCCTACAGTGCATGGACGGTCAGGCGTGTGTTAGAAAATATCAGGAAAAGTCCGGACAATAACTAGCATATAGCTCCTCATTTAGTAGATTAACTCATTTGAGCAAGGTTGAAATGTGAAATATTAGGAGGAAGAATATGGGCACCATAAAAATTGAAGTATACGGTGGAATTAATAAGGCCGGTGGAGGGTGTAGCTGTGGTTGCAGCGGTTGTACTCCTGGAGATGCCAGAGTTGAATTTGAAACAGTACGGGTTGCCCTGGTGGAGAAATTCGGACCAGGGACATTAGAATTTGAATTCATAGATACCGGAGAAAATCTTACCAATTATCCTCAGGTGCAACAGATAATTCAAGCGGGATATTCTTTCCCGGTTATAGTAGTTGACGGAAATCCCCGTTTAGCTGGAGGCATGCCTATGGATGCTATGATGCAAATTATAAGTGAGTTCCAGGCCACTCAATAAGGAATACAAGTCATGATTCCCCTGCGAAAAGTTATATTTCGCGGGTTTGGATGCATAAATATTCGTC
>CAZXIR010000301.1:0-2427 GCA_964640845.1 uncultured Syntrophomonas sp.
CTCCGCACCCGGCTCCGGAGGCCGGTGCTCTATCCACTGAGCTACGGGCGCATATGCTTGATTATTATACCAGAATAATGTGTAGGGGTCAAAACTTAAGCAGTAATATTATTATTATGCCTGGACATACGGCTTTTTGCGGTAATAATAGAGAGCAGGAGGCCGCCCAAGGTGACCAAAGCTGAGATTCTGAATACCATGCCTATGGCGGTCATATAAGCGACATCTGCCGTGAAAAGCTGCTGCTGAACGCTTAATATTGAAGTGAAGATGCTGGCCGACACAGCTATGCCCAGGGAAATGGAGAAATTACGGATGGTGGCGGAAAAACCTCCCGTATAACCGGCTTTTTCCCCCGGAACAGAACGGAAAATGCTGCTGCTGTTAGGTGATCCAAAGAAGCCCATACCAGTACCCAAAAGCAGCAGGCCGGCCACCATCTTTAATATACTGTTGCCGGAGGACAAGGTGGAAAAGGAGACATGAGACAGGGTCATTAAGAACAATCCCACAGATGTTAAACGGCTGGATCCAATTCGATCTGAAAGGCTTCCGGTTAACGGAGCGGTAACGGCTAGGCAGATGGGGGGAATAGTCATGTACAGCCCCATTAACTGGGGGGACAACTGCAAGAAATCTTCCATATAAAAGGGAATCAAAAACATGACCCAGATCTGGGATATATAAGCCAGGAAGATCATGATATTGCCATAGAGAAAAGTTTTTATTTTGAACAGGGCAAAATCGAGTATGGGTTGATCCTGGTTTTTTTCGTAATAATAGAAAGAAACCAGCAGGATAATGGCAGTAACAGCGATGATAGGAGTTGCTGCGGTATTATAGGATAGAGCCAGCAGCAGCATTACTGAACCTAGGGCAAAAAGCAGTATCCCGACCATATCATAGCGTCCTCCGGCCGGGTTTAAGGGCTGAGCGGGCAGATATTTCAGGGCCAGGTAAAAGCCCAGCAATCCTATCGGAACATTAACCAGGAATATATATGACCAGCCTAGATGAGCCAGAATCACACCACCAATGACCGGCCCGGCCATGTTGCCGATACCTACCATGCTGCTGGTGAGTCCCAGCGCTTTGCCTTTTTCCCCATCGGGGAAGGAATTGGATATAATTCCGGCTCCAGTGGCCATCATCATGCTGGCCCCAACTGCTTGGATCAGACGACTGGCAATAAGATAATATAGGGCCGGGGATATACTGCACAAAAAAGAACCGCTGGTAAAACACAGAAATCCATAAGCATATATCTTCTGACTGCCAACCTGGTCCCCGAATTTGCCAAAGAATAAAAGGGTAGCAGTAATAACCAACATGTAGGCGGTAGTAATCCATTGCACTTGATTCATAGTCACTGAGAAATCAGCTGCAATGATAGGATTAGCTATATTTAAGATACTTCCATCCAGGGTGGAAATGAATATCCCGGCACAGATTATACATAGAACCTGCCATTTTAATTCCAGCTTCATAAACTACCTTCCTGCCTACCTTTGCCAAAGGCCAGACTAATTTATTCTATTCGCCAATCAGGCATATTAGAAATAAATATGCCTGTGATACAGCTTTATAAATTATAGAACAGACCATCAAAAAGGTGAATAGGCCGGGGAAGGAAAGACGGTGGTAAGAAAGTTCATTTTTCCTGGAGAACCCTGATGATGGCATCGGTCAGACTGTGTACCGCTATTATTACATCATCTTCACTCTGCTTATCGGTTCCGCATTCAAATATTAGTGAGGTAGGATATAAATCTTGATTATAATCTCCTTTACCCATAAATATACCGCGCATTAGGCCGGGATATAATTCGTCCGCGGCGGCTTTGATCCGTTTGGCAAAGGCCAGATTAGTCTGCATATTAGGATTGCTGCGTCCTATAACTATCATTACTCTGGCTGAATCAACTCCATTGACGGAAGTCTGATAGGCTTGAACGGGGGCAGAATCTCGGTGCAGGTCAAAAACTGCGTCGGGTTGTTCCTTAATCAACTGTGCTGCAGTTCTCCGGGAGCGAATATAGGCATTTATATCATGGGGATCATGCAAATTATCGCTATGAGTAGCGCTTACCCCATCATTGTACAGGGATGTTTGCATGACTTTTCCGATATTAAGTATATCACCGGCACCCGGTTTGCTGGCGGTACCGGAAGTAGCTATATAGGATTCATCGGTATGGGTGTGGTAGATGACCACGTGAATATTCTCCAGCGCTGCAGCTGCTGGAACGCTGGGGTTAGGAATATGAGTGCTAAATAGAGGATTGTTGCCAACATCGCTGGTATGGGACGGGGGGAGCTGAGTTTTGATTTCCGCTGTACCCTCGGTGCCTGAAACTTTTGTTACTATATAGTGTTGGTTTTTTTCATTTATATACTCATCTTCCACATTAACCGGTTCACCAGTTT
>CAZXIR010000302.1:0-2411 GCA_964640845.1 uncultured Syntrophomonas sp.
AGACCTTTGTATCCGCCAACCTTCACGTAATCAGCTGCACTTTCAGGGTTTATTTTATCGGCATGTTCTAATAATACACGATATTCTTGGGCCACATTTTTTCCCTCCCTTCCTGCTTATTTGTATCCGGCCAGAAGTCCAGGTACCATATCCGGTTTCACATTAAAGACTGCTTCACTATTGATCGTTACTACCGGGGTAGCCTGACACTGACCTACACATTCGGTTAATTCCAGAGTAAACTTTCCATCAGCGGTAGTTTCTCCTACTTTGATTCCCAGGTTGGCTTGCAGGGCTTTCAGAACTTCATCCGCTCCTGCCACATGACAGGGAGCACTTTCGCACATACGAATGATGTATTTGCCCCTTTTTTCAACAGAGAGATAAGAGTAGAACGTTGCTACTCCAAAAGCCTGGGCTTCCGATAATTTGAAAGCTTTGGCTGCTTCCCGCAACGCTTCTTCCGGAATATAGTTATATTCCTTTTGGATTGCATGGTAGGCTTCGATGATACCGCCTGGTTTATCCTGGTAATTGGCAATGATATCCATATAATTGGCCACTTCACACCCTCCCTTCGGTCCTTTTTGCCTTCCTCAACCAGTACCCACAATACTAATAGTTCTGGGTTCTACTTTTGAATAGGCTTTCGATATTAAAACATAAAACATAAGATATACCCGCGGATGATTTTCCAATCAGAGATACAGCTAATATTAAAGCCGGTGACCATAAGTAACCGGCCCTTAGAACAAATCATGCCGCGGGCGCAACAACTTATAAATAAATCCATCATTAATTATATGAAATGAAAGGTAACTTAACTTTTTCTTAACCCTTAGCTACTTTCTCCACTTTAGCTGCCGGAGCAGATTTCTTCATGTAAAGGTACCAGTAAACTCCGCCTACAAAGATAGCTCCACCTACAATATTCCCTAGAGTAGCTGGAATCAAATTAGCATTTATGAAGTTGCCATAACTGAAAAACGATGCAACTTCTGCAGTTGTCATACTAAACTGTGTGGCTACTAGCTCAGGTGCATTATTTGCAATAGTGATTCCCATGGGAATAAAGAACATATTGGCAACACAATGCTCAAATCCACTGGAAACGAAACCCATAATTGGGAAGAATATGGCGAATATCTTGCCAACAATATCCTTGGCTGCAAAAGCCATCCATACTGCTAAACAAACCAGCCAGTTACAGCAAATAGCACGGCAGAAACAAGCACCCCAAGTCAAAGACATTTTCCCTTTGGCAATAGCCAATGCTTTGATACCTTGATCAGCAAGAGCTGCTTCAGTACCCCAGAACCCGCCATAAAAAATGATATAAACTAATAAAACTGATCCAACAAAATTAGCTGTCCATACCACAACCCAGTTATACAACAGTCCGCCCCATTTAGCCTGTCCATTCATGGCTGAGATAAAGCAAGCCATGTTGTTGCCGGTAAACAGTTCTGATCCGGCAATAACAACCATCATCAATCCAATTGAGAATGTTGCTCCAAATAGGAATTGGCCTCCCGATGTGCCGGCATCTGCCATGGATCCTATTTTGGTCGCTAAGTTGGCTCCAAAGCCAATGTAAATCCCGGCCAGCATCCCTAAGACAAAGAGTTTTCCAAATGCAAGTTCCGTTTTCGCTTTACCAACATTACATGCTGCAACAGCGATTTCTGCAGGTGATAAAAAGTTCATCCTAATCTTCACTCTCCCCTAATAATAATTAGTCAGATTATTGCTGATAAGTTTACTACTCTCTACAACCCTCCCTTCTGAATCCGATTTTCAATCACCCAGCAACACCTGTCCTCTTTACTAAGCTTAATTGTATACTATATGTGAAAAAAATCATTAGTTTAGACTTAATATTTTATTTTATTCTTTCATTCGACATTATTGTTTGGTTCAAGCATAATTAATGCCTATTAATAGTGCCGAATTAGTTATTTGGTTGGTTTTTAAGTCGGAACTATTAAGTTGTTATCTTAATACTCTTTATCAAACATTATATGGTATTGCTGCTCAAGTCCTACTATTCCTGAGCTTATTACCAAAAAAAATCATTATCCAAATTATCTTTTTGTCACTGAAGACATAAGCAGTGATATATGAATAAAATGTAAAGTCTTGTAACCTAAACCTACATATTACGTTAATAAAGTTTTTCGCCATTTTTATAGCCAATTATCAGTATAAAACCTCCTAACAAATAAAATATTTTTTTCAGAAAGGAAAAAAATTAACCCTTCCTGCGATTAACTTAATTTTACTGTCAGCAAGCGAAGGCACTAATGCAGAATACTATACTGTCTTCTGATTACAAGGGGGTTATGGTACCCGGAGGCAATGGTTGGTTCCAAACTGTTGGATTGTTACTATACCCGCATGAGAGGCAGGTT
>CAZXIR010000303.1:0-2402 GCA_964640845.1 uncultured Syntrophomonas sp.
TGCCCATGCAAACAGGAATAGCCAATGTGCCCCTACATGGCGGGCAGTGCCCGGCTCTGGCCATGGTAGCTGAGGTAACCCATGGAGCCTTCCCCAGTTTCCAAGATCCCGTACGCTACACCTTTGCGCACGGCGTGGGAAGCAAGGGGAGGTTCTTTTTGCTTCCTATTTAATGTTTCTATCATGCAAAAATGAAGGATATGGTAATAAATACCAAGAAAAGCAAGAGAACTAGTGAAAGCAGTATTCATGCCTATTACTGCGACAGTGGTAATCCTGACGGATTAACTGCACCATATTATCTTAAGAATGATTCACGAAAAGAAATAGAAAGACATAAAAGGATTTACAAAGTTTATGTAATGTTTTGCTTTTAATCAGTAGTACATGGGTGAGGTAGAATGGAAGGTGATGTAATATTGCTCGATAATGAAATCATTGACTTGTTCTATGAGCGGTCGGAGCAGGCAATCATGGAATTATCAAAAAAATATGGCTCAGTATGCAGAAAAGTCGCCAGAAATATTTTGAATAACGATCTTGACGCAGAAGAATGTGTCAACGATTGCTTTTTAGCAGCATGGAATACGATACCGCCTCAAAACCCAAATCCTTTGCTGACATATATTTGCCGTATTGTCCGCAACCTCTCGGTTAAAAAATTTCATGCCAACACTGCCCTTAAGCGAAATAGTTTTTATGATGCTGCATTGGATGAGTTGGAGGATTGCCTTGCGTCACCGGCCAATGTAGAAACAGAATTAACCGCAAAGGAATTAACGCTGCTATTAGATAGTTTCCTTGATACTCTAGATAAAGAAAATCGCATGATGTTTGTGCGCCGCTATTGGTATTCAGAGTCGATATCTGATATTGCGGCAAAGTTTCAGGTTAGTGGCAACAATGTTACTGTCCGTCTTTTCCGTACTCGGGAGAAGTTACAAATTTATTTACGAAAGGCAGGTTTTGAAATATGAAACGTGAAGATATTTCACATGCCATCGGGAATATCAGCACTCGGCATATCCAAGAAGCGGAGAGCTATTCGCCGCAAAATATTTCTTTTGCCCGCAAACGGTTTTCCGCAAATAAAATAGTGGCGTTGGTTGCTTCTGTTGCTCTATTGTTTACTCTTGCTGTACCTGCACTGGCGGCAGCAGATGTGCAAGCAGCTTATGAAATCTTGTATGCGGTATCTCCGAGAATTGCTCAGGAACTTAAGCCGGTAAGAATGTTTAGCGAAAATAACGGTATTAGGATGGAAGTCATTTCCGCTTATATCAACGGTGATAAAGCCCAAATATACATTTCTATGCAAGACATAAGCGGGGAACGAATTGACGAAACAACCGACCTATTTGACAGCTATAGTATCAATCGACCTTTTTCCAGTAGCGGAACCTGTGAGAGGATAAGCTATGATGAAGAGACCAATACTGCAACATTTTTGATTATCATCACACAATGGGGGCAAAAAGAAATTGGCGGAAAAAAAATCACGTTTACAGTTAATCAATTTCTTAGCAACAAGCAGGAATACCATGATAAAATCCCGCAGATTGATTTAAATACAGTAAACCTGTCTCCGCAGACGCAGAGCCATGTGAATATGAGAGGTTGGGGTTTTAGTGGCGATATCAGCGAAAAGCCGGAATACATTGACTATTTAACAGCAACTTCTGAAGGATCTTTTTCTCCTGTTGACGGTGCCACTGTTACAGGTGTTGGCTTTATTGCTGGAAAGCTCCACATTCAGGCATATTATGAGAACATCAATGAAACTGACAATCACGGTTATTTCTATTTAGTGAATGCTGACGGTGACGAAATTAGAAGCGAAGCCTCTGTTGCTTTTTGGGATTCAGAACGGAGCGGAAGCTATGAGGAGTATATTTTTGATGTTTCACCAAATGAAATCAATAACTACACACTCTACGGTCATTTTTGGACTTGCAACTCTTTAACAAACGGAGATTGGCAGGTAACATTCCCTCTTGAATACCAGGAAGCAAGCGGGCCAAAAGCAGCAACTGAAGGTGTGGAGCCCCGAAATACCGAACATTTTTGCGTGGATTGGGCAGTACCTTTCACGGTCCAGCTATGCAAGCAACGGCTTTAACCGCAACCTTATAATAGTCTTTGTAGCCATAAAACAAGGCACCCTACGTAGTAATTCCGTAGGGGTGCCTTGTCTGTTTATCGTTATAATTCCACATCCACCATCACGCCAGACTTGAATTCCACAGTGAATTTGTCCTCGTAACACTTCTACTCGACCCCGAGGGGTGTTGAAAATAATTCCTGCTCGGTTACCGACAGAGTCTCATAGCCGTCCTCTGTTATCAAAAACATGTTTTCCAGTTTAACCGCTCCATATTGGGGATGGGTTAAGTGCATTTCCA
>CAZXIR010000304.1:0-2398 GCA_964640845.1 uncultured Syntrophomonas sp.
AGGCGAGCTGCCTTTTCATAATCCCTGGTTGCTATTGCTGCCCTGGCAAGTAATCCATAGGCCAGCGAGGGATGAAGCATCAAACCAGCTTCTTCTCCTGCTTCAATACACAGGCTTGCGCATTTGACCGCGCTCTGATAATCAGATATGGCGGAAAAATACCCCATAAGTCTGGCCAGGACCAGGTTTTTTAAATAAGCTCCTGCTTGGTCGAGATTTTCAAAGATTTCTTGCACGATGTCTTCCCTCGGAGCATCGGTGAAAATGAGGCTGTAGGTAAGCCGCTGTAATTTCACCCAATGCATCTGAAAATCAGTCTTCCGGTACAGAGGCGCATACTCGTCTGCCAAAGCAAAATACCTTACGGCGGTTGCAAAGGAGACATCCACACCGTTCATTCTGTCAATGAAGGTATTCTGATAGTTTATTTCAGCCGCCAGCAGGTAGCCGGCCCACATTTCTTCATAGTTTCCGGTGTTCCTGAGCCGTTGCAGTTCCTCCGACAATACGGATAAAGAACGGTCTCTGTCTCCCAGCATCTGATAAGCTTTGGCGGCATAGATGCCGGTGCTGTGCATGCCCAGGTATTTCAGTTCATCCTGTGGCAGCTCAAGGGATTTTTCAAAATAATAAACCGACTCCTTCATTCTGCCTGCGAAAAAGTGTATTGTACTCAAATACCTCTGAAACCAACCCCTGACCCTAAGATTGCCAGCATTGGCGCATATTTCTATCATTTGCCGGGCCAGAGAATAGGCCTCATTTACCTGGGAATTCCAACACAGGTTGTACAACTTTTCAATGACAAGCGAATATGCCAGTTCGGCGGACGGGTTATCAAGTTCAGCAATCAGTTCCTCTAAGAGCCGGTTTGATTCCTCGAAGGAGACAAAATTGCATGGATATAAAATTATCCTTTTCGGAAAAGGGCAGATATTCTGACGGGGAAAGGTCAAACTCCGGAAAAGCATGCTTTACTGCTTTACAAACCAAGTTTATAAAGGTAAAAATATCGTCCTCCCCGTCAAGCGAAAGCCAGACGGCATTTGCGGCTGAATTGGCGATTTGCGACAAAAGGGTAGTCTTGCCGAATCCCGCCCCTGCATGGATATAAGCAAGTTTTTTGGGACTGTTAAGGACCGCATCGATCAGATTTCCCCGGAAGATCTCTCCCGTGGCGGCTTTTGGAACTGTTATCCTGGCACTTGGCACATTAAACATACACAAATACTCCATAAATGACCTTTTGTTATATATTGTAACGTATATCGACACCACAAGAGAGACTTTTTATGTCTAAAAATATGATTTTGTTAACGGTTTTGTTAATGGTGGGTATTTTATAATAATGATGGAATAGGTTACCAGCGCCTGAACTGGAGACGGATTATGAAGGTGAGGAAGAGCCGGATGGATATGAAGAGGGGAAAAGCAATATATGAAAACTGCGGCGTAGATGAGGACCTGTTCCCGTGCCTGGGGAAATGCTGTTCTAGAGAGGGCAGTGTGTTTAAGGATTCCTATACAAAAGTCTGCCCTTACTGCCGTATATCTACATCTCTGCCGTATGGTTCCAGCTTAATAACAGCTACGATTTTCGAATGCAGTAGGCTTGGGTACGGCAGAAGGAGGACAGAATGAGCAAATGGATTATTGAATTATGCAAAAATCCCATGTCTTCTTTAGATATGGTAATCAAATTTGGTCGGCTTATGCTTTAATTCAGCAACTTTATTGGTAATACAATTATTTACTTTTTATCGTACAACTCTAGCTAATTATTAAATTTCAGAAGTTGGGGAGGATTAAATGAAAAAGCGTTTATTGTGTCTGCTGCTTATTTTTACCATGGCAGTAAGTATGATACCTGGACCGGCTTTGGCGGGGGAGCCAAACGGTACTCCTGGTTTTGGCGATGTGGCTCCAAGTGACTGGTTTTATAATCCCATCATGTATGCTGTGGAAAATAATATTTTTTCCGGCACTGATATGGATACTTTTTCACCCTATGATCCAATGACCCGGGCCATGTATGTGACGGTGATGGGACGAATTGCAGGAATTGGCGGCAGCTACTCGAGGCTAGAGGGCTTGTTTGCTGATGTTAAATCCAATGCCTACTATGCACCATATGTCATGTGGGCGGTAGAAAAAGGCATAACCCAGGGCATGGGAAATAACCAGTTTAATCCCGACAGCCTGATCACACGGGAACAGATGGCAACCTTTACGGTGCGTTTTTTTGATGCTTACGGCATTACCTATCCTGCCAGCACATCTAAAAAAGCCCCGGGGGATTTTGGGCAGATTGCAGATTATGCCCAGGATGCGGTGATGAAACTATGGAACAGCGGCTTGTTAATGGGAGACGACCAGGGTAACTTTAATCCCCGCAACA
>CAZXIR010000305.1:0-2386 GCA_964640845.1 uncultured Syntrophomonas sp.
CCGGGCATCATCATTGGTAACTGCTTGATAGGCAGTAAATACTACCGGCAATGCTCCCATATCGCAGGCACCCTGTACATTGTTTTGGCCACGCAAAGGATTTACTCCGGTTCCTGGCTTACCAAGATTTCCGGTTAATAAAGCCAGGTTGCAGCAACTCTTAACATTATCAGTTCCAGTACTATGCTGAGTAATACCCATGGCATAACATAATGATGAAGCGTCCGACTCAGCATAGAGGCGAGCTGCCTTAATAATATCTGCCGCATCAACGCCGCATATTTCAGCCGCTACTTCCGGTGGATAATTTGCTACAACTTTAGCCATGGCCTCATATCCTTCGGTCCTGCTTTCTATAAACTCCCGGTCAGCCAGGCCTTCGGATATTATCACATTCATCATTCCATTTAAGAGAGCTACATCGGTGCCCGGCTTGAATGGAAGATATACATCAGCTATTTCAACCAACTCAATTCTACGCGGGTCGGCTACGATCAATTTGGCTCCGTTTCTCCAAACATTCTGCCGGATCTTGTAACCGATAACAGGATGGTTTTCAGTGGTGTTGGTTCCTATCAGGAAAACACATTTAGCATCGCTTTCCAGTTCATTTATGGAATTGGTCATTGCGCCACTTCCGAATGCTGCCCCCAGACCGGCGACAGTAACGGAGTGTCAGAGGCGGGCGCAATGGTCCACATTATTGGATCCAATTGCGGCTCTCATAAGTTTTTGGGCTAAGTAATTTTCTTCATTGGTGATTCGGGCCGAAGAAAACATTGATAAAGAATCAGCTCCATATTGTTCTTTGATTCCCTTAATTTTCTGCGCTGCCAAATCCAGGGCTTCGTCCCAGGAAGCTTCACGGAATTCACCATTCTCTTTGATCAGTGGTGTGGTCAGTCTTTCCGGAGAGTTTACAAAATCCCATCCGAAGCGTCCCTTTACACATAACGCACCTCTGTTGACCGGACTCCATTCTGCATCTCTGTTGGAGGTCACACCGACTATTTTGTCATTCTTAACATTCAGTTCCAATGTACAGCCAGTTCCACAGTAGGTACAGGTGGTCAGCACTTTGTCATTTTGTGCCGGCTTGCCTTTACCTGCTGCTATCTTGCTGGTCAGTACCCCTACCGGGCATACCATTATACATTGGCCGCAGAACACACAGGGAGAATCTGCCAGCTCACCATCAAATGCAGTCGCTATATGCGCATGGTGTCCCCGATCCATTACGTTGATGGCCCGGGCCCCGGTGATTTCTTCACAGACCCTGACACAACGGGTACACATGATGCATTTATCATAATCCCTTTCAATAAAGGGGTTGGAATCATCTTTGAAAAGGTTATGGACTTTTCCTGCGAAGCGAGACTCGGTTACTCCATAACGGTAGCAGTAATCCTGCAGCTTGCATTCGCCATCTTTTTCACAGGTATGACAGGTAAGTTTATGCCGGGCCAGCAACAACTCCAAGACTACTTTTCTGGCTTCAACAACATCCGGACTCTCGGTATCAATAACCATACCGTTTTGGGCCGGGGTTACACAGCTGGCTACAAGATTGCGCCATCCCTGGGGCTGTACCACACACATCCGGCAGGAGCCGGCCAATTTTAAATCCGGGTCATAACAAAGAGTCGGTATATCCGCTCCCGCTTGACCGCAGGCGTCCAAAAGCATAGTACCTTGAGGTACTTCTACCTCTTTACCATTTATAGTTAATTTAATATCCATTTCGTTTCCCTCCCTTCTATCTACATTAGTTTTCTCAAGTATTCATATTCAAAGTGTTGCAGAGTTGAAATAATAGGAACCGGAGCTGCCTGTCCCAGGCCGCACAGTGATGCCTTTTGCATAACTCTAGCCAGCACTTTCAGATTTTCTATATCCTTAAGGCTTCCTCTTCCAGTATTAATCTTCTCCATGATTTCCTTGCAGCGGAAAGTGCCTTCCCGACAGGGTGTGCATTGCCCACAAGATTCATGTTCAAAGAATTTAGCAATCCTATTGATGATGTCTACTATATCTCTGGTTTCATCCATTACAAATACCGCCCCTGAACCGAGAGCAGCTCCTATAGCTCCCATCGAATCAAAATCAATTGGTGTATCAAGATTCTGGGGTGGAATGAATGCTCCTGAGGTGCCGCCTACTTGAACTGCTTTCAACTTCTTGCCGCCTTTTACACCGCCGCCCAGTTCATAAATCACGTCTCTTAGCAGATAATCAGTTGGCACTTCAAAATAGGTGGGATTTTCTATATCACCGGTAAGGGTAAGCACCTTGGTTCCAGGATAACTCTTGGCTCCTATGCCGGCAAACCATTCTGCACCATTGGTGAGAATATAGGGCAGACAGGCAAAGGTTTCTACGTTATTAA
>CAZXIR010000306.1:0-2378 GCA_964640845.1 uncultured Syntrophomonas sp.
CCCTTGTTTGGTCCGGAACTATTCGGTATAAGCTATTTTAATGTTGGCTTTGTATTCTATTATCTTATTATCCTGGCAGTCAGCAGTCCAGTTGTATACTTCCACTCCGGTGATATTGTCCATAGATTTGGAAGCCTCGGTAACTGCGTTTTCTATGGCGTGCTGCCAGCTTTTCTTTGATTCACCGACTAATTCAGCTACTTTCACCTGCACCATAAAACCTCCTTTATTACATTAATATTACTAGGGTGCGTTCATGAAGAAGCTTTTATACCTGTCATAGAATAAAATCACTGATATCTTATCTTCAATAATCACCTATAAGCATTATTTTTGGTCTTTTATAAATTTGCTATTTTTACATTATTTAAACAAACCCACCACCAGATGTTGGGGAAGATGCATAACCTTATGATAATGATTCATGCAAGACTTGAATTTTATCACCAGTACTAACCTTCCCGGCTATTACCACTTGGACCTGTATTTTATCAGGTAATAAGGTCATATCACCGGCATAGCCTCTAACAGTTTGATAATGACTAAGTAAGCTATCTTGGTTTTCTAAAACTTCTACTACCGCATCACCAATCTGCACTTGGGTTCCAACCGGTAGACGTCCCACTATCATCCTATCCACTCGTATGTTTTCGCCAAAATCGCCGTAGTAAAAATCTACCCCCATTTCCCTCATCTGTTCATAAGTTGATTGAGATAATATACTTATTCCACCGTTATTGGGCCCCGGATGCGCATCTTCCACCACACCCCGCCCCGGCTCGAGATGAACCTCTTCTACCGAACGTCTTTTCCCGGTGTTCGCCTCGGTAATATTTACAGCCAGTACTTGTCCCTCCATAACCTACCCCCTTGCAATGAAATCCAGATCATATTACTATTTTGCTTCTAATCCCTGAAAAAATGCATTAGGGTGAGGTGCGAACTTAATTAGAACATGCATGCAGGCGCAAAATAACTTTTGAGCCCATACCTAAAAACTCTCAGACCAATGACAAAAGCCCCTATAGAACACATTGTGATTGGGCCAAGGTTCAGAATTCTTTCCATGACCACCGGGCTAGGGCAACTGCTGGACTTCTATTTCATTTCGGCACAACTGAAGGAGGTAATCTATGTTCGCGTAGACTCGTGATAAAGCTAATGAAGCCCGCGGTCGAGGTATTAGGTGCCTTTCGATCGCGGGCTTTATTAATTTTCTATTCAAACTTAAATTGATACTAGACCTCTACCACCCAGTTAAACTTATCTTCGATTACTCCATACTGGATACCAGTCATGGTGTCATAAATCTTAGCGGCGTATTCGCCTATTTGACCATCATTGATAGTAATAACCTGGCCATTCCAGTTCAGCTCTCCGATGGGAGAAATAACTGCTGCAGTCCCGGTTCCAAAGGCCTCTTCCAATTTTCCGTTGGCATGGGCATCGTACAATTCTTGGATGGAAATCTGTCGTTCAGTGGTGGGGATACCCCAACTCTTAAGCAACTCAATGCTTGAATTCCTAGTGACTCCAGCCAGGATGCTGCCTTCTACAGCCGGAGTGACGATTTCACCATTTATTTTGAAGAACACATTCATAGTACCTACTTCTTCAATGTACTTTTTTTCCACCCCGTCCAGCCATAAAACCTGAGTATAACCCTTCTGCTTGGCTTCCACCTGAGCTATCAGACTAGCGGCATAATTACCCGGAGTTTTGGTATAACCCATTCCGCCTTTAACCGCCCGGACATAGTTACTTTCCACGTAAATCTTAACTGGATTGATTCCTTCGGGATAATAGGCCCCTACTGGAGATAGAATTATAATAAACTGATAGGTATGTGAAGGTCTTACCCCCAGATACGGATCAGTAGCTATGATAAAAGGTCTAATATATAATGAAGTTCCCTCTGCTTCAGGAATCCAATCCTGATCTTCTCTCACAACTGCTTTTACCGCTTCAACTGCAAAGTCAACGTCAAGAGGAGGAATGCACAACCGTCCATTGGAAATATTAGCCCTTTCCATATTCTGGTGCGGTCTGAACAATAAAATCCTACCATCCTTCGTTTTGTATGCCTTTAAACCCTCAAATATGGCCTGACCATAATGCAGTACCATAGTAGCAGGATCTAAAGATAGCGGCGCATACGGTACTATGCGCGGATCATGCCACCCCTTACCTTCCGTATAATCCAAGATGAACATGTGATCAGTAAAATGATCCCCAAAGCCCAGATTGTTTTGATCGGGCTTAACTTTGGGGTTCTTGGTTCTTTCGACTTTAATCTCCCAGGACATATTCACTTCCCCTTTCTTGACTGATATATAAAGTCTATTATTTTCTGGACCAAAGTTCAATGCATTATTGCA
>CAZXIR010000307.1:0-2372 GCA_964640845.1 uncultured Syntrophomonas sp.
TGTTTGAGACCATGCCCAATTCATAGTCCGGACCTGTAACTGATCAACATTCAGTATACCCCAAAATCTTGTTCTTACTGCACAGTTACTCCATCCAACCCGGGAATATGGGCAAACTCTCCAAGACGATTAATCTTACATACTGAAAATATTCTAAGACTGGGAACGGGCGGTCAAAGACCGCCCCTATAAAACTTCTCCTATTCAGCTCTCGCTTTTAGTGCCTCACTCATGGAAACTGTCTCCACGTTCTTTACACACAGTAGCTTGCTAAGCTGATAGGTCAGCATGATGGCTGCAAAAGATATTAGCACATAAAGAGGGCTGACAATAGGCGGCAAGACTAAGTTTATCATTTTGCCAAGATAGCCGTATATCGCACCCATTGACAGTGCTGCAACCGGAATGCCTATTATGAATCCGACCAGGATTACCCAGGTGGAGCTGTTCAATATCAGGGACCGGATTTCCCGGCGTCGGTAGCCGAATATCTTGAAAAGTGATATGGTGTTCCTATTTTCCTCAATAGCCAGCGAAGTTACCAGGTAGAGGATTATCAAGGCCACCATACTGGAGACAATAGTCATCAATGCTACCAGGGAAATCATCTGACCCATAAATTCATCCATTGCGCCAGGCAGCTCACTCATGGATTTCATTCCTGATAGCTTTTCCTCAGGGAAGTCAAGCTTTATGGTGCTAAAAAGCCCCATATAGCTGTTTTCTGATAGTCCTATTTTTTGGTTAAACTCAGCTATTGGCAGATATATAAACTGCTCCACGTAGGAATCAGCCACAGCATCAATATGAAAGGAATAGGACTTCCCATCTTCTTTGTTAATAAAGCTGACGGTGTCCCCAGCCTTAATGCCCAATCTATTGGCCAAAGGCTTGGTAATATTGGTTTGATGGTTAGGAAGGGGATTTCCCCTGCTATCCGTCAAAGCCACCAGCCTTGAATCAGACTCTATCCCAGATATATAAAACTCAATTCCCTCATTGTTTTCAGGATAGAACCTCCCTGCATTAAAGGCCTCTGCCCCCTCCGGTGCCTCACCGTATTGTAAATCCCTAAAGGCGTATTCGTATTCAAATTGATAAATGTCGCTGGTACTGAGTACATGGTTAAAAGAATTCAATATGGTGAAGCCTAAGAGCATTAGAACAGAAGCACTAGCTACTCCCAAAAACAGGAACAACAGCCGGGAGATGCTTCTAAACTGCTCCCGCAGCTTGAATTTGGTGCTGAACTTAAACCTTTCCAGTTTAAAAGCCCGCTCCAGAGCATTAACCTTGTTTTTTTGCTTATCCCCTTTCATTAGCTCCGCCGGAGACTTTTTAAGCTCCGAACGTATTACCAGATAACTGCTGAGCCCTAAAAAAAGTACCGGCGTCAATATTCCGATTAATACATTGAGAAAGCTTAATTCAATGCCTGGAACCGGAACATTATAATAGGAAATCATAGCCATAACCATTGGCTTGATAGAGGGTAGGGCCAACAGGCTTCCTATTATTCCACCTGCAAAAGCCAGCATCAAGGGGATAGCCATATAGTGACGCATTAACTCCCGCCGTCGGTAGCCTTGGGCATAAAAAGTCCCGATAATCACCGTTTCCTGACGGATTAAGCGCCAGAACATGATGCCGATAATTAAAGAAGATAAAAGAAACATGGCGGCTGGCAATGGTACGCTCATGGTTTTCATACCGGTAATAGAGGCCCAAACCATTCGGGCCCGTTTGTTGTTCATAATATCATTCCAGTCGGATACTGTTATACCTTCCGCCCGTAAACTTTCCCGCAATTGAACCGCCTGTTTATTAAGACTCTGGGTTCTGTCTTTAAACTTAACGGAATAGATGCTGGCAGCATTATCCATATCTGAAAATTCCCCACGCTTTATAACCCCCACCCCAAATTGATGGGGCGAACACAATATATCATTCACATTCTTTAGCGGATAGATATAGTGGGGCAGGGATACCAAGCCTACCACAGTGAAGGTTTTACCCTCAGCTTCTATTTGACTCCCCACAGGATAAGCGTTAGCCTGGGCAAAGGCCGGATCAAGGAGTATTTCTCCCGGCCCGGAAAGTCCTCGCCCTTCTGTGAGAGCAGGAATATTTACCTTTTCTGTTTCACTTAGGAGCCGTAGGGTAAGGGTATCGGACAAATCAGCGTCCCAGATCATATACTCCTCGATGATAGCATTAAAATCTTTCTCTAAAGCGGCTCTTTCAGGAATAGCCCTATCAGCCCTAAAGGACAGATCTTCCTGTATATGCTCTTCGGTAAAGGTTGTGACCAGGGCAGCGAGATTCTGGGAAAGTCCAGCAGCTACAATAAAGGTATAGCTTCCCAGGATAAT
>CAZXIR010000308.1:0-2349 GCA_964640845.1 uncultured Syntrophomonas sp.
GGTAAGGCGGTATCTGCAAATAATTAAGGTGGTGTTATTTTGAACCCCAAGAAGATCAACTCAATTCCTGATGAGCCGATGATATCTGCTTTGCTGCTGATAATTTCAAATAAGATGAAAAGGAGAGGATAATTTATCATGAATAAACTGAAATTTTGTATTCCCGCTGTGATCATATTGGTTCTGATAATGTATAAGTGTATTGGATGCACATACCCGGGAATAGAAGAAAACCAGATAGAGACTACCAATAATAACATCAATACAGAAGGACAAATTCTCACCGATAATATAGGGACTAATTTATTAAATCCAACAGATAAGCATATCCTTCTCTCTCCATTTCTTCTTTTGGGATAAAGCGCAGGGATGCACTGTTAATGCAGTAGCGCAGTCCGCCTGATTCCCTGGGACCATCGTTGAACACATGGCCAAGATGTGCGTTCCCCACTCGGCTTCTTACCTCGGTGCGCAGCATTCCGTGGGTAATATCCCTCTTTTTATGCAAAACATTGGGGTCGATGGGCTTAGAGAAACTCGGCCAACCGCATCCCGATTCAAATTTATCGGTGGAAGTAAATAACGGTTCACCGGTGGTTATATCTACATAGATGCCGGGCCGGAAAGAATCCCAGAATTCATTGCGAAACGGTGGTTCGGTGGCATTTTTCTGTGTAACCTCATACTGGGTTTTGCTAAGAGTCTGCTGCAGCGTTTCCGGGTCCGCTACCTGGTAACCCGCCGGATTTATCGCCGCACCTGCTGCCTGCTCAAACTTATCTTTTCCTATATGACAATAACCACCTGGGTTTTTATCAAGATATTTCTGGTGATAATCTTCTGCCTGGCAAAAATTCTCCAACTCCTTAACTTCGATGGCAATAGGTTTTTCATAGCGCTTTTGCAGCTGCTCAATGGAATGTTCAATCACCGACAGGTCATCCTCGTTAACATAGTAAACACCGGTACGATACTGAACTCCGATATCTGCTCCCTGCCGGTTGAGCGAAAGCGGGTCAATAGCTTTATAATATAATTCCAGCAGAAATTCCAGTGGCACAATTCCTGGATCATATATAATCTGTACGGTCTCAGCATGTCCGGTTTTTTTATAGCAAACATCCTCGTAGCTGGGATTCTCAGTACTGCCATTGGCATAACCCACCCGAGTGGACTGAACCCCGTGAATGGAGGCCATATATTTTTCCAAACCCCAGAAGCAGCCCCCGGCCAGATAAATTTCAGACATATTTTCGCCCTCCTTATCCATGTTTAAAGTTTAGAGCTATGTAATGACAATCTCCTTATTAGATTAGCTCGTGGTGCTATCGATTATACATATATGCAAGTTTGGTATCAACCCCAGCCTCCTGATCAGGAAGGGGACACGGTGGAATAGTTTTCTTGTGTCTCTTTAGTTTTCATACAAATTTCTATATTCATATTATCAGTATTAGATAAATATTATTAAGAAAACCTTCCTTTGAGGATTTGGGGGTTCTTATTAATGATATTTGCCAGTCGCTTTCTGCGCTTAGAAGATCCACCTATGCAGGGACCGGATGTAATAGCATTGCAAGAAGATCTAAAAAGAATCGGTTTATATCTGGGCGCTGTGGATGGCTCTTTTGGTAAAGTTACCCAGGCGGCGGTGATACAATTCCAGCTGAGCATTTCCCAGCCGGCTGATGGGGTAGTGGGACCGGATACCTGGAATCAACTTGCTTTGAGGAGTGTTCACCAACCAGTAGTTTCTGCTCTGACTGCTTATGAATTACCCAGTATCTACATTGACACAGTTAAGAGAAGACTAAAGTTCAGCTCCGCCAGTCTTAACAAGACTTACAAGGTAGCAGTAGGCAAACCAAGTACGCCCAGTCCCCTGGGCAACTGGGTAATCGTCCAAAAGGCACTTGATCCGGGCGGACCTTTCGGAGTGCGCTGGATGAGGCTTAGTGTACCCTGGGGAGGTTATGGCATCCATGGCACCAATAATCCTAAATCGATAGGCAGAGCGGTTAGCCATGGCTGTATTAGAATGTACAATGAAGATGTCATCGAAGTCTATGATCGTACCCCTATCGGCACCCCGGTAACCATAGTCGGCACATCTTATGCAGACCGGAATATGAAATTAGGGGACAGTGGGTCCGATGTTGCACAGGTGCAGAGAATGTTAAAGAAACTGGGTTATTACAAGTCCAAAATAGATAGTAATTTTGGTCCGCTTACCGAGCAGGCAGTGAAGCGCTTTCAGGCCGATAACAACCTGCAGGTCGATGGCATAGTAGGCCCGCGGACAATATATGAACTACAGAAAGCGTATGCTATAGCCCAAAATCATCAGCA
>CAZXIR010000309.1:0-2348 GCA_964640845.1 uncultured Syntrophomonas sp.
AGGCTTCCATAATCAGAGGTTGTAAATTAGCAAATTTCTTTACGAATTTGGGAATATGTCCGGGAAACATACCCAGCATATCATTGATAACCAAGACCTGCCCATCACAGTATTGTCCAGCTCCTATGCCAATGGTGGGAATGGATAATTCTTCGGTGATCCTTTGGGCTAGTTTGGTGGGTACACCTTCCAGAACTATTGAGAATACTCCTGCGGCTTCCAGAGCTTTAGCATCCTGGATGATCTTGCGAGCAGACTCCAGGTCTTTGCCCTGTATTTTGAAGCCACCAAATTGGTTAACTGATTGCGGGGTCAAACCGATATGACCCTGGACTGGAATCTGGGCATCGAGAATAGCTTTGATAGTATCTACCCTCTCAACTCCTCCTTCCAGTTTAACGGCTTGGGCGCCTGCCTCTTGAACCAATCGCCCGGCATTACGCACTGATTCCTCAATGGTAATATGGTAAGAGAGAAAAGGCATATCGCCTACCACCATAGCGTTTTTAGTTCCGCGGACTACCGCTTTAGTATGATGAATCATATCGTCCATGGTAACTGCCAGGGTGTTTTCATATCCCAAAACCACATTCCCCAGTGAATCACCTACCAAAATCATATCAATACCTGCCGCATCTACCATGCTGGCCAGGGAATAATCATACGAAGTAAGCATCGAAATTTTTTCTTTTTTTAGTTTTTTGTCTTTCAGAATAGTAGTTGAAATTCTTGCCACTACTACCACGCTCCTTTTTTTCACTACCTTTATACAGCTTTTTCCCAGCTGTTAGGAAAACAAACTTAACTCCCCAAATCCAATTTTGCCATCTTTCTGGCAAATGCATCTTGGAATTGTGCCATCTGTCCCATATCGATAGTTCCCTTTTCTAGAGCAACCTGCGCAGTATGATAGCCCAAGCAACTGTAAAAATCAATCAAATCTGCTCCGGGTTCTTCCATGCAGGCCAAGTGATTTAAAACGGTACTGATATCTCCTCGAGAAATGGGACCCGTTAAAGCATCCGGTATTCCTGCTACCTCGATGTTTCTAACCGTCCCTTTGATTAGGGGCAGTAAAGCTTTCACCGTCAATTCCCTTGATACACCGGTAATCTGAAGTAGCTTCATGCCCAAATTAATAACCGTTACCAGATAATTAGAAACTACACAAGCTCCCGCATGATATAAAGGTTTAGCTTGCGGGTCAATAAAGAAGTATTCTCCCTTCAGGTTTTCTACCAAATCTATTCCCACCGCATAAGTGTCTTGGTCTCCCTCTATGCTAAATATAGAACCTGGTATATTTGCTATAGCCATTTCCAGGTTAGCAAAAGACTGAAGGGGATGTACTGATAATACTTTAGCACCGAAATGCCTGGCTTTATCAAGTATTTCGGATGATTGAGCACCACTCATATGAATAACAACCTGTCCTTGACAAAACGCCCTGCTATTGGCAATTTCATCTACTACACCCGATATAGCGCTATCGGTCGTGGTTATAAACAATAAATCCGTTGAGCGAGAAACCTCTTGAGGCGATGCATAAGTGGCACATCCTATCCGGTCCACAAGTGTTTTTGTAGATTCGGAGTTTTTATCGTGTACACCCGTAATCTCATACCCCTTGTCATGGAGTACCACCCCAATAGCTGTTCCTACAACTCCCACCCCAATTATGCCTACTCTTTTACTCACAATTCAAACCTCCTTTGGGCTGAGGCAAAAACCTAGGCCTTGCTAAATCTCGTCTTGTCCCTGATTGTGGATACAAGCGAATTTTCGCAGGAGTACCGGCGGGAGACTCCTTTAGTCAATCTTTTTAATATTTTTCTGATCTTCTCGCCTCAAAGCTCTAATCAACACCTCCCTGATTCCCATCCCACTATCAGGAAAAACAATATCCGCATCTATTTCCTCCAGTGGAATTAGTACAAACAACCTTTGCTGCGCATACGGGTGGGGAATTTTCAATTCTGGAAAATCCACCCTGTCATTCCCGTACAATAAAATATCCAAATCTATGATCCGCGGGCCCCAAGTCTCAGCAGGCTGGCGGCCCATTTTAATTTCTATTGCTTGTAACTCTTTTAATAGTTCCCTGGCACTTAAATCAGTTTCTACCTTAATTACCTGGTTTAGAAAATGGTCTTGATTCTGGTTACCCCAAGGTTCAGTCAAGTACACGGATGATACCGCCTTTATCTGCATGCCGTCGATACCTTTAATGAGCTTAATAGCATTCTGCAAATTAGAAGCCTTATTCCCCATATTAGAACCAAGCCCGATAAATATTGGTTTTTTCTTCACTTTGCCATCCCCATGGTTATTATACTGAGGATTTTGCA
>CAZXIR010000310.1:0-2321 GCA_964640845.1 uncultured Syntrophomonas sp.
CGGTAATGCAGGAGATGCCACATGAATTGACTATAGGGGAGGTTCAGGAGCTGGTAGAGAAGTATGGTGATGCTGCGCTAAGGGCTCAAAAAGCTGAATTTAATGGGGTGGAGATTCATGGTGCGCATGGGTATTTAGTAGCTCAATTTATGTCAGCCTATTCTAATAAAAGGACAGATGATTATGGGGGCAACATTGTTAATAGGATGCGCTTTGCACTGGAGATAATCTCCAACATCAGGGCTAAAACCGGCAGAGATTTTCCGATTATATTCAGGCTAAGCGGCGAAGAGTTTGTGCCAGACGGCATAACTTTGGAAGATGCCAAGGCCATGGCAATATTATTAGAAAAAGCTGGTGTTGCAGCTATTCATGTATCAGCTGGAGTCTATGGTTCCCGTTTCAATATCATACCCCCTGCTGCATATAAGCACGGATGGAATACAAGCCACGCAGCGGAAATTAAAAAGGTAGTATCCATACCAATTATAACTGTTGGACGGATAACCGACCCTATACTTGCTGAGGCCATTATTTCATCGGATAGGGCTGACATGGTAGCAATGGGAAGAGCTTCACTTGCTGATCCATACCTGCCGCAAAAAGCAGAAGCCGGAAAGTATGAGGATATAATATATTGTATTGGATGTCTGCAAGGATGTTGGGGTAAAGGTCCCAGGGGCAGATGTATTCTTAATCCGCTTACTGGAAAAGAACTAGAACTGAGTATTACCACGGCCGAAAATCCTAAAAGGGTATTTATAGCTGGTGCTGGTCCAGGGGGTATGGAGGCAGCTATTGTTGCAGCCCGGAGAGGACATGAAGTACACCTGTTTGAAAAGTCGGATAGATTAGGGGGACAGTATATTCTAGCTGCTGTGCCACCCAATAAAGGAGAAATATCCTCTTTTATTGCTTGGCAGCAAAATCAACTTAATAAACTGTCTGTAAATATTTATCTGAACACGGAGCTAACTCCTGAAATTGTAGAATTAGAAAAACCTGATGTAGTCATAATTGCAACTGGAGGTAAAGCATTAATACCGGACATACCAGGCTGCAATCAGAGTAATGTAGTTACTGCTCATGATGTATTAGCCGGGAAATGCAATGTTGGAAAAAGAGTAGTAATAATCGGCGGTGGATCTATTGGTGCAGAAACTGCAGCTTATCTTGCATATCAAGGCAAAGACAGCATTATTATAGAAATAGGTTCTATTATTGCTGAAGATGAGGAAGATGCAATCAAGCACTATTTAATGAAGAGCTTGGAGGGAAAAGAAGTAAAGATATACCTTAACGCAACAGCCAAAGCTATTCAAGGCGATATGATAGTTGCAGTGATAGATGGTGAAAATGAAATCATTGGGCCTGTAGATACGATTGTTTTTGCTACGGGTGTGGAATCAGTTAATGAACTTTCATTTAAATTAGAAGGTATGGTTGGAGAGTTCTTAACCATAGGAGATGCTATCGAGGTGCGAAAAGCGACTGAAGCTATAGAAGAGGGCTACCGGGTGGGACTAAAAGTCTAAAAAAGTTAAAAAAGGCGGCTAAGGGAGAGCCATTTAATTACGTGTGCGTACAAATGAAAAAATGGAGGTACTCAAATGAGGGTTATTGTTGCGACTTTTATATAAGGCTAGATTTGGTTGTGAAGAGGAACTTGAAAATGTGCTAAAAGGCTAGGTCCCCTATGTGCAAGAAGAGGCAGGTACTAAGATGTACACTCTTCATCGAGATATGGCAGATGCGGGAAAGTTTTTATTTTATGAACTGTACAAGGATAAAGAGTCTCTAGATTATCATCGCTCACAAACTTATGTTAAAGAAATTATAAGCTCAACCAGCGGACTTGTTGAGGATAAACCAATTATTGAATTATATGAAGAAATATCTTCCATCGACCGTTAGTGTGTTTGTGTTATTTGAGAATTTTACTTTGGTTCTTTTAACAAAAGTTAATGTCTTCAAAGGATTTTCACAAATTCCTCATACCAATTAGCTGTCCAATCATGGCAAAAAGAGGAAGATTCATTTTTATCCAAATATAGCTTGTCAGCCTATACTCAAAGTGATAACTAAATTATAAAGCCTAGTCTTGTATAGGCTTCATTTGTATGCAGTGCGGGACAGAGTATGACCGAGCTTAGGGTTCTAAACAAGATTATCCTGACGAAGTTAGTAATTTACTCGATATTTATAGCATCTGGTTACCGTTAAACCGGATCCTCTTTATGTATTCATCTGCTACAACCCCTGAAGCCTTCCAGTGTGTCATAAATACACACTGGAAGAGCATTTGTTTTGGTTTTTAATAA
>CAZXIR010000311.1:0-2093 GCA_964640845.1 uncultured Syntrophomonas sp.
GTCCTCAGTTACCTTTTACTCAAGGGGCAGTGTCGCTATTGTTCCCAAAAAATCTCCCCTCGTTATCCCCTGGTGGAGATTATTACCGCCCTTCTCTTCCTGCTGGTCCACTGGAATTTTGCTTGGACAGTACAAACCTTGGCCGGTTGCATATTTACCTCCGTTCTGGTGGTGGTTTCTTTCACAGATATCGAAAAGGGCATAATTCCTGATCTTATCACCTACCCCGCTGCTATAGTCGGATTAATCCTGAGCTTTTATACTATTGGCATAAAGGAAGCTCTCCTTGGGGCCTTGCTGTTCTCGGCGGCCTTTTTTATCGTAGCCCTGGTGTCCAGGGGCGGCATGGGTGGCGGAGATATCAAACTGGCGGCAGTGATTGGCGCATTTGTTGGTTTGCCCGGTATCTTTTTGGTCTTCGTTATCTCCTCCCTGTTGGGTGGATTTTGGGCCATACGGCTGTTGCTGCAGGGAAAAGCTTCACGCAAGACCGCCATTAAATTCGGTCCTTTTCTGGCTGTTGCAGCCTGGTTGGTTTGGATGTACGGTCTCCAGATGATGACCTTCTATTGGGGTTTATTTGTTTGATAGGCAGCACTTCGGCATACCATGAAATTATGCATAATTCTCATAACCAGAATGGCTCGATATAAATGTACAATCTTCAACTTTGAAGTTCGTTATATTAGTTGTTCCCGATGAGAAACATGATACATGCTTGCTCCAGGATACCACAAGAGACGACAATTTATTATTTATTTTGCGAGTAACTTAGTTTCTTAGGTTCCTGGCACCAGGAATCTTGAAAGATTTGGCGAATAGTAGCAGCATAGAGGAAATATTTGAGACTATGAGGTAAATTTATTATGAAATCAGGTTGGGGGATGTTTAAACGTTCCCGGGGTATCGGCTTACATATAGGAAGCCAAACAATCAGAATAGCTATCCTAAAAAACAAGAAGAGTCGCTTGCATCTTATTAATTATGGCAGCATGCTTACGCCAGCCGGACTGTTAGATGCAGGAAATATTGTTGATCCGGAGCAACTGGGAGCAGACATGCGCCAGCTGGTCCAGGAACTTAATATAAAAGGGCAACCAGTATTCTCGGCGGTATCTGGGCCTCAGGTATATACCCGTAATCTGATTATGCCTAGGATGAAGCCCCGAGACTTGAAAGAAGCTTCCATCTTTCAAGCCAGCACCTTCCTGCCCATACCGGTTGAACAGGCTGCTATTGATGTTTTTCCACTGCGACATTTTGAAGATGAAGAAGGACCAAAAACAGAAGTCTTTTTTGTAGCGGTACGTAAAATACAGGTGGAAATGCTGGATGCCGCCTGTCACACTGCCGGGTTGAATTTAGTCGCGGTGGAGATTGGCCCCCTGGCCATTTGCCGGGTCTTATGTGACTGGAGAGAACCAGTTGTTGCCGCTTATCTGTATATGGGGGTCACTCGTACCTACTTTACAGTTTTTAATGGAGGCATGCTGGTATTCTTCCGCTATCTATCCTTGGCTAGTTCTTCGGCCTATCAGCAATTAGGTATTGATACCTCTGGTCCCTACCCGCAATCCAGCCCAATTCCTTTTGGTCAGTCAATAGCGTACCCGGTTAAGGATATTGCTGCAGAACTGACCCGTTCCATCGAGTATTTTGAACTGCAACACCGGGAAACCAAGGTTAGCAATATAGTTGTTTGCGGTCCCGGCTCAGGTGCCAAAGGTCTGACAGAAGGGCTATCAGAGAGCACCGGGTTAGAAATAAGGTTGGCTGACGAGGTTTGCAACATCGTACTGCCTGAATCACTGAGCCTTCATGAAAAACGAGAGCTGCAGTTCGACTATCTGGTGGCAATGGGTCTGGCTGCTCGAGAGATGGATTCAGGGTATGGTCCTTTAAGAACACATTGTTAATTGGGGAGAATCTACCTTACAAAAATAGTCACTGGGGGGTGCAAGATGAGCAAGCCTCGGAATATTAATATCAACCTGATTGGATATAAAATTGAAGAGCAACTGGAGCGGAAACGGCGGGTCTTTTTATACGCAGGGTCTGCTCTGTTAGCTTTTTTGCTAATAGGGGTCATCTTC
>CAZXIR010000311.1:2103-2319 GCA_964640845.1 uncultured Syntrophomonas sp.
AACTAATAAGAACGAAATTCATCAGTTGCAGCAGGAGCTGATAGTATTGCAGGCCGAGCGAGATGGAATCAATACTAGTTCCTCAAGTATGGAAGCTATCGAAACCCTTGGCCACCAGATTCAGATTCGGCAAAGCCTGGTGGAGGATATAGAAACCAAACAGAACCGATACTCAGCGGCCTTGGAAACATTGCTCAAACCCAATATACCCGGGGT
>CAZXIR010000312.1:0-2318 GCA_964640845.1 uncultured Syntrophomonas sp.
CCTGACCACAGGGTGCCCGTTACCACCGTTCCAAAACCTGCTTTAGTGAATACTCGATCCACTGGCAATCTGGCCTTGCCAAATGTGGGCTTTTCATCCACTTGGTCGGATAGTCTTTGTATTTCCTTGATTAGTTCCGGGAGCCCTTCTCTCGTTACGGCTGATACAGCAATAACTGATGCATCTCTTAAGATAGTATCCGCTATGTATTCACGCACTTCTTCCTCTACCAGCATTAGCCAATCCTCATCTACCATATCTTTTTTGGTAAGAACAATAATACCGGTTTGTACTCCCAGTAGTTCTATAATGTCCATGTGTTCACGGGTCTGAGGCATTACTCCTTCATCTGCCGCGATAACAAATATAACCATATCAATGCCAAATGCTCCGGCCAGCATATGCTTGATAAATCTTTCATGGCCTGGTACATCTACTATGGCCGCCTTCTGCCCATCCGGCAGGATAAAGGGAGCAAAACCTAATTCAATCGATATTCCCCTTTGCTTTTCTTCTTTCAGTCGGTCGGTCTCAATTCCGGTAAGCGCTTTTACCAGAGTGGTTTTTCCGTGGTCAATATGTCCTGCAGTTCCTAATACCAACCTTTTCATCGGTATCCTCCTCGTATAGATATCCAGCCATAAACCGGGGACTTGAGTTTAATTAGAAAATAACCTAGCGGCATGAAGGCTAAAGTTTAGCGCAAGGGGTAAAGGCGATTGTCATCCTGAGGCAACGCCGAAGGATCTAAAACTTCGCTGCGCTCAGAATGACCAGCTTAGTTTCTGAATTAAGCAAAACTTACACTTACGAGCTAAGACCGGCCCCAAGCGGTCTTAAGCCTTCATCCCCACCCTCAGCCATGTTCATAAGTGGTTGTGTCTCGGGCCATTAGATTAATCACTTTTTTCATTAACTATTTGGCCTATCATTTTAACAATTTCCTGTTCGTCACCTGCCAGTAGAGTTCTCACGCTGATCAGCATTTTATTATCTTGCCGGCGGGCAACCAGAGCGGGATTTTTTAGCCGTAATTCTCTGGTTGCTGTTTCCAGGCTCATCTTATTGAATTCTATCTCGACCCCGGCCCCGGGCATTTTATGGTTTGGATACGCTCCTCCTCCTACTATATCCTCCAGGCTAACCACTTTAATGCTGCACTGGTCTTCATCTAGCCCGGCCTGCAACAATTGCTGGAGTTTCTCAGCCTTTTCTTCCAGTAATTCTCGGCTGTAGGTTAACATTTGAATGATGGGTACATTTTCCCGTGGATGCCCGGATAGGTATTCTAATAATGTACCTTCTAAAGCAGAGAGAATGAGCTTGTCTACTCTTAAAGCACGCAAAAGCTGATTTTTTTTCATCCGGTCTATATATTCCTTTTTACCTACTATAATGCCGGCTTGTGGCCCTCCCAGCATCTTATCGCCACTGAAGGTTATAACATCAGCTCCGGCTTGTACACACTCCTGGACGGTTGGTTCTTTTTTTAAGCCAGCCTCATCCAAAGGGGTTAAAATTCCACTGCCCAGGTCCATAAATACCGGCAGTCCTTTCTCTTTCCCGAGACTAACCATTTCCTTCATTGATACTTGAGCTGTAAACCCTATGATTTGGTAATTGGAGGTGTGGGCTGAAAAAAGCAAAGCGGTGTCTTCGTTTATAGCCTGGGCAAAATCATAGATATAGGTTTTATTGGTAGTACCTACTTCAATCAATTTGGCCCCACTAAGTTTCATTACCTCAGGAATTCTGAATGCTCCACCGATCTCAACCAACTGCCCGCGAGACACAATCACTTCCTTCCCGGCACCCAGGGTAGTTAGTCCCAGCATTACAGCGGCTGCGTTATTATTAACAACCAGAGCCGCCTCTGCTCCGGTAAGCTTTATCAATAAGTCTTCGATATGATAATAGCGGGATCCCCTCTCCCCTGTTTCTAGATCCATCTCCAAATTATTATAGCTGCTGCCTATTTCCTGTACATGTTTAATAGCCCGTTCGGCCAGGGGAGCCCGGCCCAGATTAGTATGCAGTACCACTCCGGTTCCATTGATAACTCTCTGCAAAGTACCGGCATCAGCGCTTTCTATTCTTATCATTATATTATTAACAATGTTCTCCAAAATAGCCTCTTTATCCATTTCCTCTGATTCTGAGCGTAATTGTTCTCTAATCTCAGTTACTATAGTCCGGGCCGTTTCAACCACAAAATCCCGTTTATACTTGGTAATCAGCTGCTGTACCTTTTCCTGTATAAGTATTTCGTCTATGGGCGGTATTTTTTTAAGGTTTATCATCTGGGCCTCCTTAATTAA
>CAZXIR010000313.1:0-2317 GCA_964640845.1 uncultured Syntrophomonas sp.
AACCTTGAACGAACTCCTGGAAAAGGAAGCCCAGGAATTGACCAATGCGGAGCGTTATGAACGCACCGAAGGTCGCCAGGGATATCGTTCCGGGCACTATGAGCGCAACCTCACTACCACATCGGGAGATGTAAAACTTAAGATGCCAAAACTGAAAGGAATAGCCTTTGAGACTGCCATTATCGATCGGTATCGTCGCCGGGAAAGCTCAGTAGAGGAAGCCCTGATTGAGATGTACCTGGCTGGGGTGTCGGTGCGCAGGGTGGAGGATATCACCGAGGCTCTGTGGGGAACCAAGGTATCGGCTGGCACAGTCAGTAATCTTAACAAGAAAGTCTACGGACATATAGAAACCTGGCGCAACCGTCCGCTAAAAGTCAATTATCCCTATGTCTATGTAGACGGGATCTATCTTAAACGCAACTGGGGCGGAGAATATGAGAATGTGGCAATATTGATCGCCATGGCCGTCAACGAGGATGGCTACCGCGAGGTGATCGGAGCAGCCGAAGGTATGAAAGAAGACCTGGCCAGCTGGCAGGAGTTTTTAAGAAGCCTGAAACAGCGAGGTCTAACTGGAACCCAGCTATTCATAGGTGACAAGAACCTCGGATTATTGGAAGCGGTCAATGAGGTTTTCCCAGATGCTAAGTATCAGCGATGTACAGTGCACTTCTATCGCAATGTATTCTCGGTGACCCCGCGCTCCAGGATGAAAGAAGTGGCAGCGATGCTCAAAGCCATCCATGCCCAGGAAAACAAAGAGGCTGCCAAAGAAAAAGCGGTTGCCGTGGCTGCCAAGCTCAGGGAAATGAAGCTTAAAGAAACCGCTAAAAAGATCGAGGATGGGATCAACGAAACACTTACATACATGGAATTTCCTTATGCCCACTGGACGAAACTGCGCAGCAACAATGTCTTGGAGAGATTGAACCGCGAGATCCGCCGCCGAACTCGAGTAGTTGGCACCTTCCCGGATGGGAATTCAGCTTTGATGCTGGTATGTGCCAGGCTGCGGCACGTAGCCAGTAAAGCCTGGGGATCCAAGCGCTACATGAGTATGAAGCACCTCGAGGAGATGCAAAAAGAAGCAGCCAACCAGGTTGCCGGTTAGCTGCCAGTTACCAAGTGGAAATTCAAATTTGCGAAAAACTATTGACGGTACCATATCAGGGCAAACCAGTTTTTAGCTTATGTATCTAGTTAATTTGTTTAATGTTTTAGAATGAACAACAAATATAACGGATTTTTTATAAAATTAAGAAATGTATATCAATCCCATTTTAGACAGTAAAAATCGCTTTATGGACATATCTGGTTGCAATGTCATATTGTGATAGTATAATAAGATTACCATAATAAACCGGTTTTAGATGGAGTTAGATGTTCTTGAAAAAGGGTGTTTGTTATGTAAAAAAGGTAATATTGGTTATTTTGTATGTATTGACTATAAAAATAACATTTTTGTACAACAACATAATTAGTCTCTATTAAAATAATAATGTATATAATAGAAAGGAGACATAAAATGTATAAGAAACTAAAAATTACTTTTATAACTTTTACTCTCGGGATTCTTCTTGCATTTGCAACTGTAGCAATGGCAGCAAGTGCAAGTAGTTCAATAAACTATCTTCCTACTATTTTAGGATATAGTTATACTAATCAGGCGACCGTTTCTACTGACACTGGTAATGGGGCTCAGGGAATAGCAGTTACGCAAGCTTCAAGTTATGTGCCAACAGGTTATATTGGGCAAAGTACTTACCTGTACAACTATGATGGGTATTGTGTGACGTACACTCCTTTTTATTACAACAGCTCGTCTACTAAGTCGCTAAGCGTGGGAACTTCTTTATGGACTGACCACACAAATTACAGAGCTAAAGGCCAAAGTGCAATATATAATGGTAGCACATATAATTATTATGATTCTTATTATACACCATGGTTATATTATTAAGGAGGTGCTAATATGTTTAAAAAGCTGCATGGAATGAAAGTATTAATTGCCGTAGTTGCTCTTGTTGCGGGACTAGCAGTGGGAACATATGCTTCTTTACCCGTAATAGCAGAAAACCTTCACTCCCAAGGTGTTGCGGCCACCCCAGTATTTCAAGTTAACGAAAATGGTCAGACATATGGTTCTCTTGCAGATGTTAATACTCCGGGACAGGAACCTGATTTGGTTATGTGTGTAGGGTTGGATGGTACCAAGGGTTATTGTAAATTTAAGGACATGCAAGGAAAACTACCAAACAACCCAGAAGAAGCTATAGCTATGCAAAACCAAAGGCTTAAAGAAGGTTCCAAGACA
>CAZXIR010000314.1:0-2313 GCA_964640845.1 uncultured Syntrophomonas sp.
TAGAAAAAATTATGAAATATTCGAGGTAACAACGTCTATGATAAAAAGATCTATGTTTAACAGAAAGTACAAAAAAATTACCTACATTATTATAGTAGTTTTTCTTATTAGTATTTTCGGAGGGTTATCTTCTAATTTTAAATCCAATAAAACACCTGTACCTGCTTCAGGGCAGGATTGGTCTTATGGAAGAGAATATTTTATTGGCAATAATGAGACCATGGACAATATCCCTTCAGGTTCATCAGCTTTCCAGGGATCAGGATTTCTTATGTCATCTCTGGCAAAGGCACTCCAGGCAACTAACCAGGTTGAAGCTTCTGCTGATTTATTTAAAAACAGGGGAAATACATATTATGGCCTGGGCGATTATCAACAGGCGGTCAGTGAATGGACAAAAGCGATTGAATTAGAACCTGATCTGGCCCAATTGTTTATCAATCGTGGCATTGCTTACATTTATCTCGGGCAATTTGAAGCAGCGATAGCTGATATGCAAAAAGCGATTCAAATTGAGGGAGATTCTGAATTGGCCTGCAATCTTCTGGGCAATTTATATTATCAGATGAAACAATATAACCAAGCCGTGCAAAGTTACAGCAAGGCTTTACAGTTGGCGGGGAATGACTCACAGATGTATTTTAACCGCGGCAATGCATATCGTGATAATAATAATACTTCAGCAGCCCTGGCTGACTACACTAAAGCGATTAGCCTTTCCCCCCAATATTTGGAAGCTTATAATAACCGTGGCAGCGTTTATTTGTCATTATCGAATTATAATTTAGCATTAAAAGACTTTTCTCAGATCATTAGTTTGAATCCTAACCAACCAATGGCCTATTATAATCGGGGTAATACATATTTTAAGATGGAAAAAACAGAAGAAGCCATTGCTGACTGGACCCGGGCCATTGAACTTGATCCTGAGCAGCCCATGGTTTACCTTAACCGAGCTAATGCATACAACCTTTTGAACCAATATGATCTGGCCGCTGAGGATTTACAGAAGTCATTAAAATTTCAACCGGACACAGGTTCAACCTATTTCAATCTGGGGAATATATATTTTGCTCAGAAGGATTATTCCCAGGCCATCGCTAATTTCACCAAAGCCCAGGAACTTGTTCCTGATAGTCCCCTACTTTATTTTAGCCGCGGAAATGCCTACCGAGAGTCAAACCAACCCCAGGCAGCTTTAAATGATTTTTCTAAGGCTATTGAATTGTCGCCTGAATATATTGATGCATACAATAATCGCGGCAGTATTTACCTGGCCCTGGGAAATTATAATGCTGCCCTAAGTGATTTTTCCTACGTTATAGCGCATAATTCTGAATACAGCAATGCCTATTATAATCGGGCCTTGATTTACCTGCAGCAAGGAGATTATGGGCGGGCAGTACAGGACCTGAACACAGTTATAAATCATAAGCCTGATTTGGCAGTTGCTTATCAACAGCGCGGGTTGGCGTATTTTTATCTGCAAAAATACGAATTGGCCAGCATCGACTGGCAGACATATCTAAAATACGTTCCCGACGATGCCCAAACATATTATCGAATGAGCCTGGCTTTCTTTAACCTGCAAAAATATGAAACCTGCTTGCGGTATTTGGATAAAACAGTAACTGCAGATCCCAATTACGGTCTTGCTTATTCGCAGCGGGGAAACATACACCTGATGCAGAAGGATTACGAAAAGGCGGTAACAGAATACACTCTGGCGATTAAACATAACAATGGCCAGGATATAGTATATTTTAACCGAGGTCTGGCATATTTATATCTAAATAAGATCCAAGATGCCAAAAATGATTTTGAAGAGGTAATAAGAATAACAGCAAATGAAAAATTAGCAGATGATGCTAGAAAAGCTTTGGATGCCATGAACAACAAAAAGTAAAAAAATGTTATTTGGTTTGTCAATGGATGATGATAATTACCTATATAAGCAAGATATTTAAAGCTATAGTAGTAATTTGATGGTTAATTATGCTATATTATAAAGTGATGCACTAGAATTCCCAAGAGTTATTTTGTTATATATATAAGATTTTATAGATGATGGGGTATAGATATGAGAGTATTAGCATTTCGAAGATTTTTATCATTTAAAATGAGGAAAGCTTTTAGCATAGTTCTTTTGGCTATGCTAACATTATTAATCTGTTCGGGACAGGTTTTTGCTGCAACAGATAGCTATCATGCAGATATTTCTGAGCTAAGTTCATCAAATCCTTGTTCAGCAGGTGACACGGGCGATGATAATAACCATGTATCAAGCCCAGACTCCACTGACGATACGCCTGC
>CAZXIR010000315.1:0-2312 GCA_964640845.1 uncultured Syntrophomonas sp.
CACCCCTGACAATATTAAGATTTTTCACAATAAGGCTTTTATTATAGTTGAAGATAATTTATTATCAATATTGGTAGTCAGTCATGACGGCATGAACTCGAGAGTATAGTCCAAGTTATTTATAGTCAACAACCCCGTCCCTGACAACATGAGGTAAGATATTATGAGCAAAAAATTATACGTTACAGAGAAACCATCGGTGGCAGGGAGCTTTGCCAGCGTATTAGGAATAGAAATATCCAGATCCGATAAAGCCAGAGGCTATGCGGAAAATGACAATGCCATCATAAGCTGGTGCTATGGTCACCTGGTGACTATGGCTTATCCGGATGCATACGATCCTGCCTATAAATCTTGGCGTATAGAGCATCTGCCCATTATTCCCCGGGAATATAAATATGAGATTGTCAATCATACCGGCACCAAAAAGCAGTATGAGGTGATAAAAAACCTGATGCATCGTGATGATGTGGATATGATTTACTCCTGTACCGATAGCGGGCGGGAAGGCGAGTATATTTTCCGTTTGGTCTATCAAGAAAGTGGAACCAATAAACCCGCCAAACGGGTCTGGATATCTTCCCATACTGAAGATGCAGTGAGAAGAGGTATTGATGAAGCCTGCGATATCTCTGAGTACGATTCCTTGTCTCGGGCGGCTTATTGCAGAGCTAAAGAGGACTGGCTCTTCGGTATGAATTTCAGCAGAATATACACCTGTCAATATGGCCAAGACTTAGCGGTTCGTTTAAAAGAGGACAAGCGTTCAGTTATAGCCATTGGGAGGGTGATGACCTGTGTCCTGGGTCTGGTGGTGGAACGAGAACTGGAGATCAGGAACTTTGTTCCCCAGGTTCATTATGGGATCATAGCCAGCTTTTTATCGCAAGAAAGCAGTATAGAGTATAAGGGCAAATGGCAACCCAAGAAAAAAAGGGGGCCCAAACAGGCCGATGAACCGACTGAAGAAAAATATCTAACTCAGGAAGATGCCCTAGCCATTATAGACAAATTGAAGGGGCAGGAAGCCACCATAAAAAAGGTGGATATTAAAACCAAGAAGGAAGCACCACCCCTGCTTTTTAATCTGGCTGAACTGCAATCAGAAGCCAACAAAAAATTTAAACTTCCGGTTGATAAAACTTTAGAGATCGCTCAGAGCCTCTATGAGAAAAAACTTATATCGTACCCTCGAACAGACAGTCGGGTATTATCCACCGATATTACTCAAGAACTACCCAAAGTCCTTAATGGATTGTATAAGAATCCTGAGTTCAAGGACTCGGTGCTTAGGATTAAAGATTTTGGCCAGCTGGCAATTAATAAATCCAGCAAACGGTTTGTGGATGACAGCAAAGTAACTGACCACTATGCGATCATCCCCACCTATGTGACCACTGATTTATCCAGGTTGGATGTAGATCGACGGAATGTCTACAGCTTAATTGTAAAAAGGTTTTTGGCCATTTTCTACCCGGCCGCGGAGTATAATACAGTCAAGGTTCAGACGGATATCAAAGGCGAAACTTTTGTAAGCAATTCCAAGACCCTAAAGGAGCCGGGTTGGAAAGAGATCTATGAAGTAACCCCGGCCAAAAACGAAGAGGAGATCTCTACCTCACCCATTCATCTGCTGGTCAATAAGGAAAAGTGCAACACCACGTCCCTGGATTTGGAACAGAAGGAAACCAAACCACCCTCTCGATTTTCTGATGCTGCATTGATTTTAACTATGGAAAAAGCAGGGAAGTATATCGAAAACGAAGAACTTCGAGAGCAGATTAAGACCTGTGGCATAGGTACCTCAGCCACACGTTCAGGGATTATTAAGAAGCTTACGGATATTGGGTATATCAAAATTAACCCCAAAACCCGAATCGTATCACCCACGACCAAAGGGGAAGCCATTGTGGATTTGGTCCGCTTATCAGCTAAGGAGCTTTTAAATCCCATTCTGACCGCCAGCTGGGAAAAGGGCTTGTTCATGATTCAAAACAAAGAAATCACCGAGGAAGTTTTTGATGCCAAGCTGAACAGCTATATCACCCGCACCATTCAAAAGGTGAAAAAGAATAGAGGTGCAGCACTTCGCGGTTAGTGGTAGGGGACGGTAGAAAATAGTTTTTGCGTGTTTTTAACCGAAACCATTTTTTCCTGTTATTCAACTGGACTTAAGTCTGCCAAATATAAAGGTACCAGGATAGAACGCTCCAAATAGGTAACACGTATTCTAGCACCAAATAAGTAAAACACTGCTGAATCATTAGAAAGAAAGGTGAATGCTTTGAAAAGATTGGACGGTAAGGTTTCGA
>CAZXIR010000316.1:0-2302 GCA_964640845.1 uncultured Syntrophomonas sp.
CTGGAGGCCAGCGGCACCATTGAAGCAGAAAGTATTACTCTTAATGTTCGCATCAGTGGTACCCTGATCAATATGGCTGGGGAGGAAGGCGATTCGGTAACTAAAGGACAGTTAGTAGCTGAACTTTCCCGCCAGGATCTTCTGGCCCAAAGAGAACGAGATGCACTCAGTGTCACAGCTCTAGACGCAAAAGTGCAGGATTTGCTTTCAGGTGCCAGATCCCAGGAGGTGAAAGAAGCTGCTGCTAATGTAAGCATAATATCTGCCAGCCTGCAGCAGGCTGATTTAGATCTGGAAAGAAGCCAGCGTTTGTTCGAAGCTGGAGCTATATCGGCAGTAGATCTGCAACAACTGCAGCTGAGCCATGAAAAACTGACCCATCAGCTGGAGGCTGCCCAGGCCCGGCTGAGCCTTTTGCAGGCCGGGAGTCGACCAGGAGTGATTGAATCGGCAGCAGCGGAACTGGAGCGAAGCAAGGCGGTTTTAAAAGCAGCTGATGCACAACTGGAGGATCTCCAGATTTTCTCACCTATTGATGGAATTATCAGCAGCAAAAACTATACCGTGGGTGAATATGTTCAGATGGGCTCCCCACTGGCCCAAATCATTAATTTGCAGGATATGTGGATAAAAGTATATATTCCTACCGATGACCTGCCCGGCATCAAACTAAAACAAACCGCCAGTATTTTTGTTAGTGGAAGTGATCAAGTGTTTGTCGGCACCGTGGTTTCCATAGCCTCACAGGGAGAATTTACCCCCAAAACTATACAAACTAAAAAGGAACGGACTAATGTAGTTTACGCGGTTAAACTTGCCGTAGATAATGAAGCCGGCCTGCTAAAACCAGGTATGCCGGCGGATGTCATATTTGACCGGGGTGATTCGGATGCTTAGCAGCGACCGGGTTTGCAAAAGCTTTGGATCCACGATGGCAGTAGAAGAACTATCCATCCAGGTGAATAAAGGAGATATCTTTGGTCTGGTAGGACCGGATGGGGCGGGCAAAACTACTTTCCTGCGGCTGGTATGCAATCTAATGGATGCTGATGCGGGCACTATCACTATTGGCGGTTCAGCGGCCAGCCACTTTCCCCGGGAGCGATTGGGCTATATGCCTCAGAAATTCAGCCTTTATGGAGACTTGACTATATGGGAAAATATAAACTTCTTTGCTTCCTTGTACAGCCTGGATAAAAATACTACCCGGCAGCGCTCTGAGGAAATGCTGCGGATTACTGGCCTGACCGGGTTCGAAAATCGCCTGGCCGATAATCTTTCCGGGGGTATGAAACAGAAGCTGGCACTTACCTCGGCACTTATGACCCGGCCTGAGCTTATGGTTTTGGATGAGCCAACCTATGGTGTGGACCCGGAATCGCGCAAGGAATTCTGGCAAATTCTCTATCGACTTAATGAAAGTGGAATTACTATATTGATATCAACTCCTTATATGGATGAAGCCGAGCTCTGCCATCGGGTGGCTCTAATTAATTCAGGGAAACTGGTGGTGTGCGACTCTCCGGCCGGACTTAAAAATTTGTTTGACCAGCGGGTAGTAGCGGTTCGGTCTCATATTGACGATCCCCACTTTTTCGATTCCTGTTCGGAGGTTATCGACTCTTCTTACTATTCCAAGCGTTTCCATCTGCTGGTAGATAATAATAAGCAGATATTTGCCACCCTTAAAGAATATGCGTTGAATAAAGGTTTCACGGACATCAAAGTAAATTTCATTTCTCCCAGCATGGAGGATGTTTTTGCTTTTCTAGCTGAACCCCGCCTGCATAAGCAGACGGATAACTTGTAGAGTTACGTTATATAAACAACTGGGAGGTACCTTCCCATGGAATATACTATTACCACCAGCAGTTTAACCAAAAATTTCGGTTCCTTTACCGCGGTAGATAATATTGATCTAAACATCCGGCCTGGCGAAGTTTGTGCCTTTTTAGGACCTAATGGAGCCGGCAAGACTACTGTTATTCGCATGTTGTGCGGCATTTTGCAGCCCAGCTCCGGCAGCGCCAGAGTCTTGGGTTATGATCTTTTGAAAAATTCGGAAAGTATTAAACAAAAACTGGGGTACATGTCTCAGAAATTCAGCCTTTACCTTGATTTAACGGTGCTGGAGAATTTGGATTTCTATGCCGGTATATATAATATACCGGGAAAAATCCGCCGCAGTAAAATTGCTGAGATGATCCATCTGGCAGACCTGCAAGGACGGGAAAAGGATCTGGTAGTTAATTTAAGTCAGGGATTCAAACAGAGGCTGGCCCTATCCTGTGCCATAATATCT
>CAZXIR010000317.1:0-2299 GCA_964640845.1 uncultured Syntrophomonas sp.
TGATCAGAGCGATTATGTCAGTAAATTCCGTAAGGTACTGGAATACTTCGATGCTGTAAAAGTCGGTATGACTGCTACACCGGCACCGCATACCACCGAGATATTTGGTAAACCAGTATATACCTATACTTATCGGGAAGCGGTCATAGATGGATGGCTGGTGGATCATGAGCCGCCACAACAGATTACCACAAAGCTTAAAACAGAGGGGATCAAGTGGTCCAAAGGGGAAACTGCTCCTATATATGATCCGGTTACCGGTCAGATAACTAACAGCGATGAGCTGCCGGATGAATTGAGTTTTGAAATAGACGATTTTAACAAAAAAGTAATTAATGAGAACTTCAACCGTACGGTGATAAAGGAACTGGTAAAAGAAATAGACCCCGAAGGATGGGAAAAAACTCTCATATTTGCTGCTACAGACAACCATGCGGATATGATTGTTGATTTGCTCAAACAGGAATACCATGAGGCCTATGGTGGTGTAGATGATGATGCTATTGTAAAAATCACCGGTTCGATAAAAGATCCTATAGGAATGATAAGAAAATACAGGAATGAAATGTACCCAAGTATAGCGGTTACTGTTGATCTGCTTACCACCGGGGTAGATGTTCTGGAAATCTGTAATCTGGTATTTATGAGGCGTGTAAAATCGCGAATACTATATGAGCAGATGCTGGGGCGTGCTACACGACTGGCAGACCATATAGGAAAAACACATTTTAATATATATGATGCAGTAGGTCTGTATGAAGCATTGGCGGAAGTTATCAATATGAAACCGGTGGTGCAGAGGCCAAATGTAGATTTTAAAACACTGATATCAGAACTGCAGGAACTCAATGACCCGGCAGAGCAGAATAATCATGTTAACCAGATTGCAGCTAAATTGCAGCGGAAAAAAGGATATATAAAAGATAAAAATGAGGAAACCTTTAAAGCTCTGGCAGATGGGATGACCATAAACGAATTTATTCACTGGCTGCGGCAGGCAGATATTGCGGATATAAAGAAGAAACTTGACGAAGGGCAAAATCTTATTGCATTTCTGGATGAAGTTAAAAAACCATTAAATCCGGTGTTCCTTTCCTACCATGAAGATGAACTGATAAGTGTCGACAGGGGATACGGAATAGCAGAAAAGCCTGAGGATTATCTGCAGTCGTTTAATGAATTTATTAATAATAATATAAACATAATACCTGCCCTGATCGTAGTCTGTCAGCGCCCACAGGAATTGACCCGTAAGGAACTCAGGGAATTAAAATTTGTCCTGGATCAGCAGGGTTTTACCGAAACCAACCTTCAAACTGCCTGGAGGGAAGCCGAAAATGTTGATATTGCTGCAGATATTATCAGTTTTATTCGCCAGCAGGCACTGGGGGATGCCCTGGTAAGCCATGAAGAACGAATAAAGAAGGCTATGCAGAATGTCTACGCCATGCACCCCTGGAGCAAAGTGCAGCAGAAATGGCTGGCTAGGATAGAAAAACAGCTGTTGAAGGAAAGCATAATCGACCGTGAATCACTTAATGAAGAACCCTTTCGGGCCCAGGGCGGTTATGTTAAAATAAACAGGATTTTCAACGAAAAGATTGATGAAATAATTGAAACTATCAATGAATCACTATATGCATAAGAGAGGATGTACATAGATAAATGACTACGCAGGAAATTGTTCAAAAGCTCTGGAACCTCTGCAACGTGCTGCGGGATGACGGCATCACCTACCATCAATATGTTACTGAACTTACCTACATACTTTTCCTCAAGATGGCCAAGGAAACAAAAACTGAAAATCAGATACCGGAAGGCTATCGATGGGATGATCTGAAGGATAAGACCGGGCCGGAATTAAGAAACTTTTATCGTAAACTGCTGCTGGATTTAGGTATTAAAGGACAGGGCAGGGTAAAAGAGATATACACCAATGCCGCCACCAACATAGAAGAACCCAAGAATCTGGAGAAGATAGTGAAATCGATAGATGACCTGGACTGGTACAGTGCCAGGGAAGAAGGACTGGGTGGCCTGTATGAAGGACTGCTGGAAAAGAATGCGAACGAGAAAAAATCAGGAGCAGGTCAGTATTTTACCCCCCGGCCTTTGATAAATGTTATTGTAAGGCTTGTTGACCCTAAACCGGGTGAACTCTGCAATGACCCGGCAGCAGGTACCTTCGGTTTTATGATAGCCGCTGACCGGCATGTAAAAGAAAAGACCGACGATTATTTTGATTTGAGCCCTAAACAAACCGAATTCCAGAGGAAGAAGGCATTTACCGGCTGCGAGC
>CAZXIR010000318.1:0-2277 GCA_964640845.1 uncultured Syntrophomonas sp.
AATTTGTGGAGACCAGTACTGAAGGGGTGGAAATAACCATCTATCCCCAGCCTCAGGTAACTCTGAATTATTACGTTCCCCACAAGATACTTTCCGGGGTGCCTTTTAAGCTGGGGGTTACAGCTGTTAATGAGGGCCAGGGCTGGGCCCGCAACCTTTCCATTGATTCGGGCAAACTGGAAATCACCACCAACCAATCCGGACTGCTGACTGAATTCGAAATCATCGGCGGATCCTGGGGATCTGCTTCCGGGGAAGGTTTCAAGCTGTCTCTGGGTGATATTCCCCCCGCGGGAACTATAGACGGTGCTGGTGATCCCTTATCCAATTCGGTCAGTGGGTACTGGCTGGTACGTTGGAATATGTATGAATACGATGCTGGAGATAAACCTTATGAAGGGGAATTCCGTAAGTTTACTGCTACTATGACCCATCAAAGTTACGAAGGGGTGGAACTGGATTCCCTTATCGTAGGGGTTAATACCGAAATCATAGGTAAGGATGGATTGCTGGCAGATGAAGTAACGGGTGAGAGTCTGGCCCTAATCAATCAGGGCTATACCGGTTTCCCCAATTATCTGATGAATTTAGGCAGCGGGCAAAAAACTGCCATTCATGTACCAGACAATGTAACCGTAGTAACCCCGCTTACCCAAGATACCGGCATCATCAAGATGCAGGTACCCAAGCCAGCTTTTACCCTGGGAGAGAGTACGGTTCGCTACCAGGTGATTATGCTGCCAGATGAGCGGCCCGAAAGTTCACTGGCTGCAGTTCGCCGTATGACTTCGGATAGTATATTGGACACAGGCGTGCTCCTTTCGATTAATAATTACTGGCGTGATTACGGTTATATCTATATCATCGATGAGATCGCCAAGAATGAAGACGGATCAGCATTTCTGGATAATACCTGGTATACCGTGGAATATGGTTCCGGAGTGCAGATAAAGAGCCTGGAATACGCCAGAGAGTATGCCATTCCAGGAGAGGACGAAACGGGAATTGCCTTCTATGATATTGGTCTACAGCCAAATCCGGGTGACACCATTACAGTCAGGGCACAATTGGATAACCGGGGTGGGGCTATCCTAGAAAATGCCTCGGTATATTTTGAAGCCGAGAAAAAAGGCCAGATTGTCATGATAGGAAAAGGTGAAGAGAGCATCGACTTGCTGCCGGGTGAAACTGCCTATATCTATCAAGCTTTTGTCACCCAGGGCCAGATAAGGGATATTCTAGACCAGGCCGTTGATGATATGAGCGGCCAATGGATTCTGCGGGCCTACCTGATGGAGGGGGAAACCCAGAACCAGAAGATTAAGAAAGAAGCAGAATTAATTATCAATACTCCTCCGGTAGCTATGGCAGCAGATATAGCAGATGCCATGGCCGGGGAAAAGACACATTTTGATTCCTCCAAGTCTTATGATCCTGACGGTTATCTGATCAATTATTTATGGGAATTCGGTGATGGCAGCTCTGCCAACGGACTTACTGCTACTCATACCTTCCTGACCGGGGGGTCTCGCAAGGTTAAACTGACGGTTACGGACAACAATCTAACTAGCGATTACCTGGAGATCATGGTTACGGTAGAGGATAATCGGGCTGATTTGAAGGTAACTGCCAATGTAGAGGGAGATCAGTTCTCAGGCCTTAAATTCTTTAAGAATGATGTGGAAGTAGCCCGGAATGCATTATCAGAAGGCGATGTAGTAAAAGTCCGGACCACTATCTATAACGAACCCAACACCGGAGGCAATAGTGCGACAGTTGATGGTAAATTCTATGTAGGATTCTATGTGGATTATAAATATCAGGGTTATAAGACCTATGATGCTTCTGCCGAAGGAACTGCCATCCCTATGGGAGGCACTGGCCAAATTGAGTTTGATTGGGTGGTTCCGGCCGGCAATCATATAGTTACAGTAATTGCCAATGATATTGGCAAGATGATAGATGAACGCAATCACGACAACAACCGCCTGGATGTTCAAGTTGGGGCCGGTCAAATCTATTTCCCGGACCTGGAAGCGGTGAATACCGCAGCGGGAGAGGATTTATTAGGAAGCTTTAGTGTGGATCTGGGAGACTCCACCCCCTATATGAGCCAGGTACCAATGTCCATCCAGGTAAAAAATATCGGCACTGCAGCTGCTGGGGCCTTTACGGTAAGCTTTTTTGCCAATGGTAAGCTGGTAGCTTCGGAGCGGGTGGAAGAAGGCCTGGTAGCTGGTGGGCAGACTACGGTTAATAGTTTCTTCAAGCCAGTAG
>CAZXIR010000319.1:0-2262 GCA_964640845.1 uncultured Syntrophomonas sp.
CCTTCAATTTCACCTATACTGCTATCCATGGACTCAATATCCTTTTTCATTAATATAGACTGATTTTCCATGTTGGTCAGCCTCTGATCCAGGTTTTTTATCTCCTTCAATATTTCTTTAAACAGTTCCGCAACTTTTTCATTATCACTCATTTTGATACACCTCTTTCCGGATAGTCAATGGATGGGTTAGGACTAGATAACCGCCGCTGTTTCCATATCTGTTTATCTATTTATCCTTTTTTTGTATTTTAGCCCAAGTATCCCTTAACGGCACAATCCTATTAAAGACCAGAGCATCTGGCCTGGTATCTGGATCAACTACGAAATACCCCTGGCGCAGGAACTGGAAGCGTTCTCCAGGCAATGCAGCTTGCAGACCTAATTCCAGCATACAATTGCTTTTAATGCTTAATGAGTCCTGGTTGAGTTTTTGGGTAAAATCCCTACCATCATCATCATTATCAGGGTTTTCCGGAATAAATAAATGGTCATATATACGAACTTCTGCCGATACTGCATGACCGGCTGAGACCCAATGCAGGGTGCCTTTAACTTTTCTGCCGGATGCAGGTCCACCGCTTTTAGTATCCGGGTCGTAAGTGCAACGCAACTCGATAATTTCACCGGTTTCATTGTTTTTTATTATTTCTTCACACTTAATAATATACGCGCCTTTCAGGCGTACTTCCCTTCCCGGTGCCAGGCGGAAAAACTTACGGGGCGGATCTTCCATGAAATCATCCTGTTCGATATATATTTCTCTGGCAAAAGGAATTTGACGGGTACCACTCTCAGGTGTTTCTGGGTTATTCTCAATTTCCAGCCATTCCATCTGGCCTTCGGGATAGTTTTCTATAACTATCTTTAAGGGCTGCAATACTGCCATAACACGAGATGCCCGACGGTTAAGATCTTCTCGAATACAGTATTCCAATAGTGCTATATCCACTGTGCTATCCCTTTTAGCCACTCCGATCCGGTCACAGAAATCTCTTATGGATTCGGGGGTATATCCCCGGCGTCTTAAGCCCGATATGGTAGGCATACGGGGATCATCCCAGCCCTTTACATATCCCTGTTCAACCAGAGTCCGCAGCTTTCTCTTGCTCATTACCGTATAGTTGAGATTTAACCGGGCAAATTCATACTGATGGGGCTCATATTCCGTTTTACAATTGTCAACAAACCAATCATAAAGCGGGCGGTGGTCAGCAAATTCCAAAGTACATATGGAATGAGTAATAGCCTCAATAGCATCAGAAAGTGGATGAGCATAGTCATACATGGGATAAATCAACCATTTATCTCCGGTCCGATGGTGGGGCTGTTTTAATATCCTATACAGCACCGGATCCCGCATGTTTAGATTAGGAGAAGCCATGTCGATTTTGGCTCTTAGGACCCGGGAGCCTTCTGGAAATTCTCCCGCTTTCATCCGTTCAAACAAATCCAGGTTTTCTTCCACGGAACGCCTGCGGTAAGGGCTTTCCTGCCCCGGTTCAGTCAAAGTACCACGGTAGGCTCTAATTTCTTCTGCCGTCAAGTCGCAAACATAAGCTTTACCATCTTTGATAAGCTGTATCGCCCATTCATAAAGCTGCTCGAAGTAATCTGAAGCATAATACAGACGGTCTTCCCAATCAAATCCCAACCAGCGCACATCGGTCATGATGGAATCGACAAATTCGACTTCCTCTTTACTGGGATTGGTATCATCAAAACGCAGATTACATAAGCCTCCATTGGCCTGAGCCAGACCAAAATTGAGACAGATAGACTTGGCATGCCCGATATGCAAATATCCGTTAGGTTCCGGTGGAAAACGGGTATGTACCCTTCCCCCATTTTTGCCGGCCTTTAAATCCGCACTGATAATATCTTGAACAAAATTGACTGGTAAATCAGGATTGGCTTTAATGTTCTCTTCTGCAATCGGTGCATTGTTTTCAACTAGCTCCATATATGATGTATCCTCCTTTAAACCTAACTGCTGGTAGCAATCAGATATGTATTAACTCTAAATTAATATTTAACATTCCAAGCCTTAATTATAAGCAGCAGCTGTACATTTTCTTATATAATCAAGCTGTTAAAGCTAATTTGGACCTGCAATAACTTGATATTCCACACCTGCTACAAAAATCCTCCTATCATTACAAATTTGTCGCATATACCAACTGGGACACGGGGACAGGAGCCACGGGGACAAGAGCCACGGGGACAGGTTCCTTGGCCCATTTGAAATACTAGATATGGGCCA
>CAZXIR010000320.1:0-2239 GCA_964640845.1 uncultured Syntrophomonas sp.
CGAATATGATATAGCTATGGCTTGTTCCAGCCCCAGGTTATTTCACCACTAGAAACCATATAAATTCATTGCCCGGGAGGCAATTGATCTGTTCGTAATAGTGTTGGCTCAGATGAGTGAAAAAGGCGCCAATGCCACCTTAGTTAAGGGACAGTTCCCACCATTGTTCTTATTCGCAACGTCAATGGAAGCATTTAGCCCCAGATGTTTTTGAAAACTATTCTGCCGGCATTCAAGTGCTCGGGAGAAAGAAATGCTGTATTTAATTAATTATGATATAAGGTATTATTACGACTATATACATTAAGAACAAATGTTTGTTACAATAAATGGTAGAGTTGTAGGGGAACCCCCTGATTGTGATCGGCATGAGGGGGTGATAATGTGAATATATATGAAGTTATTTTATTTGCAACTGTCATATTGTTTACATTGGCTCTCATAGTGAGATAGAGCCGAACATCCCGTAAGGGAAAGTCGACTCTATTACAACGAGATATTCTTGTTGATCGCTGTTGGGGTTGCCATCTCCCCTACAGTTCCTAATTATTTTATATCACAATATTCGGAATATGACAACAGAACCGGCACCTATCTACTTGGTGAAAAATATGGCTTAAACCAGATAAGTTGGTGGCAGGCACCGAGGCCCACAACCCGCCGGCAACGGCGGTAATTCTGTTTTTTCGGAATGAGTTATCCCTAATGCAGTTTCATTGTATTTCTTATTACCCTATCCTTAAGATCAATAACCTTTTCGGCAATTATTTTTGCTGTCTTAATGAACTCTTCATCATTTTTTCCGGTTGGATCATCGAGGCCCCAATCTTCTCGGTATTTGCAGGGCAGATAAGGGCACTCCACATTGCATCCCATCGTAATGACTATATCAACCTGAGGAATGTCTGTTAATAATTTTGAGTATTGTTCCTTTGCCATATCAATATTGTAAAGTTGTTTGATGATCCTAACCGCATCTTGATTTATCTGGGGCTTGGTCTCTGTTCCAGCAGAATAGCTTTCAAAAACGTCTTTAGCAAAATGCTTCCCAAGCGCCTCAGCCATTTGAGATCGACATGAATTATGCACACATATAAAAGCTACCTTTATTTTTCCCTTCATTATTCGTCTCCTTCCGCAATTCTTGGCAACTTATTATAATCAAACCTATTGTTATAGGTAGTATGTTCTTAAGAAAATAAAGCAAACCCAGTTTATAGATAGCAGGGTTTGTCTTCTTATAAAAAAAGTATAAAACTTTTTATGAAAACCCATATCTAAAAGTAACCATCCTACTGGGCACTTTTTAAGACCAGGTTGGACTGTTGCTTGTGCCAGTATATATATTCATTAAGCTTGTGTGAAGAAGAATTTAAATATAAATGTTCCGTGTGCCGAAACAGCAATAGATGTAAGCAGAAACGATATTAAGCTTAAAGCAACGATATGTATCCGAATACTTGTATTCGTTGATGCAGGCAGATTTCGATAGTATTTTTTATACCATTTAAGTATGTTCCATTCTTCAAATTCATGTATACTGAACATTACTGGTATGATCCATATGTAACTATTTACCGAAGCTGTTCCTAAAATGCCATCAAACATAGGATTATCCTCTATATCATATTACCTACATAACAGTATACATACTGATATTAAGTAGTCAATATTGAATATGGTAGTGCTTATCACGACAGTTACATAGTGGGTTCCCGTTAACTGCGATTTATCACCTAAAATCACTGATTGATATGTTTCCCCGAACAGATGCTGAAAAAAATACCCCAGACATCAATGCGATCAACTTAAGGCATGTGGAGTGCGTGGTATCGACGTCAAGGGTGGAGAAGTAAGTGTGTAGAAAAGGCTCCTGATGAGCGTTAAGTTGATAGGGAAATTATCTGAAATATCATTAATATCTGGACGATTAAACCAAAACTCAGCTACTTCGTCCCGCGAAATAGTTTTTCCCTGCCCGCGATGCATTTTATAGAGGGAATCTATAAACAACTCATCAAATATGGATTCTATCCATTTAGCAGGAGACAGAACCTGTTCAATATTTATAAAAAGTCCATTTACTAGTTGGTGCCTGGCAGTGCGGTACACACCGGGACGTCAGACTGTTACAAAACCCCCCCAATAAAGCTAACAGATAGTATAATAGAAAGAAAAGCTTGCAGAGGGGAAAAATGGGATATAAAGAAGGAAGCAGCCGGTATGAGATAAGCTTTAT
>CAZXIR010000321.1:0-2217 GCA_964640845.1 uncultured Syntrophomonas sp.
CTGGAGGAAATTTCATGAACTGCTTTGATCACTATATCTACATCTTCCATACTACTAAAAAAACCCGGGCTCAATCGGCAGGAGCCACTTTCATAAGTTCCTATGGTTTTATGAGCTAGAGGTGCACAATGAAGTCCCGAGCGAGTAACCACTCCATATTTGTAATCTAGTTGGGTACTAACTTCTCCACAATCCATATTATTTATATTGAAAGCAACCACCGCAGTTCTTTTTTTGCTATCCGCCGGACCATATATTGCTACCCCCGGAATTTCTTTTAGGCCCTTCATAAGCCTTTCACACAATTCCTGCTCATGGGTGCGAATCTTTTCCAGACCATTTTCTTGTATAAAATTGATCCCGGCTAAAAGGCCGGCTATACCTGGAGTGTTATGGGTACCACTTTCCAACAAATCTGGCATAAAAGAAGGGTGTTCCAAGTATTCAGATAAAGAACCAGTTCCCCCCTGTTTTAAGGGACTGATATTAAGACCTGGTCGCACGTATATACCTCCCGTACCCTGGGGGCCAAGCAAACCCTTATGTCCGGTGAAAGTAAGTAAATCAATAGACTGCTTCTCAACATCAATTGGTATTACTCCGGCGGTCTGAGCTGTATCCAGAACAAACAGCAAGTTATGTTCCAGCGCTATTTTGCCTACTTCCTCAACTGGCATTAGAGTACCGGTGAGATTAGAAGCATGCAGGATACATATCATTTTGGTATTGGGTTGAATAGCCTTTCTTACGTCTTCTGGTTCCAGGCTTCCGTCACCGCCACAAGACACTACCGTCCACTCCACACCATTTTGCTGGCTCATAACCTGAAGCGGCCGGGCGATGGCATTATGTTCCATACTGCTGCTGATAACATGATCACCGGGTTTCAGAATGCCTTTTATAGCTATATTTATGGCTTCGGTTATGTTATGAGTAAATGCTATATGCGAACTATCGACGATGTTAAACAAATCTGCCAGCGCATCACGGCAGTCCATCAGTAACGATCCAGCCTGAAGAGTAGCCTTATTGCTTCCACGGCCTGGATTTCCCCCCATATGACGGTTGAAAAAATCAACGGCCTGGTAAACCGCTTCCGGTTTAGGGAAAGTGGTAGCAGCATTATCCATATAAATTGCTCTCATATTATCCTCCCCCCTAAATAGTGATAGTCTTGGCGGCTCCAATCATGGTCTCAACTGATGAATACATATTGGTAATCCTTCCCGCCGAAAGATCTCCGGTCTTTTGATAAAAGTCCAAACAAGTGCCACAGGATAAGACCTCCACACCCTTTTTCTCCAAAGCCTGGATATGCTCTAATACTGGTGACCCTTCTATAGTCAAGAAAATGCCCCTATTCATAAATATCAAAGATTTTAAGTCCGTTTCCAATTCATTTAAGGTATAAAGAAAGCCTTTCATTAATATTTTGCCCAGTTCCGGATCTCCATCACCAAATAGATCACTCTTAACTAAGATAACCAGGTCTGCTCCAGAAACTAACTGTTTTTGCTCCAGACTGGCAGTCTTAATCATATGGATATGATAATCTTCGCCTTTTTGCTCCACATTGTACTCATAGCCCTGGCTCTGAGCCAGTCTCTTCACATTTTCTCTGGCTACCTCCCTATCCACAATAGTGATAAGATCATCTATGCCTCCTTCATCCATAACTCTTTTAGTTAAAATTACGGGCTGGGGACAATCCAGACCCCGGGCATCGACTATTTTACTCACCCTGCATCAATCCTTTCAATATTAGACTTGCTGAGACATTGATCTTTCCAGTTTTGTCATCAGCTCCTCCAGGTCTATATCGTGACGAACTGCCAGTTCGTGTACCGTATCAAAAAGGTGTTCACATAACACACAAGCACCTAATTTGTGGTCATATTCCCTGAACACCTCTTCAGTTCTGGGATATTTGTATAACTATATCAATAGTTTTTAGACCGCTTTCTAACTTATGCTTCACCCCAATTAATATGCTCTATGATTTATAATTATTTATGAAATTAAAAAAAAGTTTGGCATAATAGATTTATTTATTATGCCAAATGCTTAAATGAAGATTTGTATAATAAATTTTTTCATATTATTCGCCAGTTATTTCAGTAATGTCATCCTTAGGCAACGCCGAAGGATGTAAAAGATTCTGCGCTGCGCTCAGAATCACAGCTGGATTTTTAAATTATACAAAATCCTCAAATAAGA
>CAZXIR010000322.1:0-2213 GCA_964640845.1 uncultured Syntrophomonas sp.
AGATGCAGGTATAACCGGCATATTTAGAATGGAAGTAGAAGCAGTCATTGAAGATTCGAGATCAAGGTACCTGTCCCCGCGATTCACTACACGAAAGGGGTTGATATATTGAATAATCTATGTATTTTGGATGCCGAAACCCTGGGAGAAGATACTGATTTGAGTATTTTCAATAAATTCGGCCAGTTAAGTGTATATAATACTACCTGTCCGGATCAGGTTGCCCACCGAATCAAAGATCAGCATATAATTATCACTAACAAAGTGGTCTTAAATGAGTCTAATCTGCAGCAGACTCCGCAAGTCAGACTAATCTGTATTGCCGCTACCGGCACCAATAATGTCGACCTGGACTACTGCCGAGGGCGAAATATTACTGTTGCCAATGTTGTTGGTTATTCGACCCAAAGCGTGGTTCAGCATACTTTTGCCCTGCTGTTTTACCTCTTGGAGTCATTACCTTACTATGATCAGTATGTAAAATCAAAACAGTATTCCGGCAGTAGTAATTTTACCTGCCTAGACATACCCTTCTGGGAAATTCAAGGTAAGACCTGGGGTATTATCGGTTTGGGAACCATAGGCAAAAAAACCGCTGAAATTGCCAAAGCCTTTGGCTGCCAGGTACTGTACTACTCAACTTCCGGCCGGAATAATGATGAACACTATAACAGGGTAGAGCTGGCCGAGTTACTGAAAAGTTCAGACATAGTATCCATACATGCTCCATTAAACTCCCAAACTTATAATCTGCTCCAATATGAACAGCTCAAGACTATGAAAAAAAGTGCCATTCTGCTTAACCTGGGCCGAGGGAGCATAGTAAACGAGGGCGATCTGGCCAGAGCTCTGGATGAAGGTCTAATTGCCGGGGCGGGATTGGATGTATTTGAGCAGGAGCCCCTGGAGACAAAAAACCCCTTGTTAAACATAAAGAACCCAGAGCGGCTCGTGTTAACGCCTCATATAGCCTGGGCCAGCATAGAAGCCAGGCAAACCTTGTTGAAAGAAATAGCCAAGGCTCGTGTTAACGCCTCATATAGCCTGGGCCAGCATAGAAGCCAGGCAAACCTTGTTGAAAGAAATAGCCAATAACATAGAGGCTTTTTTGAACGGCAGCAGGCGGAATACGGTCAATTAGCACTGGGTAAATCGGGATAACCCATTTTCGTGTGTACTTATTGGCAATTTCGCCGACCTGCATATTTGCCGTTTACTAGTGGATTAATTACAAACACAAATGGAGATAGCCTTGTTTAAACCATATTTCTTACCAAGTAGATAGGTGCCGGTGCCGTTGTCATATTCCGCGTATTGTGATAAAAACTAATTAGGAGCTGTAGGGGAGGTGGTAGCCCCGACAGCGACCGACAAGAATATCTTGTAGGTAATAGAATCGACATTCCCTTACGGGATGTTCGGCTCTATTTCACTATGAGAGCCAATGCAAATAATATGACAGTTAAAATCAAAAATCAAATATTGATTGCATCCAATTTTGTCTTCCATGTAGTATCCTGGCAATTACAATACGATCCTCCAGCACTCTATAAAACACACTGTACGGGGTTATTACAATACGCCTGTATCCACGTTGAGCACCAGGTGCGTCTTCTTCCGGGATAACCGCCCCCATCTCCGGGAAATCTGATAGCTTCTTAATACCTTCATAGATATTTACTCTTAATTTTTCAGCTGCCTGTTTACTATCTTGAGAAATGTAAGAAAAAATGCTTTCAATATCATAATAGGCCATTTCCGATAATTCAATTTTCTTACTCATTTTCTATTCTCTTTTTTATCGCTGCAAAGGTTTCTTCAAAATCCCGCATAGGTTTACCTGAAGCTATTTCACGGTCAACCTCTGACAGCATCTGCCCTAACCGATGCCGAGATATCATCTTTTGATAGGCTTCATGGCTCATAACCACCAGATCAGCTTCGCCATTCTTGGTCACAACTACTGGATTCTGTGTTTCGTGGCACAGCTTTGAAAAAGAATTATAATCATGACGAATTGCTGTTGAAGGCTTGATATTCGTAATAATATTTTCGTGACGACTCATACCATTCACCTCTTTAGCCATTATTATGTCAATATTATATCATTCTAATTAATTAAATTCAAAAATACCTCGGTGCCTGCCACCAACTTATCAATTTATTGAATGTTCTGACAATTTGGTCGACCGGTATATTTGCCGTTTACTACC
>CAZXIR010000323.1:0-2211 GCA_964640845.1 uncultured Syntrophomonas sp.
TCTTCAATGGTACCCATGATGCTGCAATTGTTTATCAGGCGGCCCCCGTATTCAAAGCCATTTTTTCTTAAAGCCTGGTTAATTGCGGGTGACATGGCTCGGGCCAAACTGTAGAGGGTCATATAACCACAAGCAGTTAAATCCTGTTCCAAAAGACAAATGAGATGACCGGTTAGCCCCTGGCCTCTATAATCAGGATGGGTGACACAATCAGTAATTTCAGCATTAAGCAAGTCCTTATTCCTATCTGCCGATGCTGCACAAACCAATTTTCCCCCGTGCAAGGCTAGTTTAAATAAGGTTTTCCCCCTTATTATCTCTTTTAAATACTCTGAACGATGAACCGGAGTAGGGTAGGTAGTAAAAACATTTCCCATGAACAGAGCCAGGTTATCTGCGTCAGATTCGGAAGCGTTCCTTATATCGTATTCCTGGAACTGTGAAATCGGGGTTGTTTCATAAACCTTGGATAGGGTTTGTTCCAGTATCCGATTTTCTTCCAGCAAATGATTACTGTATCTGCGTTGTAAATCATTGAAGTATGAATAACAATAAGCATCTTGGCCCAGAAAGTAGCCCTGGATAATTCCTTCCTGGATAAATCCATGCTTTTGGAAGGACGATTTTTCCTGTTCCCGGGCATAAGCAATAATTTTGCCCGCTTTTTCCTCCCGGCTGATCTTTTTCAGTTGTTCAATTATTTGATCTGGCTCACCAACACTGTCAAGCAGAATGATTCTTTGATTATAGTAATCAGATAAGTATTCCAGGGAATGACCGGCAATATTATATTGCTTTTTATTGCTATATTCCAAATTCAAATCAAGTAACCTCCATCAGAGCACGCTCTTTCATGCGTATATTGCTTCTGGGAATCAGGTTGATTCTATCCTCCGTAAATAATTTTTCTATTCCCCGAGCAGGTGCTGCCTTGTACTCCGAACATAAACCACAGTCCTGGCAGGAATCACTTCTATCTTGGGGCTCAGTATAAGCCGAGATGATGCCCTCGTAGTTTCTTAAGATCACCTTATCATTGGACTGAGAGATCAGATATTGAGGGGCCAGGGGAATTTTGCCTCCCCCACCTGGAGCATCAAGAACATAAGTAGGAACCGCTAATCCAGAAGTATGCCCCCGTAATAATTCCATAATTTCGATGCCCTTGCTTACCGGGGTCCGAAAATGTTCTATACCCGCGGAAAGGTCACACTGGTAGAGATAGTAGGGCCGCACCCTGATCTTTACCAGTTCATGCATCAGTTTTCTCATAATATAGGGGCAATCATTGACCCCCTTCAATAATACCGTCTGGTTTCCTAATGGAATTCCCGCGTCCGCTAATTTACGACATGCTTCGGTAGACTCCGGAGTAATTTCCCGGGGATGATTAAAATGGGTGTTAAACCAAATCGGGTGATGCTTTTTCAGGAGGTTGCACAGGTCGTCGGTAATTCTTTGAGGTAATACCACCGGAGTTCGGGAGCCGAAGCGAATAATCTCAACATGCTTAATACGGCGCAGCCTTTCCAATATATAAGCAATGGTATCGTCTTTAACCAGCAGGCTATCTCCCCCGGAGATAATTACATCCCTAATCTGAGGGTATTCAGCGATATAATCCATGGCATTGTCCAAATACTCCCGGGGCATAGTCTTATCAGTAGCACCAGCCATTCTTCGCCTGGTACAGTGCCGGCAATACATAGCACATTGGTCGGTTATTAGGAATAGCACCCGGTCTGGATATCTATGGGTAACTCCTTTAACCGGTCTATCTTTATCTTCATCCAAGGGGTCCTGCATATCACAACTGGCCTGATCTGTTTCCATAGGAACCGGGATGGCCTGTTTCCTAATCGGATCATTGGAATTATGCGGATCCATCAGACTGGCATAATACGGGGTGATAGCTATTCTAAGGTTTTCCAGACAACTTCTGATACCTTCTTCTTCCTGGTCGCTGAGCACCACAATCTGCTTCAATTCCTCCACCGTTGTTATGCGATTTCTTACCTGCCATTTCCAATCATTCCACTCTGCTTCGCTGATATCTTTCCATAACAATGCCATTTTGCTTTCCTTTCCTAAGTTGTCGCGCACGGAGACGGGGTTGTTGACAGCTTTTCCTTTTAGCAAGAGAGAAACTTTGGTGGGGATGAAGGCTTAAGGTTAGCGCAGGGGGAAAGGCGATTCGAAGAGCGGGAACAT
>CAZXIR010000324.1:0-2210 GCA_964640845.1 uncultured Syntrophomonas sp.
CAACCTGTGGGAAAAACTTGTCCCAGCAGGTAGCAAATGAAGATTTCATACTATCTTCTAATGTTCCAATAAACTCTTTCATTAAATACATACAATATTTAAAGTCTCAACCAATATTGTAGTTATTGTTATTTTTACAGCAAAAAATTCTTTAGACCTCCAGTAGGATAAGTAGCATCTTTAGGAATTATACATACATTATAGTAGAAAGGAGGAATAAAAATGCATTGTTTCAATAATCTGACTCTGATTAATGGTTTTGACACCGAAAACCTTAATAGTGGCAGACAAAATAACTATGCCTGGTCTATGAGTGAGTTAGGAGATTATATTTATGTAGGTACTGGCCGAAATATACTGGTAAATATTATTAGTGCTATCTATGCGAATACTAACCTGCCTGCACTGATAAATCCAACCCCTACTGTAGATAATCAGGCTGAAATTTGGAGATATAGAAAAGACGGAACGTTGCCCTGGCAAAAAGTATATGAAGCTTCAGATCAATCCGAAATTGTTGGTTTTAGGTTCATGATTAATCATAGGCCTTTTGGAGGTAGTCCCTGCATTTATGCTGCAGGCTTTGGAAGCACCGTACAGATACTTAAAACCACTAATGGTGTTGATTGGTTCATATTGGATTCCAGTTCCGGTTTGCAAGGCACTTCTTCAAGAGCAATGGTAACCCATAATGGAAAAGTCTATTTAGCTACTGTAAATGAACTAAATGAAAGTTCGGCACTACTGTATAGCAGTTCAGATCCTGAATTTTATCCATGGCGAACTCTTATTGACCCTTCTGCCCCAGGGTTTGATCCTAACCTAAATCCACAAAACGGCATATATAACATGGCAGTATTTAATAACCGGATATACGTTTCCACCATCGGTTCAGATGGGGTTCAAGTTTGGAGAACAAATGGAGAAGAACCACAATTAAATGACTGGACCCTGGTAGTTGATGGGGGATTTGGGAATCCTGCCAACCAGTTCACTTTAGGTATTGGTGTATTCAAAGGCCACCTTTATGTAAGTGCAACCAAGCCATTGCCACTAGCCTGGTTTATTCCTATGGGCTGCGATATTATTAGAATTGATAAATACGATAACTGGCAGATGGTGGTAGGTGGAAATCCATTATTAGGTGATGAACACAGAAGCCTTTCCCGGCTTGGAGCCGGGTTTAATAATCCCTTCAATGTGTATGGTTGGCAAATACAGGAATATCAAGGAAAATTGCTCATAAGTACTTTTGATGATTCGAGTAATATGGAAGTAATACTGACTACCCTTTTGGCAAATCGGGAAGCATTAGAACAAGTGTTTGAACCCGCAATAATAAGAATAATAATAGCAGTATACAGAAGTGTAGTAGAAATATTAAGAGCAATCAGATATCCAATCGGTTTTGATCTGTATGTCTCTGAGGACGGGATTCATTTCAGTCCGGTATTCCTCAATGGGCTTGGTAATCCCAATAACTATGGCGGAAGAATACTCTATGTAGGTAGCGATAATAAACTATACATTGGAACAGCTAACCCATTCCAAGGCTGTGAAGTATGGCAAACATCTTCTCTTCCACATAATAGACGGGAAAAACCTTGTCCCAACCACTACTGGAGTCTATGGGAAGTAGAACAGATAATTAGTGAAAATTACCATATTCTAAGTGAAAATATGCCGGCCATCCTTCAATTTATTCAAAATGAAAACTCCATTTAAATTTTCTAATTAACTGTCAAAGGAAACACCTATATCCAAAACTAAAACCTAACTTAATTGTAACAAACTAATGTTGTACCCATGAGAATTGGCGTTTAATAAGAGTTCTACATTTCGGGTAGTATCAGACAACTACAAGAGCCTGGGTTCAGTTTTTGAATTTCCGGGCTTTTAATATTACCGTGTTACACCGGTAATAACAAAGTGATTCACCATCGGGTCAATCGCTGCGAACACTTCGGTTAATACCAGTTTACTAACCTCCAGCACCATAACGGGTGTGCTAATATGGACATTTTGGGCAATATTTGTCAACCGGCATAAACATAATCACGCCATGGGTGATTTTAGCAAGCCGGGCTTTTCGTGCTAAAACCAATTGGGCTTCCTTATTACTATATAGGACAATTTATTTTATTGTGCATTTTTCGATATACAGATGGGGAAACGCCAACCTTCTCTCTAAATAATCTTGCGGAATGGCC
>CAZXIR010000325.1:0-2204 GCA_964640845.1 uncultured Syntrophomonas sp.
CACCTGCTCAGTAATGGTGCCAGGAACCTAACTTTCTAAGTTACTTGAAAATTTTGTCGAATGCAATCACGGGAACGGAACGTGCAGGCAAGGGGAGGGTTGCTGGGTGTAGATAAGGGGCGGTGCAGACCCCCCGAGCCTGCACCGCCGATTACGTAAAAAGTTGTCAATAACTCCGTCCCCGTGACAACCTGACGTCCCCTCGTTTTTTGCTTTATACTTTGAAACAGTTATCTTATACCGTAAAATAGTATTATAAGTTTAAAATCTTAAACGATTAACAGGGGGTTCTTTTTTGAATAATTTACACAGATCAAAGCAAAACCAAATGCTTGGTGGTGTAGCCGGTGGCTTGGCAGAGTACTTTGATGTTGATGTAGCTCTTATGCGTTTAATCTGGGTTGTGGCATTATTTTCCGGGGTTGGGATTTTGGCCTATATTGTATGCTGGATTGTTATTCCGGAGGCTGCAGACCACAATAGCCAACACCATGCAGGACATGCAACCGTAGTGGGCAGTGAGCCGGAGATCGAAAAACTTAGGGACTCACGTCGCCGTAATGCCGGTTTATTACTGATCGGTTTAGGGCTCGTTTTTCTGGCTAATAACGTAATGCCCTGGTATTTTTGGCATAAAGCATGGCCGCTGTTGCTGGTTGCGATTGGATTATATATCCTGTTTCGCCATCAGAAAGGGGAGGGCATATGAGGATAGGCACCTTAATCAGCGGGCTCCTATTTGTGTTGGCAGGGACGGTTTTCTTTTTGATTAATCTAGGCTATGGTTCCTGGGCGGGCATTCAACAGATAAGCAAATGGTGGCCATTGCTGCTGATTATTTTTGGACTTGGATTATTTGGGCAGGGGATGATTAATCGTTGGCTGGCCTATAGTTTGATTATGGTGTCGGTACTGGGAGTAGGTGGCTATATGATGATGATGGACGGGTCTCGCGATTTTAATGGAGGAACTGTCATGTCTTCGCTGGATATCAGCCGTCAGCAATATCCATTAGTAGAAAAAGGAGATTTGACCCTTGATTTTGGCGGGGGCAGGATTTTCATAGAGCCCAGCTCTGGGGAATTAATAAAAGGTAATTTTTCCGGTGAAACCAAACAAAATATTTTGGACGCAGATCAAAACCTGAAGGTGCATCTAAGTCAAATGGAAAATTCATGGCTTCAATGGCAAAAGAAGGGGGATAGGTGGAAGGTACAACTCTCTCCTGAACTTGTTTGGGATATGACAATCAATGCAGGGGCCGTTGATGGTGATATCGATTTGACAGGGATTCCACTCAAGCAGTTAGGCTGTACTGTTGGAGCAGGTAATATGAAATTTACCCTGGACCAAAATGGTGACAAAAGCCAGATGAATATTGATGCCGGCGCCAGCAATATTGAGCTTCAAATATCTGCAGATACCGGGGTCAGCATAGAACTGAACGGAGCTTTAAGTGCTAATAATCTTGATGAACTGGGCTGGATCAAGACTGGAAAAAGATACATGTCACCCAATTACGAACAGGCTAGCTCCAAAGTTGATTGTGTTATTCACCTCTCGGCCGGAAATCTGGAAGTATCGTTGGTGCCAGGAACCTAACTTAGTTTCTTAGGTTCCTGGCACCGCTATGCCCCTGCAAAATAAGACGAACGAAACGTCCCCTGATACCCTTGTCATAGTCATGGGCAGATAAGACGAACGAAACGTCTCCTTGTCATAAACAGCAGTATCAGCAGGAGAGCCCATTGGTAGTGCAGGGCAAGATAGGCTGCTCCTATGAAGGGGATCAACATGATCCGCACGGCTAGTTTTAGCAGAGAATGGTCTGCGATGATGGCTGCGATAGCCGGCGATTTTTGGTAATAATAGTTGACCAGGATACTGCCTAATTGGTTGCTCAGTAAGCATTGATCCCGGAATTGCCGCAAGAGGGCTACTGGCCAGTCGAATTTGGAGCCAAAGGCGGCGGTGGCTATAAAACATTCATCTACCGGCTGGGATGCAAATGGAGCGGTTATTACCTCCTGGTACAGGGTATCGCCCTCCTGGTTTTTCAGGGCCTGGGCATTGATTTTGATCACATTGCTGTTACCGCTTAGAGCTTGAGCAAAGCTAATAATGAGTCGTTGTTCAACTATTTGAATTGTATCCTGATCGGTCAGGGGGTTGAATTCCAGTCCGTCCGGGGAGAAGGAAATGGC
>CAZXIR010000326.1:0-2193 GCA_964640845.1 uncultured Syntrophomonas sp.
AAGCTCTGCTCCAATTTATCACCCAGCTTTTTCCTGCCCTTTTTAGCTTCATATATTTTAGCTATGTCATACATATTGATTCTTCCCTGCTTGTGGTCAATTATCCTGGTAACCCAGTCTAATTGGCGCTGTTCTTCCAGTTTCTTATCAGGCCGCTTAATACCCAGTTCCTCCCTGGCAACATAAAAATAGCAACCTTCATAAATCCTTTTGAATCGGCTCAGGCAGTCTACATACTGTTCCATGTCCAGTCGTCGACAGGTGTTATGGTACAGGTCGCAGAGGTTAGCATAACCTTCTATTTCTCCCAGGGAGCTAATCTCCATCAGACATCGCTGTTGCTTTTTTAATATCCGTAGCAATTGATTCTTGCGCAGCCTTTCAAAGGTCAGGACCAGTCTATTAACAATTTCCAGTGCTCTTTCATGCTGATACAGGTCTACTAGGTGATAGGCGTTGAAAAGATCAGAGTATATCTCTGCCATTTTTTCCCTTTCAGCCTTGCGGGTAGCTATGGCTAAGTTGGTCAATTCATCCGCAGCACTGGCAAAATGATTTTTGGCGTAATATATCCTGGCACGGTTAATCTGATTTTCTTCCTCAATGAACTGAATATCGATTTTCCTTACCCGTTCTTGTCCCGCTTCTACATATCTAGGGTCCTTGGCTTGATAAACCTCAGCATTTATTCTTTGACTACTAACCATTATCAGAAAAGATGCTTGTATTTGTGGGGTAGCGGAGGAAATATTGATGTAGTAATCTGTCTGAGACTGTTGATATATTTCCTTGATTTCATTTATTCTGTTTTTAAGCTGAACAAGTATCTCATGGTGGTCGGTTGGGTCGGGTAAATCCAGTGCTATTCTTTTTACTGCCGTTTTAGGCAAGATAGCCTTAAGCTGGCCTTCTATCTCTTCACACCGATCTTCAGTAAAACTCAGTTTATTGTTAAGCTGCTGACGGGTTGGAAACATAATAATGATATCAGGTTGTATATCCTGAGCTACAGTGATTAATGGTCCATAGGATTTTTCTCCACTATTCTGATCAACTGCAAATGGATCCCGATTTCCCACCGCACTAAGCATAATTTTCATCTGCTTTTCCTCCCTTTCCAAACCAAAACTTTCCTACATTATATACCCAAACCCTAAAATCCTTCGGTATCTGTTAGTACATATATCTTTATTTCTAATCGTTTTTTCTAAGCTCAATCCTAGTTAAATTAAACTTTATTCATGTGAACATTGTCCCATCTTTCACAGTTGGGAACTCTGCAGGAATCATATAGAGAAATCCCACCTGTCATCAATCATTTACTGGCAATGTATGCCTTGACTATCTCAACTAATTCATGGTTCTTTGGCCCTTGAGCATACCAAACCTGTGATTGTCCTATTCCCGCTCCAGAACGAGTAGCTCTAGGAATTCTAAACGTTCTTGTTTCAGGATCTACTATTGTACACTTGGCAGCAAGGGCTTCAATATTGTAGGGCAAGTATTTCCCGTTATCATCAATACTATTATCTTCCTCATTATCAGCCTGGGGATCGCATTCCCATCGGTAAACGACAGCATCTTCATACCAACCTACTATTCTAATGCCTCCTTCATTAGGATGACTGGCCAGCCATACTACCAAAACATCGCTAATATATTCTTCATTCTGTCCTGCACCTAGTTTTTCAATATGTATTTGCCCATGGCTGGTGTTTACAAAACCGCAACATATCTCCACCTCACTGTATTCATCGATATATTCGTCATCTATGTCAAAATCACATAACTCCGCTGCCTTATAGTAGGTGGAGAAATTGTGTTCCTCACATCCATAACCAAATTTTTTGATCCAGGACCCACCTCCAATGATGGGATCATCTTCACTAATGCCTTCATAGTTTTTCATCCAGCCTATTAAGCAGAATAGTATTTTCATACTTGGACTCCCTTGCTTTTTGAAATGGGAATATTCCCGGCCTGATAAAAGTTAAATCCCCTTAAAGGGGTCGTATTGTTTCTACGAATTGCCTTGATGGCAAACAGCGTTCCCATGCCATGTTTCCGTCCCCTTAAAGGGGTCTTATTGTTTCTACCAATATGATGCCAGCGAAATGGAATATTCATTCCCTTCGTTTCCGTCCCCTTAAAGGGGTCTTATTGTTTCTACAAGAAACGGATAACTACCATATT
>CAZXIR010000327.1:0-2160 GCA_964640845.1 uncultured Syntrophomonas sp.
GGTCCTGAGCAGATCTGCTGCCATATACAATGAAATAAGAAATATGCTCAAAAACAAGGAAAGAGTGGACCCGGTTAGCTTTTATGATAAGATCGATAGGGCATTTGAACTTCCAGAAGACCGAGGTGCACAAAAAAATGCAGCCCAGCATGTATGGGGATACGTGAATCAAAGTTGCTCACCAGGAGATAAAAAGCGGTTTCACAAGCTCCTAGAGCAATACTCAGCAGGTTCAATCCGGGTTGAAACATTGAAAAGGCATTTATTCAAATGTGCTCTTAATCAGGATCTGCAGTATTTAAAAAATTCCTACTACTTCTATCTGTGAAAGAATATTTCATTCCTCTGCCACTTTGAGGCAGGACTACCAGGTTCGTGAATTACCAAGTTTGCCATTCCCTTGCCTCTCTAATAAAGTATATAATTAGATACCACCTATTCACATATAATACAAATGGATAAATTATATTAAGGGGTTTTTTTATGATAAAGATTATGGCAGATTCCACCTGTGACCTCTCTCAGGATATTCTGGAAAAATATGATATTGATTTAGCCCCATTGACAATAACTTTCGCAGGCAAGACTTACCGTGATAGGTTGGATATTAAACCGGATGATTTCTACGCCGTTATTGAAGAGTTAGATGATGAACCTACTACCTCTATGCCAAGTCCAATTGAGTATATAAGCATATTCAATAAAGCTGTTAGTGATGGGTATACAAAGATATTATGTATCTGTATGTCCAGTGGGACCAGTGCAGCTTATCAATCGGCGGTAATTGCCAAAGATAAATATCTGGAGGAAAACGTCGACTCACCTATATTAATTCATGTAGTTGATTCCAAATCCATGAGCCACGGCAGCGGCTGGTTAATCGTAAAAAGCGCCAGGTTACGAGAAAACGGGGCCACCTATGATGAATTAATTAAATTCAATGAAACGTACAAAACCAGAGTAAAACACTTTCTTTCGGTTGATGATTTAGACCACTTAATTAGAAGCGGCAGGATTTCCAATGCTACAGCCTTTATTGGCAAGATTCTGAACCTGAAGCCGATAATGACCATGAAAAATGGCAGGGGAGCCATTGTAGCCAAAGAACGTGGACGCAAGAGAGTCCTTAAACACTATGTAAATGAATTTATGAAACGAAATGACTCGGAAATGACTGATTTCATAATAATTGGCTATACATCGGATAAGATTTTTGCTGAAAATCTAAAGCATATGATTATCACCAACAGCGAATTTACAGGTGATATTTTTATCATGCAGATGGGGGTTGCTGTTGGCACCCATGTGGGATTAGGCGCTATTTCGCTATTCTTTATTGAAAAAGATCGCGAAAAACACCATTCCATAGTAGATGAGGCTCATAAATTGGTTGAAAAAATTGGGCATCATAAATAGCTTTCAGAAATCTCTTGATTATCATCAGTGTAATAATGCCCCCCGGCCTCCCAAGTCCCCTGTGCAAGCAAATAATTATGCTCCACCTTCAACTCTAATACCCCAATTTATAATATAATTATTTTATTATCAGTCAACCTACCGGTTCCTGGCAACCAAATTATGACCTAGAGTAGAGGAACTCTGATATGAACCTCGGTGCCGGCCGGGACGGTAATGGGGTTAAGCGGTAAGTATTATTATCCCTCTCATAATAAATATACTAGAATAAGGAGCATACCATGGAGCTTTCTTTTCAATTTCAAGACTCAACAATATATTTCCATGTTTCATATAGCAGGAGAAGAAAAACCATTTCCATAACCGTAGAAGCCCCGGGCAAGGTAAAGGTGGTAGCGCCGGAGGGCATATCCGAGGATATATTAATTAAGCAAGTAAAAAGCAAAGCCACATGGATAACCAATAAACTGTCCCAGATCCAAGATTCTCAGTCTTTGGCTAAGGATTTGGTCAATGGGGAGTGTTTTCTATATCTGGGTAGAAATTACCCGTTAAAGTTTATAATCAATGATACGATTATCAAACCTGAAGTAGCAATTTGCCAGGACCATTTTAAGGTAGCCACTCCTACCCGGGATCCACAAGTGATAAACAATGCCATCGAAGCTTGGTACCGCATCCAAGCCCTGAAGTATATTCAGGAACGACTGCCATATTTCCAGACCATAGTGGGAGTAAGACCGG
>CAZXIR010000328.1:0-2153 GCA_964640845.1 uncultured Syntrophomonas sp.
AACTGATGCATTTGGCAGGAAAAACTGACTATCTTGATATAAGACGGTGTTTATCTAGATCTTGTGCCTTGTCAGCCGATGTTAATGCAGCAGTTGATCCTAATTACCCGGATGTTTTTGAGAAAAGAAACTGCAGCTTTTTAACCCGGGGCGTAGTAATAACCAAATTCACCGGGTCCCGTGGCAAGTCGGAGTCAAGTGATGCTAACCCAGAATTCTTAGGACGAATTAGGAAGTTGTTTGATGATGAAAAAGTATCCTGGCAGGTGGGTGAACTGGGCAAAGTAGATATTGGCGGGGGCGGTACCGTAGCCCAATACATGGCGTATTATGGTATGGAAGTAGTGGATTGCGGAGTGGCAGTTATGGGGATGCATTCTCCCTTTGAAATAGTAAGTAAAGTTGATGTGTACATGTCCTATAAGGCCTACCGGGCATTTATGCAATCTTTCTAGACAGACCCCGATTATTCTCGGCATATAGAAGATCTGTTAAAAGGTCTTCTTATGTTCCAATTGGTTTATTAGAATTTGATAAAGCAGGGGAGGCACTTATGCAAAAAACCAGATTAACTCAAATGGTTAGAGCTGCCGGGTGAGCTGCTAAAATCGATCCAGGGGCCCTGGAAAAAATATTGCTAGACTTTAAGCCTCCACAACACCCGGATTTATTAGTAGGGATAGATACCAGGGATGATGCTGGAGTTTATAGATTAAACAGTGAACAGGCTATTATCCAGACATTAGATTTTTTTACCCCCATGGTAGATGATCCTTACCTTTTTGGGCAAATTGCAGCTGTTAATGCTATCAACGATGTGTATGCCATGGGGGGAAAACCGCTGCTGGCTATGAATATCGTTTGTTTTCCGGCCTGTGAAGACCTGGATATTTTACGCAGTATATTAGATGGCGGATTATCAAAAATAGAGGAGGCCGGGGCTTTATTAGTAGGGGGGCATACCATTGATGATAACGAGCCTAAATACGGATTAGCTGTTACCGGCCTGGTGCATCCAGAGCAGGTGATAGATAACGCAGGGGCCAGGCCGTCAGATGTACTATTTCTTACTAAACCTATCGGTAATGGAATTATTGCTACGGCTATAAAAGGCGAAATGATATCAAATAATTCCTATCAGGAAGCAATAAAATGGATGACCATGTTAAACGATGGTGCTGCTGAAGCGGTAGGGCAAGTAGGAGTCAATGCGCTTACTGATGTTACCGGATTTGGCATGGTAGGGCATCTGTATGAAATGGCGGTCGCAAGCCAAGTAGAAATTGAATTATATGCCGATCAGGTACAGTTAATGGATGGCGTTAGGGAATATGCTCAGATGGGCCTAATACCTGGAGGAGCTTATAAAAATCGCAGTTATTTACAGGATAAATTCATCAGTGATGAAAATGTGGACAGTGCTATCCTGGATGTTTTGTTTTCTCCTGAAACCGCCGGGGGTTTATTAGTATCCGTAGACCAGGATCAAGCTAAGGTTCTACAGGAAGCCATGCAGCAAAAACAGTGTACCTGTTTTATGGTGGGGAGAGTTTTAAATAAAGGGTTTAAGCCTATCCGGATAAGAAATAGCTGAGTATTATCTGAATGGGGAGGATAAAATGCAGAGAAAAGAGTTTCAACTAGGTGATATCGTGCGCATGAAAAAGAAACATCCCTGTGGGAGTTATCACTGGGAAATTACTCGCATGGGAGCGGATATTAAAATAAAATGTCAGGGCTGCGGGCGTATTGTGATGCTGCCTCGATTACAGTTTGAGAAACGGATGATCAGAGTAGAGAAATAATACAGTACTGTTAACAACTTCCTCTTGTTTTGCATAGCATGCTATCAGGGGGAATATAGCATGAAAGGGGAGGAAGAGGAATGAACGGGAAATCAGAAGGACGCTCAAAATTTTCCACCGGGGATCTGGTTACTGTTAAAAACATGCCTCGTGCCGATAAATTCTGCATAATAGCTATTAAAAGAAAAGACCAGGAGGAACCAATAGCGGTATTGAAAGCCTTGTTTAATAGTACTTTTATTATTGAAAAACCCATCTCTGAACTTGATAGTTTACTTATTAAAGGCAGTCTTTAGTAGAATTCGGTCTTGCCATAGTAAAATAATATTGGTATAATAACTGGAAGTC
>CAZXIR010000329.1:0-2146 GCA_964640845.1 uncultured Syntrophomonas sp.
AAGGTTGCCGCTCTGGCTTATGCTCATCTGCTTTAATACCGTGCTGTCGCTGTAGTTATATTCAGTCTGCTCCAAGCCCATGGCGGTAGATTTAAGTTTCACCTCCACGGTATCGCCACTTCTAGTGCTGATAAATTCAGCGGGAGACATGGTTTGGATAATAACACTCTCTCCGCTGCTATCAGCCACTTCATGACGTATATTGATAATCTGATTGGGAATAATCAGCACTTCCTTCTTTCCTCCATTTTCACTGGCGGTAGAATATTTAATGCCGGCCGGTAAGGTAATTTTCACAGTGGTTTGGCCTTCAATCCTGGTGTCCATGGTCAAATTCAATCGGCCTGAACCTATGGATTGGCTTAATCCAGTATTATCAATAGGTGTCTTGTTTTTTATCTCATATACTATTTGGTTGCCTGATTCCCGTATATTGGCTTTGAATATGGAGGTAGACTCCATTTCTATTCTTATTCCGTCACTATTCTGAGTGGAAGATATCCACATTTGATCATTAGATATATTATCTGGATCAACTGGATCTGGAACAGGGGTAGCGGGAGAATTCCCGGTCTGATTTGATTGTTCCTCTTCCCAGGCCACATTCACTACCCAACCGGCTACCCAGGCTGTCGTTCCACTTCGGCTTACTTGATACCAGCCATCTTTTTCTGCCAATATGGCCATTTTTTCTCCCTGTAAGGCACTGGATACTGCATCATATTGGGTAGATGGGCCGCTGCGCAAGTTGATCTTATTCTCACTTACGACTACCGTGTTAACTGGAGAAGCTGGCCCTGATTTACTGGTAATATTAATAGTCCGGGTAGTCCCATTCCATTCCACGGTACCTCCAAAGGCTTCGCCCACAAAGCGAAGTGGAGCTAGAGTCCGGCTTTGGGAAATTTTGGCTGGTACGTCCAAGGACCTTTCGACTCCATTTACCGTTGGACGGGTAGATCCGATGGGTAGCACTACGGTAGTGTTGCCTTTTACTGCAGTTACCGTACGGGTATCATTATTCCACTCCACCGTTGCTCCCATCTCCTCAAATATGGCTCGCAAGGGTACCAATGTTCTGCCCTCTTCAATGACTGGGTCCACCTCAAAACTAAGTTTTTTATTGTCTAAATATACTATCGGAGGCTGACTGCTGGATACTGGAGTTATTTCAACCTTGCCGGTGGACGAATTGTTTGAACTGCTACCGCTATCCTGATTAAGTTTCTCTACCAAATAGGCTGCCACATAGCAATTTTTGCCATCGGCACTTTTTACCTGATACCATTCATCAGAGGTCCCCAGTAAAGTCAAGATATCACCTTTGCTGGCTTGGGCAACTCTATCATAACCCGTAGAAGGTCCGGAACGCAGATTAACCAACTCTCCGGTAACCTTCACCTGTTCTGTCTGGGTTACTTGGAGTAAAGAACTGCTGACCCAACCGACCAGGCTGCCTTTGCTTATTTTATACCAGTCATTCTGACTTTCAATTACTTCAACTTCAGTGTCCTTTAATAGATTTCCATCTATAGTGTAACTGCTGCCCGGTCCTGACCTTACATTGACTACGCTGCCGGTTATAACCCCTTTTGAGGCCTGGGCTTGATCAGGTAGCGAGATTACGAGAATTAATACTATAATTAACAATATCAACAGGTTTTTTATGTAATAGGGGCCTGGTTTAACTAACATTCTCATTTCTCCTCCATATTAATATTAATATAAAATAATTTATCTTCAATCTCCCTAATCTGTGTACAGTTCGACAACTTATCCAGTCTATCCTGCCTTTTTGGTTTGGCAAAACCATCCATTTTCTTTATTCTACATATATCTAGTTATTAATACTTATATATTAACTTAAATCTTGCACTTCATCTTAAATTTTTCCAAAAAAAAAGACCGGGGACGGTCCGTGTCTTAGTCTTCCCAGTGTCCTTGTTGGGTTCTGGCATCTTCTTCTGAAACGTCTTCTTCCTCTATGTCATCTTCCAGGCTTAATTCATTATCACCATTCAGGCCTGGAAAATTATTACTTTGGTTTTCCGTACTAAATTCAGTATCTTCGTTGGGGCTAGGTAGATTAGATCTTTCAAAATTCACGTCTTCCCCAGTATATTCCGTTTCTTCATCCTGAGAAGGG
>CAZXIR010000330.1:0-2145 GCA_964640845.1 uncultured Syntrophomonas sp.
GGATACCGTATCAAAATCAGCCCGGGTGGCATTGATACCCAATTGAACGCCATTTCTCAGATGGGTATAGACCACGGTTTCATTTCCCATATGGGGATTTACCGGAGTAATATTGATGGTAAAATACCTGAAACCAGTCACACCGGTTTTTACCGTCATGGTACTTATCCCATCTACAGTAGCACCGTTAATGTAGGCATTATCAGCTGCCGGTACTATTGTATAGACGCCATTGCCGGGACTATCTGCCAGAATAATCTGGATTAAGGTGGCATTTTGGTACCCATCAGCCTTTACTTCTATAGAGTATTGTCCAGCAGTGGCAAAGACTTCGGCCATGATGCTTATCTGGCCTGCCGAAACTGTATACTGACCAGCACTTAGAATACTGCCATCCACTTTTACGGCGCTAATAGCTCTCAGCCAGTCTGCATCATCAGTGAAGCTAATGTCTACTGCCTGGCCCATCCAGTTGTTTTCGTTATCGGCGGACAAGGCGGGGGTAGCAAGCAGACTTTTATCTATGGTGTAAGTCTCAATCAGTTCCCCATTTGCCTTGGTTGAAGTCATGGTCATAATATCGCCGTCGATGTCAATTACCTGGTAATTGCTTCCGGATTCTTCTCTAGCAATGTAGGGGAAATCCCCGCCAGGGGCATAAACCTTGGTTCCGGCGTTACCCATTACATATACAATTCCGTAACTATCCGGATCAGCCTGTATCTGTCCCTGATATATGGGATAGGTTCTCATATACTGGTGTTGATGGCCAACAAAAACCATATCCACCCCGTTGGCCTCCAGAATCGGAACCCAATTTTCACATATGGATTCATCAACCGTCTTATTGTCCTCGAAGGCGGGATAGGCAGGATGATGGAACATAGCAAATTTCCAGGTCTTGGTGCTGCTCTGCAGGTCTGCTTGGAGCCATTGTTTGGCTGCTTCATTGGTGTTGTTGCCACTGTTTAAAACTACAAAATGGGCATTGCCATAATCAAAAGAATAAAATTCTTGTTTTAGTCCCTCAGGCCCATTGGCCGGGAAGGCGAAAAAGTTCAGATACATATACCCATCGTGGTTACCCAGGGTGGGCAACAACGGAATTTCAGAAAAGTAATCGGTGGCTGCCTCAAGGAATTGTACCCATTCAGCTTCATCATAGGCATTATTGGTCAAATCTCCTCCCATAAGAGAAAATTTAAGCTGGGGATAATCTTCATGAATCGAATCCAACATACTCTCCCACTCAGGGTAACCTTCTTGTACATCCCCTATATACAGGAAGGAGAAATCATCTGTATCCGCGGCCGTAGTAAATGACAAGGTATCACTCCAGGCGCCTTCACTGCCAACCCGGTATAGATACTGAGTATCTGGGGTTAATCCGGATAGAGTAACTGAATAGCGATAATTGGAACTTGCAAAGGCGATGCCGGTGGCATCTATTTGCTGTTCTGAGTTGAAATTCCCGGTAAATTCATCTGCCTTCAGGTACTGCACTTGAGCCATGGTTGCTTCAGCCATCAACCAGGTAATGGTCTGAGTATTAGTGGGATCATCCGTCCAGGTTAAAATTTCTGTGGCATATACCCCCGCCGCTGCCACTAATTCAGCCTGGTTCCAGCTTGTAGGAGTTGTTACTCCATCTCCGGTCACCGTTGCTAATACTGCGGCACTAGCTGTTCCGGACATGAGTATACTGCTAAATACCAGCAACATGGCCAGCACTAAACCCATAACGACTAACTTTACCCAGCTTTTATTTTTAATAACCATTAACTCACTCTCCCCGAAATAATACCAATGGGCAGCAATAGCCACAGTGACATAGCTGTCGCCTGTGGCCCGCTGTCCAGTAACCAGTGATATTAGCAGTAGATTTAACTTGCAAGCTGGACTACCTTTGAATATTATTCTTTCTTGCCTATAAGCCGGATGGAAATAATCGGTAGGATGGGATGATATTTCCCATCCTGCGATTATATTATTTAATTTTAGTTTACTGCAAAACTATGGGATTAACATCTAAATCATTAATCAATTCATCAACAATGTAAGCCTTTATTATATCTCCGGCCTTAACATTGAATCCCGCCTGAGCGCTGGATACCGTATCAAAATCAGCCCGGGTGGCATTGATAC
>CAZXIR010000331.1:0-2139 GCA_964640845.1 uncultured Syntrophomonas sp.
TTGGTATAATATTGAAGATTGTTAGTCAATGAAAAATATTATGCTTCAGCTCTGTGCTAAGCAACACCTTATTGACACATACTCTCCCATTATGATAGAGTATTGTAGGATTTTTGCGTACAGGATGGAGGTGCTGACATAATGCGGGTAGGAGTTACTCTTGCATGTACTGAATGCAAACAACGTAATTATATGACCACTAAGGATAAGAAGAAAACAACCGAAAAGCTGGAATTCAAAAAGTATTGCAAGTTCTGTAATGCACATACTGTACACAGAGAGATTAAGTAAAAACAGGGATGTGAAGATATTGGCTAATAAGACCAATAACACCACCGCGAAAAAAGACGGTAACGTAATTGGCCTGTATCAAAAAGCAAAGTCTTATCTAACCAGTGTCTATAACGAACTAAAGAAAGTTCACTGGCCAGGTAGGACACAACTGATAGCATATACAGGAGTTGTACTAGTATCAGTAGTACTAGTAGGGTTTATTATCTGGTTGTTTGATACTGGCCTAGGATTCTTACTGGAGAAACTATTTAATGCCTTTGCATGATCAAAAGGAGGTGGATGCAATTACCATAGAAGAACAACTCGGCCAGCAGTCCCCGCAGGATGGAAAAAAAGCTATACCTGAAAACCAGGGTGATTGGTATGTGGTACATACTTACTCGGGATATGAGAATAAAATAAAGGTTGACCTGGCTAAAAGAGTAGAATCAATGAATATGCGGGATAAAATATTCGATGTTATCATTCCCGAAGAACAGGAAGTTGAATTTAAGGGTGGGAAAAAGAAGATAACTACCAAAAGAGTATTTCCCGGTTATGTTATAGTAAATATGATCATGGGTGAAGATTCATGGTATGTTGTACGCCATACTCCTGGAGTAACTGGATTTGTTGGTAGTGGAGGAAAGCCCATACCCCTTCGCGAAGAAGAAATCAAAAAAATCCTAAAACAGATGGGCCTGGGTGACAGCAAGCCTAAATTTATCGATATCGATATCGGGGAAAATATTAAAGTCAGGTCCGGACCATTTGCTAATTTTACTGGAGTGGTCAGAGAATTGCTTCCTGATCGGGGTAAAGTAAGGGTTAATATCACTATGTTTGGCAGAGAAACACCTGTTGAACTGGATTATGAACAAATAGATAAAACCTAAGGAGGTGAAAACGTGGCAAAAAGAGTAATGGGTAAAGTTTCATTGCAAATAGCAGCAGGCAAGGCTACACCTGCACCCCCGGTTGGTCCTGCACTGGGTCAATATGGAGTAAATATAATGGGCTTTTGCAAGGAATATAATGCTAGAACAGCCAACCAAACCGGTTATATTGTCCCAGTTGAGATCACTGTATATGAAGACCGGTCATTTTCATTTGTACTCAAGTCTCCACCTGCATCTGACCTTCTGAAAAAGGCGGCTAATGTTGACAAGGGATCTGGAGTGCCAAATTTAAAGAAGGTAGGCAAAGTACCCCGAGCCAAATTGATTGAGATTGCTGAATTAAAGAAAGAAGATTTAAATGCAGCAGATATCGAAGCAGCAGTCCGTATGATCGAAGGCACTGCGCGCAGTATGGGATTAGAAGTAGTAGACTGATGTAAAACGGGCAAGTTAATAATATGTGGGAGGATTTTATCCGTTTAACCACTAGGAGGTAAAAATATGAAACATGGAAAATTGTATAAGGAACAAGAAAAAAAATATGACAAAGCTGTGCTCCATGATCCCGCAGAAGCTCTAAAAATAGTCAAAGAACTCTCAGCGGCCAAGTTTGATGAAACTGTGGAAGTCCATATCAAATTGGGAGTAGATCCCCGGCATGCTGATCAACAGGTCAGAGGAACAGTAAGTCTTCCTCATGGGACTGGTAAGACCAGGAAAGTGCTGGTTTTTGCTAAAGGAGAGAAGCATAAAGAGGCTGAATTAGCAGGAGCTGATTATGTAGGAGCTGAAGAACTGGCCGAAAAAATTCAGGGTGGATGGTTTGATTTTGATGTGGCAGTAGCTACACCAGATATGATGGCAGTAGTAGGAAAACTCGGTAAAATACTGGGTCCGAGAGGGTTAATGCCCAATCCCAAAGCAGGCACCGTTACCTTCGATATAGAAAGAACCGTTAACGAATTAA
>CAZXIR010000332.1:0-2116 GCA_964640845.1 uncultured Syntrophomonas sp.
GCAGAAAAGTATTTTATGATGAAAAACGTTTGGAGATTGGAGCGATCTTAAGAGACGTTCCCTCCATTCATAACCAAGTGGAATTTAGCGGATTTTGACAGAAAATAGAAGAACATAAAACGCAGTCATATCAGGGGTTACAACGGTTCAAAAGTCCAAAAAAGCCCCGAAACCCTTGGGTTCGAATGCTTGCCGGATACCCCCAATTTTGGGCAAAAAAGAGCACTTCTTTGGAAAAAAGAGAGAACTAGGAGAGAACTGAAACACTTGGGGCATAAGGCGCTCCGGTTTTATGATAATTCTCAGGAGAGAACTGAGACCCGTTATTTATTATTTATCAATAAGAATCATGGTTCACCTGCCGTTGACAGTCAAAAAAAGGAAGGGTGAAATCCATGAAGAAAAAGAATAAATATACGTACCTTTTTAAACTGTATCCGCCCGTTATAACCAAGGATCAGTTTTACAGAATCTGCAATATTAGCAAGAAAACCGCTGCCCATTTGTTGGACAACGGATTGGTTCCCTGCGTTAATAGCGGCGAGAAAACAAGAAAATACAAAATCAAATTGAAGGACGTCATCGAGTATTTGGAAACAAGAGAAAAAAGATCCTGGACGATATGCTGCCCCATCCGGATGGTACAAGAACTATGGTAAACCTGATGAGAAGGATCTCTTGATGACACCTGCGAATATCCGAAAAATCAGTGCTCATTATCTAAAAAAGCTATCCAAGTATCCAGATGTTCTCAGTGTCAATCAGTTATCCAGCCTTACCGGGTATTCAACTACTACCTTACTGAAATGGATCAATAAGGGCGCAATTAAACACTCGGATATGGGAAATCGCTATTTAGTACCAAAGGAATGGCTGCTCGACTTTCTGTCTGGTCCGGAATTCATGAAGGCACGCATTCCTTCTAAATATGGAGAAGAACAGATCAAGAAAATTTTTAAAAGCAAGGAATAGGAATACTCAAAGTGGTATATGCGAGAGGATGTCGGCATCAGAGCACTAAATAACGTCTACAATAACTGAGAAAAATCTCGACATTAAACCGTCATATTCATGTTGTGACGGTTTATTCTTGAAGATTACTGCCCATACGCCGAAGAAAAAGTGTAAAACCTTCTTGACAGTGTGCGATTCTAGAATTATTTTTAGTGTAAAGATATCTTTACACTAATAGGAGTGTGTTGACTTTGCCAGTTCGAAACAGAATACAAGAAATACGGCTCGAACGAAAAATTAGCCAAGTCAAGATGGCTGAGGATCTTAATGTGACCCGACAGACAATAAATGCCATTGAAAAAGAGCGTTATAATCCCAGTCTTGAGTTAACCCTAAAAATCATCGAGTATTTTCAACTTCCGATTGAAGCAATATTTTATCTTGAGAAAGGTGATGCAGAATGAATAAAAAATATTCCATTTTACTATGGATTGTAATTTTTTTCGGAATGGCAGCAGGAGCCGTTTTGGCTGTTTACCTTGATGAAGGTTTGAACAAACAAGCTATTATAGTTTTTGCAGTTCCTTTGTTGATCGGAGTCGGTGCCGCTGCCCTGGCTTCTCAATTGGTTAGCAAATATAAAAGCAATGAGAACAGGAATGGAAAAGCAGCGTCTTATGATGAACGGACCGTATATATGATGCAACGATACTCCATGATCATGCTGTATGTTTTTCAATTCATCCTGGCCGGTACAGTGTTAGCACTCAAGATTATGAGGATTGACGCTATCCCTGTAGATGTTGCTTTACTAGGACTTTTTGGATTTATTTTGATCAATGGCATTGGAATTATCATTGTAAGGAGCAGATAAACAAATCAAATCAAATGACCAAATAAAGCTTTTTCTGTATTCAGATATAATTCTGGCTTTCAAAAAATCAAAATAACGCTGCCCGTTACTTTCAACGAAATACCTTCCTCGCGAAGGTGTTTTTTGTTTCAACAAATATAAGGAGTTCGCTATGAAAGAAACGTTTAATCATCGCTACAAGCAGGTCTGCCATCTGGCCGAAATGCAAGGCGAAGCCTTTGCCGAGGTAGTAACTGAATCCTTTGATGATCTGGATAGCCTGGGTGAATTCGTCGATACCCTGTTCTA
>CAZXIR010000333.1:0-2110 GCA_964640845.1 uncultured Syntrophomonas sp.
TATCTTATGGCAGTCTAAGTAAACAAAAGGAATTCATAAGAAAGATATTTCCTGCTCCCATTAAATTTGTAGAAAAAAGCCCTATGTTTATAGCCAAACCCCGATTTTCCACCCATAATATGTATTTAAGCAGGATATTTCGGGAGTTGGACCGAACGCAAAAGCTTTTTTCCGATAAATATGACCTTTATGTAGGCATGACACCAAGTGGTTTTCTGGGAGCAGCAGGGTTGCAAGACTCGGGTATGCTGGGCATGAACTGGAGTTTTTTTGGAGCAGTACATGGTGCAATTTTGATTGAGCCTAGTAAAACATTACCACATACTACTATCCATGAATTTATCCACACTCTGGGTTTTTCCGATGTTTATCCCTCAGGTGATTATAAACCCTTATCCGCTAACGGCCATGATGGCAGCCCCATAAACAATGTTTCAGGTCGTGATCCAGCTTATGAAACAATCATGTATGATTCTGCTACCTTACCCTGGCCAACCGAGGGGGAATACAATGCCCTGTTGGAATACGCAACCAAACCTGACACAAGAGAAAAGAGCTTTCTTAGGATGAATGTATTGTCGGGGGAAGCAGAATCAGAAGTACTATTGTTGTCGGGGAACATAGCGGATGCCAGATCAAACCAAAGAAAGGTTTATTTTGACCCCATAATTAAACACACCGGTGATGCCAATGTTAGCAGTGATTTTTATAGTAATGGTTATGTAATTCAAACCCTTGATTCTAACGGCAACGTTCTAACACAATACTTCTTCTCAGATTATGAATTTGACGGCAAATATTATGCTCCATTTATAGCAAATTTACCTGCTGATAATGTAAAAGCTATTGAAATTGGCAAGCAAAGTGATGGTAGCATAACTGAAGTACTTCAAAGATATGAGTATTCCACAAATGCACCGGTTGTAAGCATTACCGGGCCTGGCGGCACTTCTCTTTCCGGTGATTTTATGGTTACCTGGGAGGCCAGCGATGCCGACGGGGATGCTCTGCTATCGGAATTACAAGTTAGCTCTGATGGCGGAAACACCTGGGATAGCATTGCGGCAGATATTCCTGGTAATGCAAGTGGCAATTATTCTTATAAATTAAATGCCGCAAACTTTCCTAAAGGCACAAACTATGTATTCAAAGTGCTTGTAACTGACGGAATGCGTTCAACTGAAGCTGTTTCAAGTAAATATACAATTGCAGGTTATGAGCAAAAGCCAAAACTTGATCTGTCCGCAACAGAAGTAACTGTAAAGGTAAAGCCGGGGACAACGAAAGCGAATGCCTATTTTGAATTGGAGAACAGTGGCAGAGAGGATCTAAATGTGAAGTTTTTACCGGCTGATGAAACAACTACATTAGTTTCGACTTTATTCATCCAAGAATATGCCATTTATCCGGGCCAAAAACAATGGATAGCTATACCGCTAACTCTACCGGCTGAGGCGGAAGAGTCTCTAGTAGAAACAATTGATTTGCAAACAAATGACCCCGACCAACTAACAACTAATCTTATCATTAATGTTGAATATTCGGATGAATATTTAAAACCAGAATTAGCTTCATTTTCAATAACTCCCTCCGATTTTAAAGAAGGAGTGATTGGATCAGCTATACGAGGCACCTTTGATGTCTATGCGGCAGCTGGGCAAAGTGGGTTAGAGGCAACAGTTATTATAGAAGACGAAAATGGGACCGAAATTTTGAACGAAAAGATGGGCGAGAATTACCATAAGCCGGGCGCTTACAGCTACTACTGGGAGCCTGAAGGACTTTCAGTCGGTAACTACGGCGTTTATATAGGATTGAAGGACACAGAATCGGACCTCGAAAGGGAAAGAGCAGAAGGCGAATATGATTTCACCTTTAGCATAATAGCACCCAATGCCCCACCTGTTTTTGAAAAACCTAATAGTTATGAAAACGATCTGGGAGTTGTTAAAAGAGGGGATAAAACCACCATACCATATCAAGTGAGCGACCCCGATGATGATCCATTAGATATAAATGTATACAGTAATTTATTAGAGCACGGATTGATGTTAATCAAGGAAAGTGGGAATTCCGGCCGGATTGAATGGACTGCAAATGTCAGCGGTGC
>CAZXIR010000334.1:0-2093 GCA_964640845.1 uncultured Syntrophomonas sp.
ACCGGAAAACCAACTGCAGCACACATTCTTTTCACCTGTCTTTTGCGCCCTTCATGTATTCGCAACTCTATCATAGTCGAAGACTGGCTATATCCTAGAACTATAACCGAGGCTGGTGCAGTAAGTCCATCTTCGAGTTCTACTCCCTGGGCCAGCTTATTAAGCGCGTCTGATGTTATATGCCCCTTAACCCATGCTTGATATTTCTTATCAATATTATAGCGGGGGTGAATCATGAGATTGGTAAAATCTCCATCGTTACTTAAAATAAGCAGTCCTTCGGTATCCAGGTCCAGGCGTCCAACCGGGTATATCCTGGTGGTAATTTCTCTTACCAATTCTAAAACCGTTGGCCTGCCATGAGGATCATTAACACTGCATAAATAACCGGCTGGCTTATTGAGCATAATATATATCTTTTCCTGGGCAACAACCCGAATCCCATCACATTCTACCGTATCGTAATCAGGGTTAAGTACCCACCCTTGTTCACTAACCACGACTCCGTTAACCTGAACCCTGCCTTCTGCTATTAATTTTTCTGATTTACGGCGTGATGCAATACCTGCTTCAGCCAAATACCTTGATAGCCTCACTTTAACCTTCCCATAACAGTATTTAAATATTAAACTCCTGCAACATAAGGCACTATATTTCCCTGCACTGTCCCCCAAAATCACTATAACAATTTTCGGTTAAAATAGCAAAAAGCAAATACCGTAAATATAAATATCCTTTATTTTTAATTAATCCTGGTCGTAACAAAATGAGTTTTGAATTATAAGGACTGCTCCTAAAGGGGCAGCCCTTATTAATTTCTATTCTTTCTTTGTCTATAGTGCACTTCCCAATTAGTTATGAGAATGCTACTTATTTAATGATTTCCATACAACCTCAGCCAGATCGAATACCTTGGTCTGTTCCTCTGCTTCAGCTGCTTTTACACCGTCAGAAATCATAGTCAAGCAGAACGGACAGTTGGTTACAATCATTTCAGGAGTTGGCTCTAAGAGCTGATCGGTTCTAGTGTCATTAATACGTTTGTAACCTTCTACAGCATCTTCTTCCAGCCACATCCTGCCGCCACCTGCTCCACAGCAGAATCCAAAGTTTCTGGATTTTTCAATTTCCACAATGTTCATACCCGCTGTGGCCAGAACCTTTCTGGGCGCATCATAAATATTATTATGTCGGCCTAAGAAGCATGAATCGTGATAAGTTATCTTTGCTCCAAGGTTTCCTGGTTTCAGCTTGCCGTCAGCAATAAGTTTGGCCAAGAATTCTGTGTAATGGAATACTTCATACTTGCCGCCCATCTGGGGATATTCATTTTTCAATGCATTATAACCATGCGGACAGACAACGATAATCTTCTTAACTCCATAGTTATTAAATGATTCAAGGTTCTGCTGTACTAGAGTCTGGTATAGATATTCATTACCCAACCTTCTAGCCGAGTCGCCGCAACAAAATTCCTCAGTTCCCAGGTAGCCAAAAGATACTCCGGCTTCATTTAATAACCTTACCAGTGCCTCTCCAACTCTCTTATAGCGATCATCGAAGGAAACTGCACATCCTGCATATAGCAGGTATTCAAATTCTTTACCGTCTTCGGGGAGCAGATTAACTATATCTCTTACTCCTCTTTCGTTTAACCATTCGGAACGGGTAGCCCAACCAACACCCCATGGATTGTAGTTACGTTCCATGTTGGTGAAGGCCATCTGTGCTTCACCCAGCATATCACCCTGCCACATAACCAGGTTTCTACGCATATCGACAATCTTGGGAATATGCTCAATAAACATCGGGCAGTGTTCCATACATGCACGACAATTGGTGCAATCCCAGATCACCTCAGTAGTAATCACATCATAAAGCAGGCTCTGTTCCATGGGGTTAACTGCTTCTGCCGCTTCTTCGCTCATAGCAACCATTTCGGCTTCATCGTGAGAAGCATCCTTGGCAGCAATCAGATACGGAGCTTTGGCATCCAAATGCTCTTTCAAATTCTGCATCAAAGTAATTTTGGGATTCAATGCTTTACCAGTGTTATATGCCGGGCAGTTTTCCTGGCATCTTCCACAGCGGAT
>CAZXIR010000335.1:0-2052 GCA_964640845.1 uncultured Syntrophomonas sp.
TCAATTGCTCATAATCAATAGGGGCACTATCACTGACCTGGATACCCCGCATGATGTCATTAATAGGTTTTCTGGACAAATCCTTCCTGCCGGTGGGATCATTAATTTCCAGACGGCAGAAGAGTGCCTCTTCCAGGCGGTCAATCTCCCGAGACAAATACCTTCGGATATTCTGGTTATGGTCTGCATTTCGAACCTGATCCATGAAGCGCTTTTGATTATAGGTTTTCAATAAGTAGGCTGCTAATGCTGTCCGCAGCGCGCCTTTGAGACTGGATCCAGGAATGTAAGGACGACCATCGGCCCCTTTAAGGAAAGTAAGGACTTCGCGAAACTGAAGACTCTCGACGGCTTCTCCAGCCGGAATCTGATAGCGAACAAAATGATGATAGTCCTTCTCTTCAATATGGTGCTGATGTAAAAATGCCAACAGGTCATTTTGCCGGATTTGAATAAGAAAGGCTTCATAATCGCCGAGCAGTCCATACTGCTGTAAAAAGGTCATTAATCTTGGCAGATCGGGAAAATGTATAATAGCTTTTTTCGGATCCAGTATGTATTCTTTTTTGCTCAGCTTTTCCCCGGACCCGATAAAAACAGGTGACAAGGTGCGAAGAGTAAGGTTTATCCGTTCCAAATGGCCGTATCTCATATATTCACCCCCAAAAAGAGCGTATTGCCGGAACGCCATACCGGATGGCTGCCCTGCTGGGATAGATCAAACATGCCGCCCTGAAAGCGTCGGCTCAAACAGGAACCCGGTGAGAGCATATAGATGCTGCGTTTCTTTAACTGACGTTGGGCATAGCTTGGCGAGCACACAAAACCTCCCCGTAGGAGCAGCGCATACCAGCCATCTTCCAGCACCTGCTCCATCTCTTCATCAACCGGGAGTGCTGTTCCCATCAGCATCTGGTATTTGGCCGTTTCATCTTCTAAGTATTGGATCAGCTTGCCCGGTACAGAGCTTTCTCCTACCTCAAATTTTCCCCAACCGGAGGACTGCTTGCCTCCAATACCATTCCAAGACAAATCTTGCAGGAGAGTGGTAAAGAGTTGGAGGGCCTGGCTGTCTTCAAAACGCAAAAGTATGTATAGTCCAGCGTGGGCTGCAAATCTCCAAGATGCTACATGATACGGCAAGGGTTGCTCCTGTCCTTTGATGGCTACTCTGGTTTGCATAGTCATTTGACCAAAATCATGCTTTACCAAATCCGGATCAAAATAACCCTTACCCTTTATTCCATCCAGGTAATCATTAAATAATACCAAGGGGATATACTGAAGTGCTTTAAATTTCTTCTTCAATCCTGGCTCGCCTTCCTGCTGGGGCTGAGAGGTAAAAATGATCGGCTTGGGCAAGTATAATTCTTCCCTATAATAGGGCAAGGCATCGCTGACACACAATTGTCCCTGGGCAAAGTAATAGACCAGTTGATCTATTTCACCTCTTTTTACAGCCTGAGAACACAGGGCTGAAAAGAAGGTGTCGGAATGAATAGTCATCTGCGTATCATCCAGTGAGCTTCCGCTGTTATCACTGCCTATATGTAATGCAGTGGTAAAATCAAGCTTGTAAAGAAAATACCCCATATTCCTCCACTTCCTTTAGTATGCTCTTGAGCAATGATATATCAATAGGAGCCTCATCACCTTTGAATACTAGGTCAAAGTTAGAAAATCCCACCTTGCCGTATCCCCGGGTGCCATGTCCTCCTAAATAATCCATAGACAAAAGCTTGAGCGCGCTAGCTATGTTTTCAAAGTCTGCTTGTATTTCTTCGGCCTCTTCCATATCGTAAACAATGCGAATGCTGAATTCTGCCCCTCTCACCACCCGCTCAATTTGACGGGGGTTAGCTATGGATGTATAACGATTAATGGTATTTTCGAATTTTACCTCGGTGGAGCTTCCTCTTTGTTTTAATAATTCGGCATTGATCAAAAAAGCATCGGCAAATTGTAAACGTGCCGCTTTGGGGTTCTCTCCCCGACGATTGTCCCCTGCAGAGCCAAACAGGCGTTTTATTTCCGGTGGGTCCTGATTACAAT
>CAZXIR010000336.1:0-2043 GCA_964640845.1 uncultured Syntrophomonas sp.
AAGTATAGATGCTCCAGAAACTTATATTGAAGGAATTCACGGTCTAAAGAACAGAAAGAACGTCCCCCTGTTTCACCGTCCCCGCGTCCCATACTTACTGAATATTGCCGCTGGCGGGTACGCCTTCGATTTGTAGGTTAACGGCCAGGACACTGAATCCAGCTAGAGTGGCGCTATCCACATACAATTTGCTGCCCTGTCCGGTGGATTCGAAGCGCAGTACCATGCCCGAGTAATTTGAGGAGGCGGTAATTGAGGACGATATACACCAGATATCCTGCTTGGCTTTGATGTTAATATTACCCGGTGGACTGTTAACCACGGTCTGAGGTATCCCGGCCACTTCCAGAGTCGATAGATCTATAGCCCCATTAATACTATAAATATTAATGCTGTGGCCGTATGAAGCAGCACTATTATTAAATATGTTAGCCGATTTAGCACTGATGTCTCCCGGGGTCTGGATATTTATATTTCCACCAGAAGAAAGGGTAGCTTGATCCAGTTTTATGAACCCCTCCGCTAACAGCTCCAGCAGGCCTCCATTGCTGGCTGCGGTGAGGGCAGCACCTATACCACTAATGTCGCCCGGAGTACTTATTCTTAATGGGCCTCCAGAAGAAACTGCAGAATGATCCAGTTCTATGAGTCCCTGAGCTGCTATTTTCAGCAGCTTTCCGCTGTTAGTAGAAGTAAAGATAGCTGATTTGGCACTGATGCCATCATTGGTAGACTCAATTAACAGAGCTGGGTTAGGGAGCGCAGTGCTGGCATTGGAAATCACCTGAGCTCCGTCTAGATTGATGTGACCTGCTGACTGTATTACTACAGATGCAGCAGGAGCTTTATTAATCGAGTTAATTATAGCATTGCTGACATCGATATTCCCTTCCTCAGATAGAATTTCTACCCCCTTACTACCTTCAGAGGTAATATCAGCCCCACTTAAATTTATGCCATATTTTGCTTCAAGTTCAACTATCCCAAGCGTGTCTTTTTTGGACACAATGGTGCTGCCATTGCCTTCTATACTTCCATTCTCGGCAGTTATATTAACTATATAGGGGTCGGTTTGACCCGAAATAGTAGTTTGATTAAATATAACATCTCCTTGTCGGGATAGTATTTTCACTGTATTATTGTTATTTATTACTATATTAGGTTCCAAAATGATATGCCCGTATACATTCCAGTCAATAGTCTGATTTCCTTGCTGAACAAACAAATCTCCCGCCGTAACCGGAACATAAAGGGAACCTTGCTGTAAATCAGGCCGGCCCAGTTGATCAACTTTTTCTTCGACCACTAATGGATTCAACAAATCATTTACAGTCAAATATACGTACTCATTATCTTCAAAAACCATTATCTGACCCTCGGGTATTTCCACATTGGGACGTTCGATTTCGGTGCCTGGGATCTGAATCATGTCTGACTCCCCTATTTGTATGCTTACATTAAAAGTATAACTGCGTATATATGGCTCAGAGCTGCTTAGGACCAAATTGAGTCCATAGTTGCCTGATGCAACAGGAATAGACTCGTCCTTAAGGCCAAAACACAATGTATAGCTGTCGCTATTGGCGGTCCCGCCGGTCAGGATGCCACTTATGACATTATTCTCGCACAGGGTTTTGTTCTCCTGGCCATCACTCTCATAGAGATCAAACAATGGATTAGGTCCGGGCTCTATGAGAGTGATGCTGTATAGCAGATTATGGGTGGTAGGATTGCCCTCGCTATTGGCTACACCCAGAGCTATAGGCTCAGTAAAGCCTTCCTCCCAATCATATGTGAGTGCACTAATGCCATCAGGGTAGGTCAGAGAGGGACTCAGATAAAAATGACTGGTACTCAAGGTAAAAGGCTTATTTAAATTCACTAAATAACGGGAGAACGTACCAACCGGGTCCAGAGTGCTAAATAAAACCAGGCAACACAGCAGTAAAATGGCCAGCCAAGGTTTAGGCCGACGCCGACGGCGCGGGTATCTAGTGGAAGCATATTTATGGTGATACTGCTGTGCAAACAAGGTACTCTCTC
>CAZXIR010000337.1:0-1162 GCA_964640845.1 uncultured Syntrophomonas sp.
TGGTTGGAAGAGTTATGTTAACGCTGCTCGAATCGCCTTTCCCCCTGCGCTAACCTTAAGCCTTCATCCCACCAAGGTGTTTTTCCTATGGCCGGGGGGGGGTCACAACCACATATGAAAAATGGCTGAGGGTGGAGCTGAAGTCATTTTCTAATTAAGCAAAGGAGCTTGGTTACCGTTTAATAGCGGACTGCTCCTTTTATTATTTGCCGAAAAGGAGGTGAGATTATGAAGAAAATTGAAGCGGTCATACGTCCCACTAAATTGGAAGAGTTGAAAACTGCTATGAATGAATTAGAGGTCAGGGGGATGACCATCTACAATGTAATGGGAAGAGGATTGCAGAAAGACGTCAAGCAGTATTACCGTGGTCAGGAAGTATCGGTAGACCTGTTTCCCAAGGTGAAAATTGAAATAGTATGCCCGGATGATGCGGTAGACCGAATTGTACAGCGAATACAGGAAGTTTGTAGAACCGGTAATATAGGGGATGGCAAAATATTTATTTATCCGGTGGAAAATATCATCAGGATTCGTACCCAGGAGCAGGGAGAAAAAGCTCTATAGGAAAGGAACGACAACCAATAATGGGTTTGAAAGCAAAGGCGCTTGTGAACAGGAAGAAGAGAGATTCTGTTCACAGGTGCCTTTTTAGAAGAGGAGGATATTTATGAAGGCAAAAACAAGTATTGGAATAGTATTAATGCTGGCGTTGATCATGGTATTGGGAATAACCATGCCTGCTCTGGCTGCAGATGAACTGCTGGTAGATACAGGCAATACTGCATTTATCATTATTTGTTCAGCCATGGTCTTGCTTATGACCCCAGGGCTGGCATTCTTCTACGGGGGCATGGTGCGTAAGAAAAATGTTTTGCAGTAATGGCTGTAGTTTCAGTACAATGGGTACTTATGGGATATACCCTGTCCTTTGGCCCGGATGTGGGCAGCATCATAGGAAATCTGGACTTTTTAGGGCTAAACGGGGTGAGTATTTTTCCCAGCCCTGATTATGCCAGCACTATACCCCATTACGTTTTTGTGGCTTTTCAGTTGATGTTTGCTATTATCACTGCTGCCTTGATCAGCGGGGCATTTGCTGAGCGGATGAGATTTTCAGCTTTTATACTCTTTGTTCTGCTGTGGACTACCCTGGTTTACG
>CAZXIR010000337.1:1172-1808 GCA_964640845.1 uncultured Syntrophomonas sp.
GATCCCGTAGCCCACTGGGTATGGGGAGGAGGATGGCTGGGCCAGCTGGGAGCTCTGGATTTTGCCGGGGGTACCGTGGTCCATATAAGCTCCGGGGTATCCGGTTTAGTGGTGGCATTATTTATAGGCAAGCGGTTGGGGAAAGATCGTGAAACTATTGTACCCCACAATCTGCCTTTTACCGTAATGGGAGCTGCACTCCTATGGTTTGGGTGGTTCGGATTTAATGCCGGCAGTTCTTTGGCAGCTGATGGTATTGCCGGGTTGGCATTCCTGGTAACCAATACCTGTGCCGCTGCCGGAGCAATTTCCTGGGTAGGAGCAGAATGGCTACACCATGGCAAACCCACTGTATTTGGTGCAGTCAGCGGTGCCGTAGCCGGATTGGTGGCCATCACTCCCGCAGCTGGTTTTGTCAGTCCCCTGTCAGCTGTGGTAATGGGTATAATAGTGGGACCGATATGCTATATTTTTGTAAGTAAAATTAAAGAGAAGCTGGGATATGACGATTCACTTGATGCTTTCGGCATTCATGGCGTAGGTGGCACAGTTGGAGCTCTAGCCACTGGTGTTTTTGCTTCCACGGCAGTAAATCCAGCTGGGGCCGATGGTCTGTTATTCGGCGGATGGCATTTA
>CAZXIR010000337.1:1818-2041 GCA_964640845.1 uncultured Syntrophomonas sp.
CTGCTCTGGCCACCCTGCTGATCCTAAAAGTGATCAGTACTCTAGTACCTCTGCGGGTCTCTGATGAAGAAGAACAAGTAGGTCTTGATACCTCCCTACATGGTGAAGATGCTTATGGATATGACGATATGGGAGTAAACGACCGACTGGTAGGCATTCAATCCTAATTAAGACTGGGACACGGGGACAGGTTCCTAGAGCCACGGGGACATAGAGCCACGGG
>CAZXIR010000338.1:0-2036 GCA_964640845.1 uncultured Syntrophomonas sp.
CGTTTATGGGCGGTGGTACACCGGTAATTGAGGCTAACCGGCTGGGGTGCAGGGTTATCGGTTGTGATATAAATCCTATGGCCTGTTGGATAGTGGAAAGAGAACTAGCCGACCTGAACCTGCTGGATTACCAGGCAGCTGCCCGGAATTTGATAGATAATCTTAAAGGGCAGCTTGGCGGCTATTATTGTACTAGGTGTAATATTTGCGGGAATGAACATGTACCCGTGAAGTATTATCTCTGGGTGAAAACAATGGCCTGTGAGGATTGCGGACAGGTTTTTGATCTTTTTCCGGGTTATACATTGGCCTCCAACAACCGTCATCCTAATTATGTATTGATTTGCAGCAGTTGTGGTCAATTGAATGAGGTGGAGGACCACAATAATCCAGGTGTGTGTGCAGATTGCGGCCAACAGTTGATTAAATCAGGTCCGGCCAGCAGAAACCGTTGCCTATGCCCTAATTGTGGTACTAGCAACCGTTACCAGCGTCCAGAACTGGGACCCCTTCAGCATCGGATGGTGGCTATAGAGTATTATTGCCCCCACTGTAAGCCAAGCCATCGAGGTCGTTTCTTCAAACGACCTGATCAAGAGGATCTGTATAATTATAAAAGAGCGGAACAGCAATTATTAGCCCTGGATAGCATTTATGTTCCCAGAGATTTTATTCCTCCCGGGGATGAATCGACGCGGCTTCATCGCTGGGGCTACACCAGGTACCAGGAATTGTTTAATTCCCGGCAGTTACTGGGTTTGGAATTAAGCAGTCGTCTTATCATAGCATTGCCCGAGGGAGAAGTAAAATCTGCCTTGGCTACCAACTTATCCGACTTGCTCCGTTATCAAAATATGCTCTGTCGTTACGATACCAGGGCTCTAAAATCCCTGGACATCTTTTCCGTTCATGGATTTCCGGTCAGCCTACTCCAGTGTGAATCCAATCTACTGGGGATTGTTGATGAAAAACGGGGCGTAAACATTGGCAGCGGTGGCTGGACCAATATAGTGGACAAGTACCTCCGCGCCAAAGAATACTGCCAGAAGCCTTTCGAAATAAAGCATGTAAAAGGCAAGAAAATTCAAGTCCCCATCAGCGGAGAAAAAATCGGCAGACAGGTAAGGCCTAATTGCAGTTCTGACAGTCTGGATTATCAGCTTTATTGCCAGTCATCTACCGATCTAAATCTGCCAACGGCTTCCCTGGACGCGGTTATCACTGACCCTCCTTATTTTGGCAATGTCCAGTATGCTGAGTTGATGGACTTTTGTTATGTGTGGCTGCGGAAGCTGGCAGGAACTGATTGTGCTGGATTCGGCAGTAATACGACCCGGGATGAGAATGAATTGACCGGAAATACCACTATGAAACGTGGATCCCAACATTTCCTGAAAGGTATATCACAGGTGTTTCAGAATATGGCTCGGGCCTTGAAACCTGGGTCTCCATTTGTATTCACCTATCACCATAACGATATTAAGGCCTACCTGCCAGTGGCGGTTGCATTGCTGGATGCCGGGTTGGTTTGCTCTGCTTCCCTGCCCTGCCCTGGTGAAATGGGAGCCTCCATTCATATCAATGGTACCGGATCCTCCATCATTGATACCGTTTTCGTATGCCGTTCTACCGGAGTGGTTTCCAGTAGAACAATTGTTGGAAATCCCCAGGATATAGCTTTGCTGGTGGAGAGGGACCTAAAGCAGTTGGCTCTGGGAGGCGTAAAGTTTAGCCAGGGAGATATGCGTTGTATAACATATGGCCATTTAATCCGTCTGGCCATATGGAATCTGCGTAAAAACTGGAATTCTAAAGCCGAACCAGGTAGGCGATTAGCTAAAGTGGAGGACTATATCGAAACTATAGGAGATTGGCCGGCAGTTAAGGAGCACCTGCTGAAAAAGGTATCAGCCGCAGAGAAACAAAACTGGATAGCATTAGAGGAGAGTGAGGGGTATGGAGGGGAAGAAGTTGAGATTTCCTTTTGAAGTAGAGTATAGTGAAATGATTCAAGATATGGAGCCCTATGTATCAGC
>CAZXIR010000339.1:0-2033 GCA_964640845.1 uncultured Syntrophomonas sp.
CAATTTGATATTATTGCTGACTTATATGATTATTATGTAAATGTCGATTTTGATTTAAATTTTTTTGTTAACGAGGCCAAAAAAGTTAATGGTAAAGTATTAGAATTGACTTCAGGGACAGGGAGAGTATCTCTTCCATTATTAAACTCAGGCATAGATTTAACCTGTGTTGATTACTCAGAAAAAATGTTGGAGATATTAAAGGAAAAAGTTAGACAGAAAAAGCTTGAGTGCCCAATACATAAAATGGATATTACCGAATTATCTTTAAACGAGAAATATAACCTTATTATAATCCCGTTTAACTCATTGTCGGAGCTACTAGAAACAGAAAAACACCAAAAAACAATAAAAGGGATATATGAACATTTAGTTGATAATGGGCTATTCATTTGTACTATGCATAATCCTGAGTTGCGCCTTAAAACAATTGATGGTGTGGTCAGACTAATGGGACAGTATCAAATTGACAATGAAAGAAAATTAATAATTAAATATGTGTCTGAATATGATGAAAGTAAGCAGGTAGTAAGAGGTCTTCAGTTTTACGAGGTATATGATAAAACGTGTACACTTATATGGAAAAGGTATCTTGATATAAATTTTTATCTTTTTCAAAAGACTGAGTTTAAACTACTTATTGAAAGAAATGGTTTCAAAATTATTGATCTATATGGAGATTATTCGTACTCAAGCTTTGACGAGCAGACAAGTCCTTATATTATATGGAAAATGAAAAAAAATAATTAAAACAGTGAGCCGCACAGTAGCGGAGCAAGTGAGCGAAACACCCCCCGTCAAAAAGGGGAGGATCAGACATTAGACTGCATATGAATAAGACGCACGAAACGTCCCCATGTCTTCTTATACCCACTCGCCATCATAAGGAACATACACTCGTTCACTCAGTCCCTTCTCTTCAAGCAAAGATTTCAAATGATTCCTGGTTAAGCCGCAATGATTCCAGGATTCCAGATGAACCACAATTATTCTTGCTGATGGAGCATATTCAGAAACTTTTAGCAGATCCTCTGCGGTCATGGTAATAGGACCGCCAGTGCTAAACCGGGCTGCTCCTGCGAAGCAAATAATAATTCGAGGCTGATATTCTTGTAATACTTTCTGGACCTCTTCACACCAGATAGTATCACCAGTAATATAAAGAGATGGTTCAACCTTTGATTCTACTAAAAATCCAGATACCGGACCCATTTTTTGCCCAATACTGCCAGTCCCATGTTGCCCCCCGGTTCTCACCAGTTTGATGTCATTCCACTGATGAGATGTTTCAATAGCTTGAACATTAGTAAAGCCTGCTTCCAGAATTGTTCCTCTATCAGGTGGTTGACAGAATATCATGCTGCCGGAGGGCAAATACTCTCTGGCCGCATCATCAAAGTGGTCACGGTGAGTATGGGTGACCAGAATTGCATCGGCATCTATTAGTGCTGAAGGATCAACCGGCAAATCCACCAGTGGATTAGCAGAGCTGTTGGGGACTCCTGGAACAGCTGCCATTTTTCCAGCCTCACTCAGCATGGGATCCACCAGAATGCGCATGCCATTGATTTCAATAAGCATCGTTGCATGGCGGATTAATTGAATTTTCATTACTGTAACCCCCATTCCATGTAATATACTTATTATTACATAGAGCTTAATTGATTGGAGTGCTTATAAGGGAGTTTTCACTTTTCTTATGAAAGGATTTTATCGATAATGATTGATCAAACTGATTTACACATCCTTTACTTATTACTGGGCAATGCCCGTATGCAATGGCGGGAAATTGGCGAGCACGTTCACCTTACCGGTCAAGCCGTTGCCAATCGCATTCGCAAAATGGAGGATTTGGGCATAATTGAAGGCTATACGGTCAGGATAAACCAAAGCAAACTGGGAAAATCCATTATCGCCTATGTAACCGTTTTTATGAAAACCACTGATCATAATGCATTTCATAGGTATATAAACCAAGCCGATGCCATTGCGGAAGCCAATCAGATTAGCGGAGAAGGATGTTACCTCTTAAA
>CAZXIR010000340.1:0-2030 GCA_964640845.1 uncultured Syntrophomonas sp.
TTTCTTTCATAAATAGATTCACTCCTATTCCAAATTACTACACCCAACCAGCAATTGTCTTGCGCAGTTGGTCACTGCGATTTTCCTGCCTGGTTTTTTCTCTGACTCGATGAATGCATTCATCAATATATTGAACCACCCGAAGAAGCGCTAAATCATGACCAGGACCGTCCCCTCGTCACCTCAGTAAATCCTCTCCCAACCGGGTTTCAATCTCCTTGCTTAAGTCAAGTACATTCCATTCCGCTTCCGATATGATTTCAAATAACGATGTGCTTATAAAAGGCAGACTGAAAGATGCTCAAACAATAGGAGTCACTCTTGATACCTTGAGAACCTGGGAACGAAATGGATTGTATACAATAAAAAAGGATAAAAACGGTGTACTTGCTTATACGCAGTTTGATCTGGAGAGAATAGAGGTGATCAGGCTGCTTAGAAACTGCGGCTATAGCATAGTCTCCCTTTCAAAAGTATTCAACCGGCAAAATGTGATTACGGAAAACCCATCATTATTGCTGTCTCTTCCCAGTAATGATGAAGATTATTTCTACGTTACCGATCGATTCATTCAGTATCTGCAAAACCATGAGAAAAGAGCACAAAGTCTCATTGCTATGATCGAAGACTATATGAAACGTGATCTCTCAGCCACTGTTTCAAATAGTGCAGTTGTTGGTCTGTATGAAAATAATGCTCACCATGTTCCAAGACTTGCAGCTTGCAACGGTATTTTCTCGCAAACTCAGAAACTACATCAGATTCAGAAATGTCGTCATCCGAACCGTAGAGAATCGCGGTCGGTTTATTCCAAATATGAATAGGGTGGGATTTTACATAAGAGTAATAATCCCAGTAGAGTGTCTGTCCAATGGGTGTTTCAATTTCTTTTTCAGCTTTTAACCTGTCCTCGCTTACATTGAACCACTGCATCATATTATTTATTATGCGTTCCATGTTTACGACCGGTGATAGGAACAGACATTGCTTAAGTGCCAACTCCTTGTAGGCAAGTAAACTGAAATATGCACCCATACTGCAGGCAAATAAGCTCATGTGCCTTGAAATAGTTTGCGCATAACCCGCAATGGCCGTAAGGTCCCTGACACAATTTTGTACATTGCAGGCACAGGCTTCATTTTTACGGTCCCCATGTTCAGGCAAATCAAAGCTAAGTACCTGATATCCTTTGGTCACAGCCTCTTCAGCGAAAATTTCAATTACCTCATCATCTTTACTGGCCATGTTTCCATGAACAGCTATAAACAGGTTTTCCGATGGCTCTCCCAAAAGAATTGCGGGAATACCTTCAATCGTAAAATGGATTTTTTTCATTGTTCTTTCTCTTTCTGACTTCATATTATTAGCTATATAATCGGTCATCTTGGTTTGGGAAGATCATTCTATTTCCCCAAACAAAGGGGTTTGAGAAAAATCAGAAACCCGGTATACGGCTTTTTCCAGTTTTTCATCGTTTTGCAGGGCTGCTTCGTCCCGGACATATTCCTCAAATTTCAGGTACTCGGCTCCGCCGATGGCAGAGCTGCGGACTTTGAGCATATAGATAAGGTTAAAGCAGTTCAAAATGGAATTCTGCTTCAGGTCTGATAAACAGATCAATTGGGTGCGATGCCTTTTGGCTATTTCAAACATGGGCTTTAAAAGATGTTCCGAGGATATTGGTCCAAAGGGATTATCCATTATCAAGACCCGGGTGGCTGTATCCGGGTCGGCTCCCAGGGCTTCCATACTGCGGGCTCGAGTATAGGCCATCAAAGCCGACAACAAGGAAAAGAAAATAACGAATTTTTCCCCGCCGGAGTTCTCCCGGACCGCGTCTTCCCATATTTTAAGCCGGCTGTTGTGCATGTTGAGATCTATTTTAAATACCTGCACCGGAATGTGAGCATTACCCAGGTAAACGTTAAGCAATTCCCGGCTGGACATTAAACGGGCAATGGTCTTGCGCAGTTCGTCACTGCGGTTTTCCTGCCTGGTTTTTTCTCTGACCCGATGAATGCATTCATCAA
>CAZXIR010000341.1:0-2009 GCA_964640845.1 uncultured Syntrophomonas sp.
GTATCAAGCAAGGATTTACCGAAGGTTTAAGGCTTTCGGTATTTTTCTTTTTCTGGAATATCTAGGGATTCAGTTTATCCGGTTTTATACCCGCCATATTTATAGCCCGTCCTTTGAAATAATTAAGATTGCTGGCCTGCCGCATAACCAGTCTTTGAACCGCGGCTGGACCCCCTCCATGCGATGATTCAGTGGGGATGATTGATCCTTGTCCCACCAAATACTCAAGCAGGCGGGTGATGCGCACCCGATTTTCGGTAGATACCTCAGCTTTGCCTTTAAAATATTTGTTCACATATTCGGTAATATCCGGATGGTCAAAGTCTTTCTGGGAAGGGGCGGTACAGATTATACCCCCAGTAATCTCAGTGGCCAGTTTGGATGCCAGCCAAACCGCATCTACCGCCTGGAGCTTGGCGGCATTGGATAACTGAGGATCGGGAAAGTATACACCAGAAGCATGAGCCCGGCCCTTATATCCTGCAGCAACTGCAGTTCCATAGGCTAGGGCTGACTGGAAGGACATTTCCACAATCTTATCACGAATATGCCCCATTTTATCACAGCCGTTGTAGTCTGCGGCCACCGCTGCTGCTCCATAGAGTAAATCACAATGACCGGACTTGCAGCAAGCGGTTGCCAGCCGTTGAAAGCTGCCAAAGCTGGCGGCCATGATTCCCGCAAACTCCCATTCACCACACATAAAGACCATTTCCTTGGGGATGAAGACATTATCAAACACCACTAAAGTTGAGCCATGCACCCCATACTGGTAATTACCAAAATCCATCTCGTCTTGACTCTGCAAGCGGCGGGCATTAGGGGCCGGAGCCTCTGATATATGAATAATTCCTGGAGCATTGGCCGGAACTGCAAAAGCTACGGCAAATTCCTTTTCCTCTGCAGTTAAAGAGGTGGTAGGAATCACTATATTGAAATGTGCCAGGGCCGCCCCGGATTGGTGTGCTTTGGCCCCTCTAACCACAATGCCATCCTCACGCGTTTCTACCACATGCAGGTATACATCCTGATCTACTTGCTGTCCAGGAGACAGAGAACGGTCTCCTTTGGCATCAGTTACCATGCCGCTGCATACCAGATCTTCATTCTGAACATATTCCAGGAATTTAATAAATCTCTGATGATAATCGCTGCCGTATTTCTTATCAATATCATAGGTAAAGGCATACAAGGTGTTCAAAGCTCCGGTTCCGGCACAGCGAGCACCTATGCAAGCCCCATGAAAAGGGGTAAGAACTTTGCTCAATTCACCTCTTTTTATCAGATCATCCGGGGACTGGCATATATGCAGGAATCGGCTGGTCATTGTGCCGGTAAATGGTGATTTGGCCGTCATCAGGTTTTCATTTTCTTTTTCCCTGGCCATTTTATAGGTCAAGGCGATTGAATTAAGGGTGGGAGCAAAAGCCGGGTGATCAACTACCTGTTCCACCCTTTCTCCAAAAGCATAAACAACCGGTTTCATCTTACGGATGTCTTCTTTATACTCTTGTGCAGATTTCATAAGCTACTCCTTTCTGTACCAATAACTTCACACGAAAATGGGTAATACCACCTCCAAATGCGAGCAGGAAAACCCGAAAAAAGTTTGAGCTCCATCGCACATTGCAATGGAGCTCACGGGCTCTCCTATATAGAGACTTACCTAATGTATAGAATATTAAAAAGAAATATATTCAACTAAAAATAACATAACACATAGTGGGCAAAAAGGATATCCTCGTTTACAATAAAGGTTTTGCAATTCCGATTGAGTTGAAGCACCAGACAAAGTAGCTGTCCGCTCTTGATTTTAGGCAGCTGAGCTTTTGGATTAAACGCAAATTGAATTTGTCGCTCACCAAGTGACCTTATTCTATGCTGGAGATGATATCCTCAAGTCACAATAAAACTTGAGGAGGACACGGCAATGAAAAAAGGATTGACTGAACTGGTATTCATCCTCGACAAAAGCGGCTCGATGAGCGGCTTGGAAACCGATACCATCG
>CAZXIR010000342.1:0-1993 GCA_964640845.1 uncultured Syntrophomonas sp.
ATGGCTCTATTGCTACTTACCAAACCCTTCCTTGGAATCATCGGGGCTGGCATGCGGGGGGCAGTGCTAATGATACACATATTGGGCTTGAAATCTGTGAGGATAATTTGACTGATGCCTCGTATTTTAATGCAGTCTACAAGGAAGCTATAGAATTTTGTGCTTATCTTTGCAAGCTTTATGGTTTGACTGAGAAGAACATCATCTGCCACAGCGAGGGCTATAAGCTTGGCATAGCAAGCAATCATGTTGATGTGATGCACTGGTTCCCAAAGCATGGTAAGAGTATGGATACCTTCCGATCCGAGGTCAAAAAGCTGCTGATTGAAGGTGATAAATCTGCCACCGAGGAGAAAAAGAAATACTATCGTGTTCAAATCGGTGCCTATACCGTCAAGGCTAATGCTGAGGCACAGCTTGCCAGAGCAAAGAAGGCAGGCTTTACCGATGCTTTTATTAAAACTGAATAAAAAGTGTTTTTCGGTTGCCAAATCTCCCTCACTGTCCTGTGGATGGTGAGGGTTTTTTTTATCCTCAGAGGGAGGAACACCGATGAACAATTTACAAAAAGAGCAAATTGTTATACTTCGTGCAAACGGTGAAAGTTACTCTAAAATAGCAGACGCTCTTGGAATTTCAGTAAACACGGTTAAATCGTTCTGTCGCAGAAATAACCTAGGCGGATTCGCTTCTGTGGGGTCTAAACCGATAGACGATACATTTTGTCACCAGTGCGGGGCGCCGCTTAAACAGATCGCAGGAAAGAAACAAAAACGGTTCTGTTCAGATAAATGCCGCATGTTATGGTGGAACAGCCACCCGGAAAAAATGAACCGTAAAGCTATCCGGGAATTTACCTGCCAGACTTGTGGTCAGGTTTTTGAGGCTTATGGCAAACGGGAGCGTAAATACTGCTCTCGCACTTGTTATGGCAAGTCAAAGGCGGTGCGGTTATGTTGAGGGAGCAGGCGATTATACACTACCGCGCCGCTATATCTATCTTTAAAGAATGGCTTGATCAGGGCATCATTACAAAGGAAGATTTGCTAAAAATTGAGACAATTATTGCGGAGAAATACGACCTCCCTTTAGGGAGCATATATCGCTGTAAGACTTGATATTAGTGGGGTTTCGAGTGATATATGTAACTGGGAAAGGAGGTATTATAATTGAAGAAAACCATAATAAAAATGGAAAAGACAATTACAGAGATGCCTTCTTTTACGAAGGTAGCAGCATATGCAAGGGTATCATCCGGCAAGGAGGAGATGCTTCATTCACTTGCCGCACAGGTTAGCCATTATAGTGATTATATCCAAAAACATCTCGGTTGGATATATGCCGGTGTTTATGCAGATGAAGCCCTAACCGGGACTAAAGACAACCGCCCGGAATTTAGGCGGCTTATTGAAGATTGCCGTGGCGGAAAAATCGACCTTGTACTGACCAAGTCCATCTCGCGCTTTGCCAGGAATACCGTTGACCTTTTAGAAACAGTGCGGGAACTAAAGTTGCTTGGAGTGGACGTATATTTTGAGGAGCAGAATATCCACTCAATGAGTGGTGATGGGGAACTTATGCTGACCATCCTTGCCAGCTACGCCCAGGAAGAAAGCAGATCAGTAAGTGAAAACTGTAAATGGCGTATCCGTAAGCAGTTCGAAAACGGTGAGCTTGCAAATCTGCGGTTCATGTTTGGTTATAAAATAGTAAAAGGCAAAGTGGAGATTGAACCTGAGGAAACGGCTATTGTTCGCATGATTTTTGAGGACTATATAAACGGTATGGGCGGCGGCAAAATTGCTAAAAAATTAAAGGAAATGAATGTGCCTACTGTGCGTAGCGGGTATTGGAATAGCGAAAGGGTTATTGCCATTCTTAAAAATGAAAAATATGTAGGAAACGCACTGCTTCAAAAGAAGTATGTAGCCGACCATTTGACAAAAAGGCTAGTCCGAAATAAAGGTAAGCTACCCATGTATTTTGCGGAAGG
>CAZXIR010000343.1:0-1993 GCA_964640845.1 uncultured Syntrophomonas sp.
CATTACCTGGGTACTTTCAATGTTTGGCATGTTCTTTGCAATTTTTATTAACAAATTCTGTCAAGGAGGGAAAGGCATGACCCAAATACTGGAGGGAATAAAGGTTTTAGATTTAACCCGTTTGCTGCCTGGCCCATTATGTACGCAAATCCTGGGTGATTTAGGTGCTGAAGTGATAAAGGTGGAAGGAGTCAAGGGAGGTGACTATGCACGAGGGATGCCACCGAGGGGAAAATCTGACGGTGGATATTTTATGGGTCTTAATCGCAACAAAAAGAGTATAAACCTGGATTTAAATAAAGAGAGAGCCAGGGAAGTACTTTTTAAAATGATTGCCGGTTCGGATGTGGTAATAGAGCAATTCCGGCCTGGAGTAATGGAGGGGTTGGGATTGGGATACCAAGTGTTGAGCTCGATTAATCCCCGCCTCATAATGTGTTCCATAAGCGGTTATGGGCAGGATGGTCCATATAAAGATCGGGCCGGTCACGATATCAATTATCTAAATCTAACCGGCATTTCCAATCTGACTGGCTGCTACCAAGGCAAGCCTGTACTATCCGGTATTCAAATCGCCGACGTGGGAGGTGGTTCCCTATGGGCTGCTTTGAGCATTATGGGAGCTATTATAGCCCGCGAAAAGACTGGCATGGGCCAGTATATTGATGTATCCATGACGGACTGTGTCTTCACCTTTATGTCCATGCTGGTCAGCGCCTATAATTTCGACCACAGACTGTTTGGTGCGGGAGAATGGATGCTTAACGGGGGCTTTGCCTGGTATAACTATTATAGAACCAAAGATGACAGATGGCTGGGAATAGGTATGTTGGAAGAAAAATTCTGGGCAACTTTTTGCAGAGCTATTGGGCGTGAGGAATATATCGGGCAGCAGTTTGCCTCCCGCCAGGTTCAGGAGCAAATAATGGACGATTTAAGTGCTATATTTGCCGGCAAAACAGCAGAAGAATGGCTAAAGGAACTGCAGCCGCTGGATATCTGTATCAGCCTGGTTAATAATCTGGAAGAAGCCATTAATGATCCTCATTTACAGGCCAGAGAAATGATTGTGGAAATAGAACATCCGCTGGATGGGAAAATCATAAACGTAGGATTTCCAGTCAAGTTTTCGGCCACCCCATATTCCATTAAACTTCCACCTCCGGCCCGGGGGGAACATACCGAACAGATATTACTGGAGCTGGGGTACAAGAGCCATGATCTGGAAGAGATGAAGAGGGAGGGAGTGTTCTAATTCAATGTAATACAAATTTGCGGTCATTAATCAAAGGGAGATCTAAAGGAATCTAAGAACTAATAAATATGAACGACTAGATTTTCACCTCCTGGATAGGCAGAAAGAAGGAATTTGGGACAAGATCCAGACTTTTGCTGCCAAGAGAAGATATAATTCCTCAGGGCAGCTAGACTTTAAGAGATATTACCCATCATCAGCGTGAATAACAATAAATGTAACCTGAGGGATATGCTGGGGAACGAATGGATGATATACTGAGAAATAAGAGAGATTGAATGAGATAAATAGTTTATTAAGGGAGGTAAGTGGCATGGATCAATTGGAAACCTTTATTCTGGAAAAGCTTGACGGGGTTGGATTGGTTAAAATTAATCGGCCTCTTCAGCTGAATACTTTTAATATGAAGATGTTTGAAGAAGTGGAGCTTATGACCAAGCAGATCGAGCAAGATAAAGACATTTTATGCGTGGTTCTGACCGGCGAGGGCAAGAACTTCTGCGCGGGTATTGATATTGCATTGTTAAAAGAAACCAGTTCCCAATGGTCTCTAAGCAATGTACCAAAGATCCACCACCACCTATTTCGCTGGGCCAACCTGAATCAACCCATCATTGCAGCTATCAATGGGGCTTGCATAGGAGGAGGACTTGAGTTTGCCCTGGCCTGTGATATTCGTATTGCTGCAGCCAATGCTAAATTTGCAACTCCCGAGGTTAGTTTTGGCCTTTCCACAGA
>CAZXIR010000344.1:0-1985 GCA_964640845.1 uncultured Syntrophomonas sp.
CTAACGAATGCGCTAAAATGATGTAGAAACTATATAACTTAAAAAAGAGCCTCACCTTGTGTCGGGGCTCTTTATGTATTTTGTAACGAAAAGGGTATAGTTGTTGTGTCATTTACTTATCATTATGGGTTTTTCGTTTTGATTTAAAGTATGGTTTGGCAGATATTATATTTTTACTTCTTACCGGCCATACCTTAGTTATAATAAAACTTAGCAGAAAGAATCCAACTAAGAGCAACCCGGCAAAAAGCCCTGAACCTTGCCCGGGGATTAATGGCATAGTTGCAATTACTAATAGCAATCCGATTATGGAGATCCACGAAGAATATGGAAAACCAGGCAATTGGCAATTCCCGTGTGGAGGACAGCCATTAGACTTTCGAAAACGGTAATGAGTGAAAAGTATAACAACATACGTGAACAGCAGTGCAAATCCCCCTGAACTAACCAGGAAAATATATATCTGTTCAGGAAGCATAAATGCCAGGCTTACTCCCAACAACATAGCAAATCCGGAAAAGATGATTCCCCGAAAGGGAATATCTGCTGTATCGATTAAAAAACGGGGAGCATTATTGCTATCAGCCAGAGACCGGATCATTCTTCCCAAACCAAATGTAGCAGCCAGCATGGTGGATAGAATTGCAATAATTAATATAATATTAATAGACCCGGCTGCTATTCCTAACCCCTGCGCATTTAAGGCGGCTACCAGTGGGCTTACATCTGAGTTTAAGGTATTGGTTGGCACAATGGCAGCAAGCTGGCCATGACAACGGTATAAAGCCCTAATAAAATTACGACGGTAAGAATAATTGCCCGGGGAACTGTTCGATGGGGATCTCGGGCCTCGGATGATGCAAGTCCGATTATTTCAAACCCTGCATAACTGAACAGCACTATCAACATACTTCCTGCTACTCCGGCTATGCCATTGGGTAATAAGGGTGAATTGTTTAATACACCAAACCCAACCGGGGCTTTGTCAGGAAAAAGCCCAATTATTAATGCCAAGGCCAAGCCTGCAAAACCCATTAGTGCAGCAATTTTTAATACTGCTAGACTGCTCTCCAGGTTGCTTAACGTTTTTGCCCCCAGGAGGTTAATCACGGTCACTCCGATTACTATGGAAATTGCTAGAAACGGCAATGAGACTTGAGGGATCCAGTTGCGTAGGAATATTGAAGCAGCTGTTGCCTCACTAGACATAGCCAAAACCATACCGGTCCAGTAAACCCATCCAACTACAAAACCCAGCCAAGGGCCATAAGCCTGTTCAGCGTAGGTTCTAAATGATCCTGCTTGGGGATTGGCAACCGTCATTTCGGAAAGAGATGAAAGGACAATATAAACCAGTATTCCTCCTATAATAAAAGAAAGGAAAATTGCGGGACCAGCGCTTCTAATGGCTATGGCCGAACCCAAAAAGAAAGAACCACCTACCACCGTTCCCAATGCCAGCATGGTTAACTGCAAAACCGAAAGCCCTTCATGCTGCTTCATTTATTCAATCCCCCTGCTTAGTTAATAACCATAGTATTTGCAATAGTTTAAATAAAAATCAAAGACGCTTTCTTAAGTTACAGGATTTTAAAAAACGCCCCTGTATAAATAGAGGCGTTTTTTAAAATATGAAAGTATTCAATTGATATAAATCAAATTGGCGTTCTTAAGTAGCCTTTGATTACGGCAACCTCAGCCTCCCTTGCTTCTGCTGTTTTAATTGCACATATCCTTAATATTCTCACTGTTGTTTATGAGAATGTTTGCTTTGGTCGGGGCCGTGCCACCGTAGCCACTTACTGTTCCGGCAAAATAAAGGACGTTGGTGCCAATACCTCCGGTAAGAGTAAATGGATTATTGGACAGAGTAGTGGTAATAGAAACATTGTTGGCACTGTTGACAATCTCATCAAATACTAATGCAATAACCACCTGCTCCCCTTCATTGAAGGTGGAACCAGCCATAGGAGCAACATCAAGCC
>CAZXIR010000345.1:0-1978 GCA_964640845.1 uncultured Syntrophomonas sp.
AAAAACAAGCCGGGGTGCCCCGGCTAATGTAATTCAGTATTCTATATATCCACGTCTATCCAGGTTCGCGATAAACATAATATTTCCCTGGTTAACTTATGACACATTAAGCGGTAACAGGCTTAACCTGTTTGAGACACTCAGCGTGAAAATATCTCTCCTCAAATACCACGTATTCTTTGTCGCCAATAATTTTACGGCAAATTCTGCATTCGGTACAGGCTAGTTTTTTTCTTTTTTCCTTCATTATCTGCTGCTCATAGTTGTAAGTTTTGTTCATAATAGTCATAGTGGTCATAAATGCCACCTCCTTATTGTTTGATATAAACAACGACTTAAGTTCGACATTATTTACGAATGACCTTGGCTACAAACCATGCTTATCGCGTCCTGAATACACTATTACCATAGTTATTGATTAATCGATTTGATAATGGACCGGACTTTTTCTCTTGTATACATTATACAATATTGTTATGGCTATTTCCTCTTTTTAGATTATATTAATGGCACAAAGTAGTTATGCGGTGAACGGGCAGGTGGCATAAATACTATTTTGCTGTTTTCACTCTCTCCACTTGGGTCCCTTTGAGACATGGGGCTAGTATTTCATGCTAGCAAATGGGTAGAAATTCTTGTTCATGCTGGCACGTAATTCTCCACGCAGTTGTGGATGGGCTATGGAAATTAATTCCTTGGCGCGCTCTGTTCTGGATTTATATCTTAAGTTAGCTACACCGTATTCGGTAACTACATACTGGGCATAGGTACGGGGCACGGTGACCGGGGAACCTAGAGGCAATTCCGGGACAATGGAAGACAATAGCATACCATCTTTGGTCGCCCGGGAGGAATTCACCAAGGTAATTCCCTTGCCTCCTGGTGACCAGAATGAACCGATCATAAAATCCAACTGTCCACCAGCACCGCTAATCTGAGTATGACCCACGCCCTCGGAATTGATTTGTCCACTCAGGTCTACCATTAAAGCCATATTCATGGCTACCATATTCGGGTGCTGGGCAATAAATATGGGGTTATTGGTATATGAAGAAGGATAAAATTCGCAGGCTGGGTTTTCCTTGACATACTCATACATTTCTTCATCTCCCATACAAAAGGTAGCAACTGTAACTCCTTTATGAAATGGCTTTTGGTTATTAGTTACGATGCCTTTGGCTACCAGTTGGGGCAGGCCTATAGGAAACATTTCCGTTAGTACGCCCAGGTCTTTCCTCCCCTCCAATCCGCTGACAACGGCCTCAGGGATACCACCTATACCCATCTGAATGGTATCGCCATCATTTATTAAATCCAGCACATACTGGGCTATATTTTTTTCCACTTCTGTAGGAGTACCCCTGCCAAAAGTTGGTATCCTGGTTGAGTTTTCCACGAAGTAATCGAATTCCGAGATATGCATCCAATTATTGCCATAGATTACCGGCATCTGATCATTAACTTCTCCTATGGTAACCCGTTGTTTTCCTGATGCTTTTCCCTCCCGAATAGTCTCCATGGTATAGAAATTGGTGAGGCCAAGATTTACATAGCCACTTTCGTTAGGTGGAGTAACCATAGCAATAAATACATCTGCTCTATGCCAAACCTTATCAGCCAGGTCTGAGCTCATAATTGGATAAAAATCAGCCTGCTTGGAATTATTCATCTTACGGCCGGTAGCAATGCTGAAAGCCGGCATATAATTAATATGACCATCAAGTTTAAGCATGAATTCCGGATCCAGGAATTTGAATGGGTACAGGCCAATAGTATCTAGTATTCTTACATCCTGTAATTCTTCATACCGATCCAGAATGGCATTAAAAATATCTGCTGAACCGGATCCAATAGCCAAACCGGTACCGACCACATCACCTGATTGGACCGTTTTTGCAGCGTCGTCTATGGATATTAGTTTTTCTTGATATTGCTTTTTTAGCATACAAACTCCTCCTTCATATCAACTTCAATTTAT
>CAZXIR010000346.1:0-1978 GCA_964640845.1 uncultured Syntrophomonas sp.
ATATTGCTCCGCTATTTTATGCATAACCTGTTTTTTATGTTCATCTTCAATAAAATTGGCTGACGCAAAAGCAAAAGATGACGCGGAACTAAAATCATGTTGCTTTATTGCCACCTGGCTTAGCCAATGGTATAGGGTGGCATTGATTGGATCGTCAGGCAATATGTCAATGGCTTCCAATAAGTCTGTATGGGCAGCTATCAAATCTTCGGGGGTCGCTCGTATAAAATAAGCGTATCCTCTGGCGCTTAATATAAAGCGCCTATATATCTGAATATCTTCGACCTCACTTGCCAGCATTTTTGTGGCAATGTTTATAATTTTATCCGCATCAACTTGATGATTTAAAAACTCCAGATTTAATTCCAAAAATTCTTCTGGAGTCACCAGATCGTCTTGACGGGAACATGATGGACTTGCGACAAGAATCAAAATTGCAAACAGTCCTGTAGCGCTGTTTAAGAAAAATTCTTTTTTTCTGTGCATGCTCATCTATTGCTACCTCGCAAGTTTTCTCTTCTTTGGAGCCTATCTGAGTTTTGATTAACCATATCAACAAATATTCCGGCTGGATTGGAAATAATCTCGCCAGGCGTTAATGATTTATCAGACGCTTCCGATATTTTGTCTCTCAGTCCCCAAATCGCATCAACCGCCTGGCGGCCATGTCTGTCAGGATACAACTTTCTCCCGAAACCGTTTTGCGCGGCACTTTATAGTTGGCCAATTGGCGTCGGCTATGATTGAGAATTTCGTGTTTCTCCATGTTTTCGCGATGAATTCCACCATAAAGACCCTCAGTGAATAAGTCGCCAGGTAAACTTTTACGCAGCTGTAAATAAGCAGTGCACCAACTGGTAATGCAAAAATGCCAATGGTTCGTGTTTGCCTTTAGTTATTATTTTTCCCATAATATAAATCGCGTATGACTTATTCTTCCGGTTACTTTTTTTTGTATAATCCTGTTATTGATAAAAAACATAGTAAAAAACCAACCGCGATTAGTATCCATCTCCCCCAAGCAGGCACTGGGACACCCCGATAGAATCCCCCATCAGGCAGGGAAAGAATTGAAGCCGTTAATAGTAAAATACCAAGGATCAAGGTGGACCAATAGCTATTCATGTGATTTCTCTATTATGCTGCAGATTAAACTTACTATTCGTCATTTAATCTATCAGCAATATCTTTTATGGCAGCGCCCACAGCAGTTGGTATGGTTGGTGTTACAGGCGACACAGGCATCCAGTGCACCTAGTGGTAGGGCAATCGCTTTTGTGCCCAGAAACAACCCAACTGCTGGGAACGGATCAAGCAATCCCGAGGGGGCGTCGGTCGTCACCGGATCATCGACACAATAATCATACAGATCGTGGTCCCCGCCGGTGTCACCCAGGGGGGGGGGCGGGGGTGATAAACCGCCCCAGGTAAGGATCATGGTCGCGGAAGCAGAAACGGACAAGATCGGTGTCGCGGTCGACCAGACCCCCGGCAAAGCCGAGGAGCAGGTGCAGGGTGGGCCAGTAATCGATGACACAGGCAGGCTGTAGGGCTGGGAAAGTCAATTTTGTTTCGGGCGGTTACGATGTTTTTGTATGTAGGAGAATAATGACTTAAATCCCCAATATACAAAACATATTCCAATAAGCAAAAGCAGTTGCATTCCCCAGGCTGGAATATGAAGTGCAGTATATTTATTACTATAAAAGACATAGTCTCCAGGAAACGCAATAATGCCTGTAGCAATAAAAGGAATTCCAATTATCATAGCAGCAATGAAGTTTTTCATAATTCTAATTAACCTCAGCAGGATTCTGCAAAGATATACAAGTTACTCTTGGCATTCAACAAATATCACCTTGGTTAACTTTTGCCATTGTTTCCTTTGTGTTCCCTGCTGCGGTTTAAACTCTTAGAAGTATCGCCATCTTGGCTCGTTATATTTTTTACAAATAGTTTGAAAAGGCTCAGAGCTAGC
>CAZXIR010000347.1:0-1967 GCA_964640845.1 uncultured Syntrophomonas sp.
ACCAGGTTGAACCCATGGACTCCTATTGGTACTGGTACTGGTATGTATACCAACGTGACAAGTGGATAGATACCGACGATGATAAACGTAAGCGGTACAGAAGAAAGCCTTTCAGACCTCACTGGATCTATGACCCCAGCGGCTTTGTGTATGAAGCAGTGGAAGACAACCGCATTGAGGGAGTGACGGCCACCGCCCTTTTCCTTCCCCAAGATGCGGCCCCCAATGCAGCTGATGCCAAGGCCAGCCATGATTGGCAGTTCTGGGATGCCAGCTGGTATCTGCAGGAAAACCCCCAGATTACCGATGCTGTAGGCAGATACGCCTGGGATGTGCCCCAGGGCTGGTGGATGGTGCAATACGTCAAGGAGGGCTACCAGACAGCCTACAGCGATGCACTGCCGGTGCCTCCTCCCCAGTTGGAGGTTAATATCCCCCTGGTGAAACTGGAGCCGCCGGCAGTTGAAAAGACGGTCTGGGGCAGCGGCGGACGCTATGTGGATATATATTTCAGCAAGTACATGGATATCCGATCCCTGGAAGAGCCAAATTCCCTTAGCCTTACTGATAATGAGGGAAGCCCGGTAAAGGGCGGCATCGAATTACCGCTTCCGCTAAAATCAGGAGTAAACAACTTAAGCCTGACTAAAGTGGCAAGATTAGTTGCTGATGTACCTATGACAGCGGGGGCAGAGTATAATCTGAGGGTTAACCGGGCGGTGGCTGATTATGCCGGTTTCTCCATGATAGATGATTATACTGAGCTGGGGACGGTTCCGCCCGGCGCGCCTATTGCGAGCCTGACCGGGACCGATATAACGGTAGAGCCGGGGCTCGATGTCACCCAGAATATTATGAATGCCTTAGTCTTTACCCCGGTTAATCCGGAGGACCAAGGAATCCTGGATAAAAGCGTGCAGCTGGTCTCTTCCCGCCCTGATGTGGTTAAGATTGGAGATGACGGCAAAGTCCTGGCCCGAGGTGAGGGTGTGGCGCAAATTACCGCAACTTCTATGGACGATAGCAGCAAGACTGCTACTTTTACCGTAACCGTAGCTTATCCCCCTGCACCGGTAAGTGTTGCCCATATGGTCATACTGGATCAAAACGGCAAGGTTTTGACCGACCTGAGCATAAAGAAAGGAGAAACTTATACCCTTAAACCTGATATATTACCGGTTGATGCCAGCAATAAAAATATGTCCTACAGCTCCGACCATCCCACAGTCGCTTACGTTGATCAAAGCGGTAAGATTCAGGGCTTGGAGGAAGGTTTAGCCCATATTATTGCCAGAACCGAAGATCAAAATATCAGGCAAAGGATTTTGGTGAAGGTGCTGCCAGTCAGCACTGGAGGCTCCACAGGCGGTTCCAATAAGGGTGGCGACACGGATCTGCCCCCGGAAATTTCTGCTCCTGGCTTTGAACTTAGCTTTATCGATGTTCAGAAATCAGATTGGTTCTATGAGGCATTATTATTTATAGCGGAAAAAGGTATTGCCCAAGGGGTATCGGAACAGGAATACGCCCCCAATAAAACCGTTACCAGAGCAGAATTCATAACCATGTTATGCCGGGCCTTTGGTATTGAGGAAAGGAGCGGAGAGAACTACTCTGATGCAGGTAATAGCTGGTACACCGGATTTTTGGCCGCAGCCAAGCAGTTAGGCCTGGCCCAGGGGGTGGGAGACAACAGCTTTGAGCCTGACCGGGCCATAACTCGGGAGGAAATGGTAGTTATCATTTACAACTACTTTAAAAACGCCGGAAAAATAACGGAAACAACCGGGAGTGTAGCTTATGCCGACCGCAGTCAGGTGTCAAGTTGGGCCCAGGAGGTAGTGGCCTATGCATCAGCTCATGGTTGGATTAAAGGTAAGGGCAACAATATCTTTGATCCCAGGGGAATCGCAACCAGAGCAGAGCTGGCCCAGATCCTTTATCGACTTATGGTGCCAGGCACCAAC
>CAZXIR010000348.1:0-1954 GCA_964640845.1 uncultured Syntrophomonas sp.
CCTACATTTATTGACAATCTTCTCAAGTAACTTAGTTTCTTAGGTTCCTGGCACCTTTTATGCGTTTTTTGTCCTCATACATTTTTTGATCGGCATAGGCAATCAAGGAATTCAAATCGGTAGTTTCGCATTCATCCATAAACGCGAGCCCCATAGCAACGCTGATCTGAAGATCACTCCTGTTGTTACTATCAGCAATCTGCTGCTGCAGTTGGTTAATCTGATTTTTTACCGAATTAGTTGACTGACCTGAAAACAAAACCAGGAATTCATCCCCTCCAATTCGATAAATATCATTAACAGAGTCCAGGGCTTCCTGCAGGATTCCGGAAAAGGCTCTTAAAACAGCGTCTCCGGTGGTATGACCTTGAAGGTCATTAGTCATCTTGAGATCATTCAAATCCATTAACAAACAGGCTAGGTTTTCCTGCTGCTCCAGATTTACTAGTAAATCTTTTTTTTCTTCAAAGGCATAGCGATTTTTCAGGCCGGTCAAGATGTCTGTATAAGCCATCCGATAATATACATCCTGCAACTTCAATTGACTCTGTTGCAGAGCAATTTTCGCTTCCAGCAGTTCGTTTTCTTTGGTAGCGTCATAAATCCTCACGTTTTTAATAACGGTCTGGTAGATGACAATATAGACTGATATCACCGTGATGCAAAAAGCCAGTGCAACCGGCACATACTCCATTCTTTCTGCTATGGATACGGGATAATCCAAGACCAAGTATATCAATATATAAAACAGGACTGAAACCAAGGCCAAGCTGCCCCATCCACTGTCTTGAACCCTTTGTATATGCAAATAATTTTCTCTAATAGGCCGGATAAAATATATCAGTATAGAAAACAAAATTACTGAAACGATTAGTATCGCCAGGTCGCTATTATTAAAAAAAGCAGCGATAGTTATAGCCAGAAAAAATATCATTAATCCTATAATATCGACGCTGCAGAATGTAAATAAACCTGCTATCTTTGTGTTTTGATAGTACAAAACAAATCAATAGTGAAGGCAGGGAAAGAGAGACTGCGGCAGCTAAACCTTCATTCACTCCTTTGGACATAAGAATGGCATAAGCGATAAACAAGATCGCCACGGCAACGATGGCACAAACAACTGTCCACTTCAGGGAATATCTTAGCTCTGTCACCATTAAAAAGGCTACCCCCAGGAACACAAAAGTAATAAAATCATTGATCATATAGATTAAACTCATCTTAGCGATTCTCCCTGCCATCTGTCTTCCATTCCTTAACAACTCAGTATCTGACCTTCTGCTTTAATTTGCTGAGTCCCATACCCATTAGTTCCATAATAAAACAAGTAATTCCTCTTGCTTTTGATTGAGGTTTATAAATCCTTTTCATTCCCCAGCCCCTCCTATATCCTTGCCCACCGGGCAGAAAAGGTATATATATAGAATAAGCAATCAAACTAATTAATGATTCTAATACCCCAAATATTCTGGAGAAGATGGAGCTGATATATTGAATAAGCTATGTATTCTGGATGCCAAAACCCTGGGGGAAGATGCCAATTTAAGTATTTTCCAAAAATTCGGCCAGGTAAGCATTTATACTACTACCCTTCCAAATCAGGTTGCTGATCGAATCAAGAATCAGAACATAATTATCACCAACAAGGTGGTCTTAGATGAGTCCAATCTGCAGCAGGCCCCGGGAGTGCGACTAATTTGTGTAGCCGCTACCGGCACTAATAATATTGACCTGGAATATTGCCGAGGAAGAGATATCACCGTGGCCAATGTTGTTGGTTATTCAACCCATAGCGTGGTACAGCATACTTTTGCCCTGCTTTTTTACCTCCTGGAGTCATTACCACAATATGACCAGTATGTGAAATCAAAACAATACTCTGGCAGTGGTAATTTCACCTGTCTGGATATACCCTTCCGGGAAATCAAAGGGAAGACCTGGGGCATTATCG
>CAZXIR010000349.1:0-1950 GCA_964640845.1 uncultured Syntrophomonas sp.
TGCTCTGCCAATTGAGCTACTCCCCTGCATTTGACAATGTTTATAAGGCATTGTCAGCAGAATCAATTTTAGCATATATTCTTCACCGCATCAAGAGTGTATTTTTGGAACCAATACCATACTTAAAGCATATATTTCCGAAGCTGCGCCTCGCTTAATGCTGGTAAGTGACAAACATTAATTGGTTATTATAAGATCAGGGGTGGCTTAGCGATGGTAAACGGGAATATCATCAGATATTTCCTTAACGATTTCCACCAGGCCCATAAATTGATTTCCTTCATACCAGGGGGACTGAATTATCAGCTTTTTTACGCCATCTTTTTCAGTGATATAACAATTATCAACCTGTGTTTCCAGCATTTTTTTTACTATTTCCTGGGCTTCAGGTGGATGACAGTCCAGTAGAGGTCTTCCAATCAGTTCAAATCCTCCATTTTTGGCAAAAAGTATCGCTGATTTCTCATTCATAGCGGTGATGATGCCATTGGAATCACAAACCGTTATAGCGGCGGAGAATTCTGGTACCCATCTTGCAATCATTTGTTAATCCTCCCGAAAACATTTCTTACTATGATAATATAAAAGGGATAAAAATTGAAAAAATAAACACTAAATAGACCTGCATTTTGCACTTCAATGGCATATAATCTAAAATAATCCATAGGGTATGGCATAATAATAGATGCAAAGTAATATTTCTTACATAAACCAGCCTTTAAGGGCAGGCTACAAAATATAGATAGGGCGGTGAATGGAATGATAAATGTTTTGGTGTTAATGGGTGGACTGTCCGAAGAAAGAGAAGTATCTCTGAGGAGTGGGGCAGGAGTATATGATGGGTTAAAAAAGGCAGGTTATCAGGCCAAAACCCTGGATTTAAACAGGGATAATCTGGAGAAGATAAAAGAAATCAGTCCCGATGTGGTATTTATAGCCTTGCACGGTAAATATGGAGAAGATGGAACGGTGCAGGGATATCTGGATATACTGGGAATACCGTATACCGGTTCAGGAGTGGAGACCAGTGCCATCTGTATGAATAAAGGAACCACCAAAAAGATTTTCTGCTATGAGGGGATTCCTACCGCTGATTTTGTGATAATTACTAAATATAAATACCAAAAAAGCCAGGAGAACTTAAGTGATATCGTTGGTAAACTGGGTCTTCCATTGGTAGTTAAAGCGGCTACCCAGGGTTCCAGCATCGGGGTATATATAGTAAAAACATCGGAGGAATTGCAGTCTGCTGTGGAAGAGGCCTTTCAATATGACCAGGAAGTGGTAATTGAGAAATTCATTGAGGGTCCGCAGTTGACGGTCTCCATAGTTGGCAATGAAGAACCTCAGATACTACCTATCATTGAGATTACTGCTGCCAATGAGTTTTATGATTATGAATCTAAATATACTCCTGGGATGTGTGAACACATTATACCGGCCAGGGTGAGTGAAGCTGTAAATGCCAAGGTTATTGAGATAAGCAAGAAGGTTTATACCAGCTTTAAATGCCGTGGTTATGCACGGGTAGATTTTATGATTGATAAGGATGAAAACCCTTATGTACTGGAAATTAACAATATTCCAGGAATGACTGCTATGAGTCTGGTGCCTGATGCCGCCCGGGCAGCAGGTATCAGCTATGAAGAACTGGTAGATCGAATTGTGTGCCTGGCCCTGCAGAAATAGATCCGGGAATTATTCATGCTAAAGCAGGAGGAGAAAAGGAAAGCTTCTCATAAATAGAATCATCCATCTAGCCCCAAGATTACTAACTTGGGGCTAGTTTATTTCAAAAGGCTTTAAAAACTCTGGTAAGCAAATGGTAAAGGGAACAAACGTTTATTTTCAAAGGTTCTGAAATTAATTTGAAGATGCGACTTTAGTACTGCTGCAATAGGACTTTTATATAAAAATATGATGTTTTATCTGTTATAATTATTCTTAATA
>CAZXIR010000350.1:0-1944 GCA_964640845.1 uncultured Syntrophomonas sp.
TGTATGCCTAAAGCAATTCTGCTTGCATCTCTCTGCCGAGCAGCAAAAATACCCAGCAGGCTTATTCTAACTTCTATTCGCAATCATAAATCGCCTCCGGAAGCAGTAGATATGATGGGAACTAATGTGTTTTTTCCTCATGTCTATAATCATCTTTATTTGAACGATGGTTGGGTAAAGGTGGCACCTACGTTTGATTACGATATCTGTAAACGCATTGGGGTACCGGCGGTTGAATTTGACGGTGTACATGATGCAGTTTTGCCCCAACTGGATTTGTTTGGTGGTCTTTACATTGAATACCTGCGGGAGTATGGTACATATTCTGATGTACCCTGGAAATTAATATTTGAAGTCGGTTATGAAATCTATGGAGAAGGAATGAGGACCTGGTTTAGAGGCCAAAGGTAAGGGTTAAGCAGCAAATGGAACGACTTCTCATATTATGGTATAATTTGAGCATGTTTTATGATTTGATACAGGATGATAGTATAGCTTAATTATTGTCCAGTTAATCAGGTAAAAGTATTTAAAAAGGGGTGGTTTTACATGGAACACAAATTACCGGATCTGCCTTATCCCTATGATGCCCTGGAACCGTACTACGATGAACAGACAGTAAGAATTCACCACGATATGCACCACAAATCTTATGTTGATGGTTTAAACAAAGCCGAACAGGCAATAGCCCAGGCCAGGTTGCAGGATGACTATTCACTGCTAAAGCATTGGGAAAAAGAACTGGCCTTTCATGGTTCCGGACATATACTACATGCTCTGTTCTGGGAAAATATGGCCCCCGTGGGACAGGATGGCCCAGGTCAGGAGTTAATGGCACAGATTACCAAGGATTTTAATAGTTTTGAGACTTTCAAAAAGCAATTTAGTGCGGCAGCAGGCGCAGTAGAAGGCTCTGGTTGGGCTGTACTGGGATGGAATTCGATCTTCCAGCAGATGGTAATACTGCAGGCCGAGAAGCATCAGAACCTTACTCAATGGGGTATAATTCCTTTACTGGTCCTGGATGTGTGGGAACATGCTTATTATCTGAAATATCAAAACCGGCGGGCCGAATTTATTTCCGCCTGGTGGAATATTGTTAACTGGCAGGAGGTTGACCAGCGTTTCACTATCCTTTCAGACTTGCATAAAGATTAAAAGAGGATTATCCAGAGTCTGATGAGAAGATATGCAAGATAAACGGGGTACCTATCATGAGTGGCACCCCGTTTATCTTTGAAGATATTACAGGCTGGCGATCATCTCTATTTCAACTTTTACGTCTTTTGGAAGTCTGGCCACCTCAACGCAGCTGCGGGCTGGATAAGGAGCAGTGAAAAAACTGGCATAGACTTCATTCATAGCTGCGAAGTTGTCCATATTATTCAAGAATACCATGGTTTTAATGACTTTTTCCAGGCTGCTGCCGGCTGCTTCCAGAATATACTTGGCATTGATGAGACACTGGGTGGTTTGTTCCTCAATGTCTGATCCGACTACCTGACCTTCCTGATCCAGAGGTATTTGTCCGCTGGTATATATGAATTGGTTGATCTTAATAGCCTGGGAATATGGCCCTATAGCATTCGGGGCTGAATTCGTATTAATCGACTCCTTTAACACGTCTACCACTCCTTAATTTTTAGCTTATCTATTATTTTACAGCTTGTAGGACACTTGTAAAACGTTGAATTTATAATACTGTGAAGTGGTCAGGTTTTCCTGAAGCATTAATCATTAAAAAAATGTCGCTGATCGCGGTCAAACATTTTATCTTGGGGCGACAGAAGACAACCTCCTCTAAGCGGTAGCGTAGGTAGGTGATGAATGCCGCAGTTTTCGTATCATATGAATAATGCGTTGCGAACATCAGTTTGGTATAATGTAGACTAAGTCAATCTCCGATGCGTCCTGGGCTAAGTTCATCGAATATGTTTCTTACAA
>CAZXIR010000351.1:0-1931 GCA_964640845.1 uncultured Syntrophomonas sp.
CTGTTTTTAACTTATTGAGATATCCCAAGGCCATGTCCACATCTCCGGAATCATCAGCAATATAGAATATGATCTCACGGAGCTGATCCTCTGCTTTATCCGTTCGTAAGATGTTATACTTCATCCATTCTTCCTTTCAAGTAAAGATGCACGAAGATCGTCAAACGAATCCTGCATTGGTGCTACCCGTCCGTTTTTCACATCATCTTCCGCTTCTGCAAGTGTTCTAAGAAGTTCCAGTTCAGATTTCATCTGATAGTAATCCTGTAATCCAAGAACTACTGTATCACCACGTCCATTTACGGTGATAATAACTGCCTCCCTTGATTCTTTGCATTGTTTCGAAATTTCATTATAATGATTTCTTAAATCTGCTGAAGGTCTGATTGCTTCTTTCAAGGTATCACCTCTTTTCGACACACGATATAGTCATACCATATCATAATATGCCTATATCATCAACTGATTATTCAGTCACGGGTACTACACAACGAACTTTTTTGCCGTGCAATAAATAATACAGTAAGGTGCATGCAAGGATAATGGCTGCAACAATAGTATACATTCCTCTATAACCAGTGAAAGGGATAATAAATCCAACCGCCAAAGGACCTATTCCCATTCCGATGTCGCAAAGCATGTAATATGTTGAATTTGCCAGCCCTAAACGATCTGGAGAAGTTGCTTTTACTGCAATAGTTTGTGTACTTGATACAATGGCACCAAATCCTAAGCCCACCAAAACCGCCGATAATAAAAGCACATAGCTGTAATAGCTTTGGCTAAAGAGGAACATTCCCATGGCAAATATTATTATTGCAGGATACATGATGGTATTTTCATTCCTGGCATCAAAAAGCCTGCCCACCATTGGTCGGGAGATCAAAATCACAACAGAATACACTATAAAAAAGTATCTGGCTGCATCGGCTAGATTAATTTCTTTTGCGTATACAGTAAGAAAGGATACCAGGCTTGAATAAGACATATATATGAGTAAACAAACGATGGAAATGGGAATAGCTCTTGCTTCCACAAAACTACTTATTCCGCTACTCTGCATTCCATTCCTTTGCTCCAATTCTTTTTTGGGCAAGGATATAAACGGTACCATCAAAAGGCTGATGGCTGCAGCAATTGTACAGGCGGCAAAAATAATCTTGTAACTGCCCAGCTGACTAAAAAAAATGCCTAAAAAAGGGCCAATGGCAGTTGCCAGAATTTGGCTTAACGAGAAATATCCAATGCCTTCGCCTTTTCTTTCCCATGGTATAATATCTGATACAATCGTAGCTGTTGACGTAGAGGTAATACCAAATGCCGCGCCATGGAAAAATCGGATAATAAACAAGAGCATAATGCTGTTAATTCCAAAGTAAGCTATGGTCATAGCTAAACCTGCTATAACACCAATAAAGAGCATATTTTTATAACCAGTCGAGGCTATGAATTTGCCGGTGAAAACTCGGGAAAAAAGGGCACCGATTATAAAAATGCTGGCAGCCAAACCAGCTGCGCTGGGCGATGAGTTAAATTCCCTCATGGCAAATTCTGAAGTAATTATCATCAATAAATAAAAGTTCAACGCAACAAAAAAGTTAACGCTGGCACTTATTATAAATTCTTTCGTCCATAATTTAGCTTGGGTCATTATTGACGCCTTTCTCTTGAATCGATTGGATCTTAATTAGCTCTTCATTGGAGCAAAATCTTTTCAAGATATTTTAATCTATATATATTATACAACGCAGCATGTAAGTGACTGTTATAAAAAGGGCAGTGTTTCGTTTCGACAAACACTGCCCTTTAAACTGTAATATTAAAAGAGCTCTTATAACCAAATCGTAATATTCACCAGTCCATATTATGCCAGGTCTAGTAACCTATGGGTAATCCGTTGAATATAAATAAGTAAACATTGGTTAGTAAGG
>CAZXIR010000352.1:0-1927 GCA_964640845.1 uncultured Syntrophomonas sp.
CGCCTCATATAGCCTGGGCTAGCATAGAAGCCAGGCAGACCCTGCTGAAAGAAATTGCCCATAACATAGAGGCCTTTTTGAGTGGCAGCAGCCGGAATGTGGTCAATTAGTATCTGGGAGAAAATCAACGAATAGTGAATTCAGCAGTTAAATAGTATTTATCGTAATCTCCGGTACCACGAAAGTCCAGTATATCTTTCACGATACGGTAATCACCCGAGTCCAGATAAGCGTAAAGCCATTCCCAATCTACGAATAATTGAGCATTGTTGCCAGATGCCAAAGGATAGCCAATATCATCAAATCCCTGCTGACATACTTTTGGATTTATAGTACCCTTTTATCGAAGGAGGAGCAATATATGGGAAATAAAATAAAAGCCTTCTACCCGCCTGCCCTGGAGTTTATCCCGGTAATCCTCCTAGTATTTGCCTTTACCTATACCGCTCAATACTATCCGCTTCTCCCCGAGCAGGTTCCAACTCACTTCGGTCTGTTTGGCACCCCGGATGCCTGGAGTGAAAAAGGATTCTGGACCGTATATGTTATGCCCCTGGTGGGAGCAATAGTATGGCTGTCAATGATGTTGATGAACATATTTTTGATAATCCAGCCCGAGGATCCAGGCCGGTATATCAACCTTCCCCAGAGACAAAAAGATAAACTGGGCCGGGAGCTATTAGAAGCTATACGAACTACTACTGCTCGGGGCATAATGCTTTTGAATCTCACTTTGGCCGCTATGATAACAGTATTCCAATATGGCTCCATCAATATTGGTCTGGGCCGGCAGGAGAGCCTGGGTCTCACCGCCGCTGTTTTTGCTGCAGCAGTATTGATCGAGGCCATCGGCCTGACGGTCAAAACCATCTCTATGACCTTTGAGTCAGGGAGACGAGGTGCTTGATGTCACGAGTACGGGGTTATTGACAACTTTTTAGCCGGGGGGAGTGCTCATCCACCTAGCTTAACACTACATTGATCGACAATCTTCTTAAGTAACTTAGTTTCTTAGGTTCCTGGCACCCATGTGGGGAATCTAACATAGAAAGTAGTACCCGATGAACTGGTATCCATGTCTATTATGGCATTATGCCGCTCAGCTATTCGGTAACAGACAGCCAACCCTAAGCCCGTCCCTTGCTCTTTAGTAGTAAAAAAGGGGGTGCCCAGCTTATCAACCAATTCATGGTCTATTCCGTAGCCTTGGTCCTGAACCGCTAATACCACTGTTTTATTTTCTATATACGACTTTATGGCAACCTCTCCGCTAGGAGACATTGATTCCATACCATTATTGACCAGATTAAGTATTACCTGGCATATTTCCGCCTCATCCACGATTAGGTCAGGCAGTTCACCAAGTTCAACCTTTATATTTTGATCTTTACTCTGAGCCTGGGCCTGAATTAAGGGTAATAATTTTCGGATTATAGTATTTAGGTTTTTGGGATTCATACCCACCATCTTGTCTCTTTTGGAAAGAGAAAGGAACTCGGTAATGATGTAATTAGCTCTATCCAGTTCTTCAATCATTAGATCTAATAAATCATCATCTTCTGTATATCGATCCTTAAACATTTGCAGAAAGCCACGCACCGAGGTCATGGGGTTCCTGATTTCATGGCCAATGCTGGCGGCAATTTCTCCTACTAGATTCAGTCTGGACAGACGGTTCATTTCATTTTCAATTTCTCGTAATTCAGTTATATCTACCATAACGCTTAGTACGCATGGTTTTCCCTTGATATTAATAATTTCACCAGAATACAATCCCCGTTTTTGTTCTCTGCCATAGGTGTAAAAACGAATTTCCATATTATTAAGAGATTTATTGGTTGTAAGCCTTTGTTTTATTATTTCATGATCAGCAGGATTCATATAGAATTCAATAGATTGGTGACCAATTACATCATCAGGACTACAG
>CAZXIR010000353.1:0-1926 GCA_964640845.1 uncultured Syntrophomonas sp.
GACCCTATCTGTCCAATAGAGACCTGCTGGTTATAGCTATTTTGAGTGGAATTGGCGGAGTAATGAGTACCTATATAGGCTATCTGGCTAATCTTTTAAATACCGTGTTGGGAGTCCCTTTTGGAGCAGGACAGTTAATGTCTGGTATGCATGTTTTCTGGATTATACTAGCTGCGGGTTTAGTCAGAAAAAATGGCGCCGGTTCAGCTGCAGGGTTACTGAAGGGTTGTATTGAGTTTTTAACCGGGGGCACCCATGGGATTGTGATAATTATTGTATGTTTAGTACAGGGTATAATAATTGATTTGGTATTATTTGTTTTCCGTCGTTATACTTTGACCTACTTGGCTCTGGCTGGAGGTCTGGCTGCTGCCACCAATGTGTTGGTGTTTCAAATTTTGTATTTTTCAGGGGTGGGATGGGGCTATATTATCTTGATTTCTGGTCTGGCATTTATCTCAGGTGTAATTCTTGCCGGCAGCTTTGGCTACCAGGTAATAAATATTATTATCCAGGCCCGGCCTTTTCAATTAAATGTTCAGGATCAAATATTTATTGCACCAGCAAAAAACCGCAAAATAAGCCTGGTGGCTACCGGGTTAATTTTCCTGCTTTTTACCAGCGGGGCTGTATATTACTTTGCGCATATATTTTCACCGCCCTGGTTGGAACCTCAGTGTACGGTAGAAGGAACTGTAGAACAAGGTCGGTCCTTCCGTCTGTCTGATTTCAGCCAGCAGGAGATTACTATTCGTGCCGAGTTAAATGGTCAGTATATGCATGTGCCAGAACAAGAATATACCGGAGTTCCGGCTGCGGCGATAATTAAAGAAGCTGGCCTGATACCTGGCAGTACAATATTGAAGGTAATAGCTGCCGATGGATATATGGTGGAATTTTCCTTAGAACAGATACTAGCTGATGATAAGTTCCTTTTAATAGAAGAAGATGATATGATGCGGCTGATAGCTGCCAATTACGACGGGAGTCGCTGGGTAAGACAGGTTAACAAGCTATTAATAGAGTAAAGAGCAGGAAGTGGCTTAATGAGCAAAGTAGTAGTATCCCTGCAGGGGGTTAATTTTCAATATCAGGGAAGCACGACGCCCGCTTTAAGGGATATCAACTTGCAGGTAGAGCAGGGAGAGTTTATCTGTATAACCGGTAGCAGTGGCTGTGGAAAATCAACCCTGGCTCTTTGTATGGCCGGGTTTATACCTCATAACGTGGCAGGTCATATGAGCGGTTCGGTTATCATTAATGGCATGGACAGTAGGCGATGTACCCCAATCCAACTGGCCGGCAGTATCGGCTTGGTGCAGCAGGATCCGGAAGTGCAGCTTTGTACCTTAAAAGTAATAGACGAAGTTGCATTTGGTCCGGAAAACCTCTGTTTGACCAGAGAAGAGATTAAGGACCGGGTGGAGTGGGCCTTGGGCGCAGTTAATTCTTTAAATTTAAAGGATCGGGAGGTTTATTCTCTTTCCGGGGGCGAAAAACAACGGATTGCTATTGCCTCTATACTGGCCATGCACCCGTCATTGATTATTCTGGATGAGCCCACGGCTAATCTTGATCCAACCGGCACATCAGAAGTACTGCAGGTGATTAAGAAACTGGGTCAAAAAACATCGGTCATAATAATCGAACATCGGCTTAAACAGTTGCTTCCTATTTCGGATCGCTTCTTGTTGATGGATCAGGGCAGAATTATATGCGATGGTGAACCCGAACAGGTTTACCAGGAATACCGCCGCCGATCCAAATATTATTCTTTCGCTAGTTTCAAGGCTGCAGATATGGGAAAATCGTCCGTAACAGCGGTCAATGACAAAGTGTCCCCATTAAGAGCCGATCCAGTTTTGAAGGTCTGCGAATTGAATGTAAACCTGGGAGGGAAGAAGGTTCTGGAACATATCAATTTTG
>CAZXIR010000354.1:0-1897 GCA_964640845.1 uncultured Syntrophomonas sp.
GCAGACCTACAAGGTCTGGACGAATCGAGCAACGCTGCCATTATTGGTGAAGTGACATTAGAACCTCCGGGAATGGTGCTGCTGGAAACACCATTAGGCGCAAAACGTATTCTAGGAATGCTGGAGGGAGAACACCTACCCCGCATCTGTTAAAGTGTTAACAACCCCATCAGGGTGGGTGAAAACTATTTTGCACTTTTCAGTAGCTTCACTTGTGACCAGAATTAAACTTATTATTGGGACAAAAGCTAGAATTTTGCCCAATGCATGTTGCTGTCTTCCACCATGGAGCTAAGATTAGGCAATTTCGGGACTTTTCACACAGCCTGCGGTCCCCTTGACAAGTCCGCATGTTACCCCTACCCCACAGACCTGCCAAATCATAGCCTGCATAGCTTCCTAAGAATGGTATGCTTAATGTATTTGACTTAATAACTAGAAAAATATCGTAAAATGTCGTATAATATACCATAAATACGAAAAACTTATCTATTTTCCTCTGGATTTCTGGATTCTATTAGTAGTATCGTTTAGTTAACTGAAATGAATACTGTTTCCTGGAATTATCTTTTGCATATCTACAATCACAAATTATAAACTTTTGAACTTACAACTCTTTAATAATAAATAGCAAAAAAAGTGGCACAAATGGGGCTCAATCAAATGAATATAGCCAAATACAGCTGGTATGAGAAGTTGCAAACAAACCACGTGCTGCAACCGCTGCGGAGCTCCGCTCTGCACAGAGTATAGTTATGAATTATTTGGTTGAGATAAGGACAATATTTAAACAATAGTGAACAAGCTTTGGAAGTTATTTTGAGGAAAATAAGCTGCAAAGCCGGTTCAGAAAGGAAGGTGACGATTAAACGCGGCGCAGCATCAAACGGTTCAAGACCCATTTTTGCACATAAGGAGGAATTTTATTTGACAGACTCGGAAATGATGGTAATACCGGAACAAATTGAGGCTATGGGTGGCTATGTAATTGCTACCTATTATTTGCAGACCGGTCGTGATGTAGATATCGTGAAAAAAATAAGTTCCATTGGAATAGAGCAAACTACCGGCACCTGGGTAGCCGTTCCTGAAGAGACACCGGAAGTACGCGAAAAGCATGTGGCTAAGGTGGTGGCAATTTATGAAGTGCCAGGAAATGAATATGAGGTGCCTAAAAACCAGGATGTACGGCAGTGGGTATTTCAATTAGCTTTTCCCGCGGTCAATTTCGGTCCTCAGATACCGATGCTGCTTTCCACTATTATCGGAAATATTTCTATGGTTGGTCCCTTAAAGTTATTAGACATAAAATTCCCACCCGAATTTCTGGCCCAGTTTAAGGGTCCCAAATTTGGTGTTGAAGGAGTGCGCAATCTGCTGGAGGTTTATGATCGCCCCCTTCTAAACAATATGATAAAACCATGTACCGGATATAGCCCTGAAGTTGGATGCCACTTGTTTAGCCTGGCACTTGAAGGTGGAGTGGACATTGTCAAAGATGATGAATTGATTGCTGATCCTCCGTTCAACCCTCGTGATCAGAGGATCAAATTGTATATGGAAGTCATTCGCCGCCACTATGAAGAGACCGGGCATAGGGTCTTATACACCCCTAACATCACTGATGGAGCTTTAAACGTACTGGATAATGCCCGGCGGGCTATCGATGCAGGAGCCAACGCTATTATGATAAACTACTTGACCGTAGGAATCTCTGCTATGCAAGGCCTGGCAGAACATCCGGATATAAATGTGCCCATTATGGCTCATCTGGATTTTGCCGGGACTATGTATGAATCTCCGGTATCTGGTGTAAGTTCATACCTAATTTTGGGCAAACTGGCCCGATTGGCTGGAGCAGATATGGTGGTATACCCAAGTCCTTTCGGCAAATTTC
>CAZXIR010000355.1:0-1893 GCA_964640845.1 uncultured Syntrophomonas sp.
AAGTATATTCAGGAACGACTGCCATATTTCCAGACCATAGTGGGAGTAAGACCGGCCAAGGTAACAATAAAAACCCAGCAGACCAGATGGGGTAGTTGCAGTTCTTTAGGTAATCTAAATTTTAACTGGAGAGCGATTATGGCCCCTGCACCAGTCCTGGACTACCTCATCGTCCATGAGCTATGCCATCTAATCCACCTTAATCATTCCAAAAATTTTTGGGATTTAGTTTCCGCCATCCTCCCTGATTATAAAGAAAGGAAAGACTGGTTAAAAAAGAACGGCTACCGGTTAATGCAAAGATAATTGTATGCTTCCCTGGTATTTAATTGCCGCCAACTGGCAAAATTATAATAGTAGGCAGTATGCCTGGCAAAAAGCAGAGGGAGGCAAAATGTAGGGCAGTGATGGATCATATTGTTGTAACCGTCATTTTAATAGTTTTGCTGCTGATGGCAGTTTTTAAGAATGCAGCAGTAGAGAGTATGATAAATAACATAGAATACCAATCTAATACGAATATTAGTGATAGGTATAAGTTGTTTGTGGAATACTTTTACCTTGCTACTTTAACCCTATTGATCCTCTGTTTTTCGTACGGTCGTTTGTTTGTTTAGAAGCAACTATCATCATCTCTCGGCTGCAATTTATCATTACCGACAATACATTCCAGTTTAACAGGATAATACCTAACTTTTGAAAACAGGTTCTACCAACCGAGTTAAGGCTTCCTAAAAACAATTAAACTTAACACAAGGTCGGCGAGACATGGGGACGATTCGACGTTCCTCTGCCTGCACCGACCCCATTAAAGTGGCTGTCCTATGGTCCCTCTATACTAGATTACGGATAATGTCGTCTTGGTTACCATACATATAATCAATAATAGGAATTTGAATCATGGTGTAGGCACCCGGTCTCTGTTTCAAGCTGGCTCGGGCTGATGCAACCATGATTTGGGCAGTTAATGCCGGATTATTAATTTTCATGAAAAAGCCGATTAACTGATTATGGGTTAATCCCGAAACACCTTTGCGCTCCATGTTAACCGCATGTCCCATGTCTAACAAAAGACTTACATCAGCTACCTGGGTCACAATCGTCTCGTCTTTGGCAAAGTAGGAGTCTTGTTTTATGGCTGTTTCAACTTGATCAAAATCGGCTCCTGCTTGCAGTTGAACATAAACCATACGGCGATGAACACTGGTACCTAAAGGGATAGTCATAGAAAGCGCATTTTCCACTCCAGGAATGGCTTTGGCGGCTACTGAATGCCCCATACTCATGCCTGGTCCGAAATTGGTATAAGTTAAACCCCGGGGCAGCATGAATTCAAACATGCAGCGCACCATGGAATCAGTACCCGGATCCCATCCGGCTGAAACCACGGCCACAGAATTGTTTTCCTTGGCAACTTGAGCTAATCTTATACGCAAATCAGCCAATTGATTATGAATGTCATAGCTATCGACGGTATTAATGCCCTTACCCAACAGCTTAACCGCAACTTCCGGTACTGCTCGAGTAGGAATACATAACAGGGCTGCATCCACCTCTGACAGTTCATCAATTGATTCCACCAGATTATGTTTTTGAGCTTCAGCCAGACGTGAAGCATCCAGTTCAATTATGGGCTGAACAATTCCCACCAACTGCATATCAGGTGAAGCTTGCACCGCCTCAACTGCATATCGGCCAATATTACCATAACCAAAAATTGCTATTTTCGTTTTCCTTTCCATAAATCCACCTCAGTTCTAAAATTTAACCCTTACTATAGAATATAGAAGGCTGGCCCCGGTATCAAGGGGTAAGATTGTATACATAAAACAACGGTTGCCAAGTGTCAGGGGGGTGGGGGGGGTGTCAGGGGGACGGGGGTGTTGTCACGGG
>CAZXIR010000356.1:0-1889 GCA_964640845.1 uncultured Syntrophomonas sp.
CCATCAGAGAAGGTGGAAGAACTGTTGGCGCCGGTGTTGTTACCAGCATCGATTAGTAAATAACTGTCGATAAAAAGCAGTGAAGGATGATAGATGTCCTTCACTGCCACACACTCGGCAGCGTGTATTAAGCAAGTGACTAAGGAGGTTTTTGTTCGAGTGAATGTCCAGCAAAAAGTGAGGATTAGACTGAAAGCATTTGACCATAAATTATTAGATCAGTCGTCGCAGAAAATTGTGGAAACTGCTAAGAAAAATGGTGCAAATGTATCTGGTCCCATACCGCTACCTACGGAAAAGAACATTTATACCATATTGAGATCACCTCATGTAAATAAAGATTCCCGGGAGCAGTTCGAAATGAGGACCCACAAACGTTTAATAGATATACTGGATCCTACTCCCAGGGCTATAGATGCACTTATGCATTTAGATTTACCTTCTGGGGTAGATATCGAAATTAAGCTCTAAGAAATTCAAAGCTGAGGAATCAGTGGGTAATAAGGATTTCAAGGCGAGTGAATTATAGAAGTGACGTTGGTTTTCCCACTACCAACCTATCACTGAGAAAAAGGAGGAAACTTAAGATGTCCAACCATACTCAGGCCATATTGGGTATAAAAATTGGTATGTCGCAGATCTTCGATAATGAAGGAAAAGCCATTCCCGTTACCATAGTTGAAGCCGGGCCTTGCAAAGTGTTGCAGAAGAAAAACCTGCAAACAGACGGATACCATGCCATTCAGGTAGGTTTCGGGGATATCAAGGAAAGTAAAGTCAATAAACCGGCTAAAGGCCATTTTCAAAAGGCCAATCTAAAACCACTGCGGCATATAAAGGAATTCCTGGTTGATGATGCAGATGCCTATGAAGTTGGCCAGGAGATCAAGGTAGATATATTCGCAGCAGGAAATAAGGTGGATGTTGCTGGTACATCCAAAGGCAAAGGATTTGCTGGAGGAGTAAAGAGGCACAACTTTGCACGAGGCTCAATGGGACACGGTTCAAAATACCACCGTCGTCCAGGATCTCTGGGTGCCAAAGGCCCAGCGAGAGTATTTAAAGGAAGAAAGTTGCCCGGCAGATTAGGTGGAGAGAGAGTGACTGTGCAGGGGTTGGAAATAGCTAAAATATACCCCGAGAGAAACCTCATTTTAATTAAAGGTTCAATTCCAGGGCCCAGAAGAGGTCTGGTCATGATAAAAGGTTCAGTAAAGGCATAACTGAATTTGAAGGAGGTTAGAAAATGCCTAAAGTTGCACTGTATGACGTTAGCGGGGCCCAAATTGGAGAGCTAGAATTAAACGATAATATCTTTGGTATCGAGCCCAACCAGGCTGTATTATATGATTTTGTGAGAATGCAGCTGGCCAACAAACGGGTGGGAACCGCATCAAGTAAAACCAGAGCTGAAGTCAGAGGCGGAGGCAAGAAACCCTGGAGACAGAAAGGAACCGGACGTGCCCGGGTAGGAAGTTCCCGTAATCCGGTCTGGAAAGGGGGCGGAATTGTCTTTGGCCCCAAGCCCAGAGATTATTCCTACAAGCTGCCTAAAAAGGTCAGAAGACTGGCTATGAAATCAGCCCTGTCCGGAAAGGTAATTGAGAACAGTATGGTTATACTGGATCAATTGAATCTGGATGAGCCCAAAACCAAAGATTTTATCAAGATTTTGGATTCACTCAAAATAGATAAGGATACCTTGGTAATAACTGCTGACGGCAATCCCAATGTAGCCAAGTCGGCTCGCAATATACCCGGGGTAAAACCGCTAAAAGTAGATTTTATCAACGTCTATGATCTGTTAAAATACGATACCTTGCTCATTACTAGAGATGCAGTCGCTAGAATCGAGGAGGTGTTTGCATAATGCGAGACTATCGAGACAT
>CAZXIR010000357.1:0-1862 GCA_964640845.1 uncultured Syntrophomonas sp.
TTCCGGGGTTTATCAACATCTGCTCCCCGGAAGATGGCCATATAATATGCGAATAACTGTAAGGGCACTACGGAAACGATAGGGGCCAGGATGGGATTGATATCCGGTAAAAGGATTTGATCATCACATTCCTGACAGGCTTCCTGCAGGCTTTCTTTACAAACTGCTACTACTACCGCACCGCGAGCTTTAACTTCTTTGATATTGGACATGGATTTCTCCACCAGTTCATCCTGAGTTATCAATGCCAAAACCGGTACCCCATCATGGATTAAGGCCAAAGGGCCGTGTTTCAGCTCCCCGGCTGCATAGGCCTCAGCATGCACATAGGAGATTTCTTTAAGTTTTAAGGCCCCTTCCATGGCTACTGCATAATCCATTCCCCGCCCCAAGAAGAAGGTGCTTTGTACATCTCTATATTTTTGGGCCAGCTCTTTTATTTTTCCGGTTTCTTTTTCGTGATCCAGTATTTTCTGCACCATTAGATCAATCTGGTGTAACCCGGAACCCAACTCCTGTGACTGTGACTCACTGCCAACGCCTTTTACTTTACCCAAATACATGGCAACCAGGTACATGATAGCTAGCTGAGTAATATAAGCTTTGGTAGATGCCACCGCGATTTCAGGTCCGGCATGGGTATAAATCACCTTATCGGCTTCCCGGGCTATGGAACTTCCTACCACATTGGTTACCGCTAGAACTTTGACCCCTTGATGCTTGGCTTTTCTTAAAGCTTCCAGGGTGTCGGCCGTTTCCCCCGATTGGCTGACTACTATCATGAGATCATTCGGGTTCCATAGCACATCCCGGTATCTGAACTCAGACGCGATGTCAGTTTCTACCGATATCCGGGCTAATTTCTCAATAGCCATTCTGCCTACCAATCCTGCGTGATAAGCGGTTCCACAGGCTACTATAAAAATTTTCCCCACCTTTTTAAAGATATCGTCCATTTCCAATCCGCTCAGATCTACCATGCTGTGAAGGGTTTTACCGGCCAGGGTATCCCTAATCGCCCGGGGCTGTTCATTTATTTCCTTGAGCATAAAATGCTCGTATCCTTCCTTTTCAGCCGATACTGGATCCCAGGTAACTTCGAATACCTTTTTATCTATCGGCTGGCCCTCAAAATCTGTTATAACAACTGCGTCAGAGGTTATAACTGCAAATTCGTTTTCTTCAATAATGTAAACCCTAGAAGTAAGACCTAATACGGCCGGAATGTCTGAAGCCACATAATTTTCCCCTTGCCCTAAACCAATTATGAGCGGGCTGGCTTTTTTGGCAGTCACAATCTTATCAGGTTCATCACTGCAGATTACTACGATGGCAAAGGAACCTCGTACCTGAGTAAGGGCTTTTCTTACCGCATCTTCCAGAGAATCAGTGTAGTATTTTTCTATCAGGTGAACCATAACTTCAGTATCAGTCTCAGATACAAAATCATGACCCTCAATAATCAATTCTTTTCTCAATTGAGCATAATTTTCTATAATTCCATTATGAACCAGGGCAATTTTACCGGTACAATCGCAATGGGGGTGAGCATTGTTATCACTAGGTACCCCATGGGTGGCCCAGCGGGTATGTCCAATGCCTAGATTACAGCATCGGCCTGGGCCGAGTTTTTCAACCATGTCAACCAGCCGGCCCTGCTTCTTGCACACCTCAATTTTTCCTTCATCGTTATACATAGCTATCCCAGCCGAATCATATCCTCGGTACTCCAGTTTCGACAGTCCATCTATAATTACCGGAACCGCATTGGCTCTTCCGATATAACCCATTATTCCACACATAATTTAACCTCCAAATATTTCCTAGTGTCAATGGGAAATCACCTTCCCCGATGGCTCCAT
>CAZXIR010000358.1:0-1859 GCA_964640845.1 uncultured Syntrophomonas sp.
AAAAAGGGGGGGTACTGATGTGGTATATATACACCAGTCAGGAGGGTAATAATTACCCTTTGGAATTTGGTTACCGGGCAATTGAGAGTAGAGAAGTAAATCATAATTATGAGTTGATAACTGGTTTCTGCAGAGATGGCTGTGAAAGTTATGGTTCAGGTGGATGTCCCCCTTGGGCTCCGCGATTTGGAGATATTCAAGCTCAATTTAGCTATGGAGTTCTGGTTTTTGCCAGATTTTTTTCCAGGTACCTACCCACAAGATATGCTGCTAACCATATCCCCTATTTACAGTACCGGTTTCAAGACATTATTCTGTCCAGTCTTTTTTCTAAACTTGGCTATCAAGTTAAAAATCGTATGCAAGAAGATGTGCTCTTTTTAAACAGCGGTCATTGTATGGGCTGTGGTTTATTAACCTGCAGTTTTCTAAAAGGAGAAGCTTACTGCCAAAATCCGTCCCGAAGGACTTTTGGCATTGGTGCTACCGGGGTAGAGGTGGTTTCCCTTTTGCACAGGGTTTTTGCCATCGACTTGGAGTGGCATACTGCTGATAGTAAAGAGCCAGTGAACTGTATTACTAAAACCATGGGCTTTTTTTGCCGGGAAAGGGCAATTCAGAATCAAGTTATGGATGAAATGATAATTAACTTAAATGCCTTGCCCTGTAGTCGATGGAAAATACCAGGTCAAGAGTATCGCCAGTTAGTGAATAGCCTTGTCTTTCCCCCCTGCGCTAACCTTAAGCCTTCATCCCCATGAAGTTATTTTCAAATTATATAAAGAGGTGTTTAGAATATGCAGACATATTATGAGTGCATTCCCTGTTTAATAAGACAGACTGTTGAAGCCATGCGCATGTCTGGGGCAGACCAGGCAACACAGGAAAAACTGCTGCGATTTGTACTGCGAGAAACTGCAGATATGGACCTGAATGAGACCCCTCCATATATGGCTGGCTTGGTTCATAGAAAGATAAGGGGGATGTTGAATAATCCGGATCCTTACCTGGAAATCAAGGAGCAGTTCAACCAGTTGGCTTTAGATATGTATAAAGATCTGCACCAACTAGTAGCAGAATCGAAAGATCCTTTTGAAACGGCGGTACGCATTGCTATCGCAGGAAATATCATCGACTTTGGGGTTCGTGCTGATATCGAAGTTGAGGAGGTCAACACAACGATACAAGAATGTCTGCAAAGCCCAATATCATTTAACAGTTGTGAGCAATTGAGCCATTCTATACAGCAAGCAGAGAACATTATGTTTTTAGGTGATAATGCGGGTGAAATAGTATTTGATCGACTCATGATTGAGCATCTGCCCAGGGAAAAGGTGGTCTATGTGGTTAAGGGTGGGCCGATAATAAATGATGCCACTATGCAAGATGCGGTTGCGGTTGGCATGACTGAGTTGGTAACAGTTATTGATAATGGCAGTGATGCCCCAGGGACGATCATGAAGTTATGTTCACCTAGTTTTATGGAACAGTTTGATAAGGCAGATCTTATTATAGCTAAGGGCCAGGCTAATTATGAAACTCTTAGTGAGGTGGATAATAAAGATATTTATTTCTTGCTAAAAGTTAAATGTCCCGTCATAGCCCGCGATTTATGCTGTAATGTGGGTGATTTAGTAATAAAAAATTTTAGCAAGTAACGCAGTTCTATCAATGTTTTGGTGGGCTCTCTTCAGGTCTTTCCCGAATATTTAGTTTATGAGATAATAAAAGGGAAAATAGTTAAATGATAACTATCTAGCAGAAAAGACTTGATTGGATTGATTTTGGAAGGAAAGGGGTGAAAGCTTAATGTATGCAGTGATTCTGGCAGGTGGCACCGGTGAGAGGTTCTGGCCACT
>CAZXIR010000359.1:0-1856 GCA_964640845.1 uncultured Syntrophomonas sp.
AACGGCTCCTACATATTTATGCATCCAAACCAGTTGTGCTGGGGTTTTCGCAGGGCAATCAAGACTTTGCATAGTAAAATAAAAACAGCTGAAGTAATGACTATTATTCAGAAATGATAGTCTTAGGGAAAAGTCGGTTGGTAAACATGTTCAGGCCAAATGTTGAGAGGGTTCGTGATAACATTAAAATCCCAAATTGAATGACTCGAATTAAGCAGTTTGTAGTTATTCCAAATCCCGGATCGAGGGTGATGAACTTAGAGCGGGCATAAAGACGGCAATGACCTGGGCAATTACTTCCTCAAAATTCAAATTGTTTTTTATGATAAATTCAGGATTAACTACCTCCTCTATAGATACCGATATTATAGTGCTTAAAATTAGGGGATTGATTTGGGAGTTAAAAGCTCCCTGGGATTCTGCCATTGCTATCATTGTTTTAATACGTTCCATTCGAAAATCATTTATTTTTTGCCATAAGTGAGGGTAATATTGATTCAAATCCTCCATAACCCGCTGACTCATAATAGACTTCCTTCCGGCTATAACATAATTTATAATTTTATAAATTATGATTTGGATATCTTGGCCGCTGTTTAACAACTGCTCTGATTCACCACCAACGTCTTGCAGAAAATCATCTATGGTAGCTTCCAGAATTTCATCTTTACTCTGAAAACGTCGGTAAACGGTTCGCTTGCTCACTCCAGCGTTCTGTGCGATTTCGTCTACGGTAATGTTGCGGAAACCTTTGCTGTAGGCCAGTTGCCGGCAGGCACTGATTATGCGTTGTCTTATTTCCATCTGCTCACCTCCCTGGCTAGCCCAGTTTTTTCTTGAATTTAGCGGTACTTATCCCCAGCATAAGCAGTGAGAATACAAGTAGGGCAGTTACCTGCCCAATCAGATAAGAAAATCCAATCCCCTTTAACATAATACCACGGATAATATCCAGGTAATAAGTCAGCGGGACAATATAGCTAATGTAATAAATTATTTGGGGCATGGCCTGCCGCGGAAACATAAATCCAGATAGCAGAATACTGGGAAGCATTACGAAGAAAGCCATTTGCATGGCTTGCATTTGATTTTTAGCAACATTTGATATAGTCAGACCCAGACCCAGGGAAGCGGTTATAAAGAAAAGGGTCAGGACATAAAGTTCCAACAGACTGCCCCGAATAGGTACCTGAAAGACCAGACTGCCGACCAAAAGGGCTACTGTTATCTGCAGGTAACCCAGTACAATATAAGGAGTGATTTTTCCCAGCATCAGCTCATGAGTTTTTAAAGGGGTAACGATCAACTGTTCCAAGGTACCCCGTTCCCGCTCTCTGACAATAGCCATAGCGGTTATTATAACCATGGTCATGGTGACGATAACTCCGAGTATAGCTGGCACCATATAGTATGCGGTTATACCGTCCGGATTGTACCAGGGGCGTACCCTGACATCCAGAGGAAGTGAAGTTGCCGACATATTTTTCAGCAGTATCTGCTGGGATTTTATCAGTCCTATGGAGTTGGCAGTGGCAATGGCCTGATTGGCTACCATATTGTCGCTGGCATCTACTAGTACTTGCAGGGGAGCGGAATCATTTCGTTCCAATTTTTTGGTGAAATCAGGCGGTATTATAATTCCCACCTGAGCTTTTCCACTGTCAATATATTTAGTTACTTCATCATAACTGCCCACTGAATAGACCACGTCGAAATAGCTTGAAGCGGAAAAAGTGCTGATAATATCTCTGCTCTCACTGGATAGAGATTGATCAAAAACTACTGTGGGAATATGCTTTACCTCGGTCTGAATAGCATAGCCAAACAGCACCATCTGTACCAGAGGCAGCATAAAA
>CAZXIR010000360.1:0-1841 GCA_964640845.1 uncultured Syntrophomonas sp.
AAAATATGCTCTTATGAACATTCAGGCTCGCAGCAACAATCGGGATGGTATGGCATTGCGCATTATTTCCGATAGGTTGCTTAATGCGCCCCAAAAATCCAAATTAATAATAAGCATCAGTGACGGGCAGCCTAAGGCTATGCCTGATTATTCAGGTGAAAAAGCAGCGAATGATATGAAAGATACTTTGCAGGAATATAGGCGAAAAGGCATCCAGTTCCTAGCTGCAGCTATTGGACAGGATAAGGAGGCTATCCGAGAACTTTACGGTGCTGAAAACACACTGGATATAACCGATTTGAAGCAGCTTCCAGCAAGATTGGTACAATTAATCGCAAGGTTCCTGTAGTATGATATACTAAGCAGAAATGGAGGTGGCTGGCCATGGATTGTGTGAAAATAGGCAATTTAATTGCCAAGCTGCGAAAGGAAAAAAACCTTACCCAGAGAAATATTGCAGATGCGTTGGGTATTCAAAATAAAACGGTTTCAAAATGGGAATGTGGTTTAGGGTGTCCTGATCTATCGCTGTGGCCGGAGCTATCTGCTATTTTTGGCGTTGATATGAAACAGATGATGGAGGGTGAAATTACATCAAATAAGCCAGATAGCGGCAACATTGACAAAGTGCGTTTTTATGTCTGTCCTTCCTGCGGAAATATTTTGGTTAGCACAGGAAGTGCTTCTATCTTCTGCTGCGGAAGAAAATTAGAACGTATCGTGCCTACTGTTGCAACTATTGCACCAAAAATCACGGTAGAGGAAATAGATACTGATTACTTTGCCACTTTTGACCATCCAATGACCAAAGATCATTATCTTTCTTTTGTGGCCTATGTTAAAAGTGACAGAGTATTTCTAAATCGCTTGTACCCAGAACAAAGTCCAACTTGTAGGTTTCCTATAACTACCGGTGGCAAACTATTTGTTTATTGTATTAAGCATGGCTTATCGGTATATTCAGGTAATCTATAATTAAATCAATATTATCTTCCTGGGATGTATATGTTTGTTGTACTGTCCGTGGCTTTTTTTCAATTTTAAACGTTGTTTAAACCGACTTATTGCGTTAATATATACGTTGATACAAATAAGAATTTAGGAGGAACCGAAACTATGACAGCCTCAATGCGTTTAAGATAAGCTGGCGATGCAAAAGGCAGAATCTATCCCCGGTGATAGGCTTTTTTGTTGTGCTTATTATACGATATTGAGCATTCAATAGTTAAGGTGAGATATAGACTGTTAACTATAGCATTATTTAACTATGTCTTTTTAAAGAATGTTTCCATATTGTACGTATGCAGACAATAGCCACATTGTGGATTTCGGCCTGCATTTTTTATTGCCTAGATATTAATATGTGGATCTAAGCGCAATATTGATATGTTCCCACCTACCGATAGTGCAAAAAGTACCGTGGATATGTTTCCGAGAACGGACATACTCAAATGACATTCATTCTATCCTCTAGAGCCATGTGGAGACGGTATGTCTGATGTCTAGAAAGTAAATCTGTCTACTCGACTTAAACCCTTGATGTGTGTCTGCGGGAACATATCGAGGGTTTATTTAGAAACGACCTGGTTGTACCTCCCGGAGCATGGGGAGATTGGGAACCCCTGAGGTTATTAAAGAATTAAAAGCACTTTCAAATGTAGAACCAACAGGGATTATTAGTGCATCTACTAACTTCTCGGAAGGAAGAATGGAAGAAAAGGGTGAGCTGGATCATTACATCGGTGTAGCAACTTCAAGTGATGAAACAGCAGAATTTGATGTATTGAAAATAGAAGCCAGTACCTGGGCAGTTTTCGAATCCATTGGACCATTCCCGGAAA
>CAZXIR010000361.1:0-1830 GCA_964640845.1 uncultured Syntrophomonas sp.
GCCGTCTGTATGATTATTCAACTATTTCTCCACTATGTTAAATATTCCCTTTCACTTTCTTAACTATATTCCTCTGAGCATTGTTTTGAGCGAGTGATTCCAAATCATTCGGTGCTTGCCACCAACTTATCAAACCCCATGATCCATGAACAAAAGTATAGACTTTAATTTAATTGCTTTATATTCGGATCTTAAATGTCATTATTGTACAACGCAGACTATTATCAATTTGAAAACCTATGGGGTATCAGCCACTAATACTTTAAACCAATACAGAATATTATTATCCCCATTACCCCAGTTCACCGACAGTATAAAGATGTATTCGCCGGTTTATTCAGGCAGGAGCATGGTATTCTGATTAATGGGGTATGGGGAAAAAGTGTTATCTGGGTTCATTATTTGCATTTCAAATACCGGTTGATTTAAGCCCAAAACTTCATGGGCTACAAATGATAATTCTGAACCAGGTTCTACCGGGTTAGAGATCATCTTATCAACATGTCCTTCATTCATACCGAACATAGTATTGCCAATTACCCCACCGGGTTGTCCGGTAAAATTGGAATCACCCCGGACCCATGACAATTGTTTATCATCATAGAGAATCTCAAACTTTGGCCAAGTAGATGGATATTCAAAGTTATCAATACTTATGTCTGTGCGGGATTCATCATTGGTAATGGTTGTTTCATTTTCCTTCAAGAATTGAATTGCTTGTATTAGTTCTGCTAGCTTTTCATGATTATCCGCGAATTGCCGCACATCACCCCCGACCATCTTTTCGGCGTCAGCGCGGGTATAACTATATCTAAAAGGAAGTGAGGAAAGCTCTTTAGCATTCCAATATCCTATATGGGTCACTAGGTCGGCATTGTCAATAAGGGCAAAAAGTAAAACGGAGTTCCTTAAAAACTGTTCTTCTCCTATCTGCATGGAGTCATCGTTCAGTGTGTATTCGATTGTTACTCCATAAGGAATTTGGCTGGTACTCAGCTGAATAGCAATGCGGGTAACCCCCTCGGGCAGGGGCAAAGCGGTTATAAGGGCAGCAACCTTGGAGTTGTTACCGATATAGGGAGTTTTATTTTTCATTAAGGTTTCCACATCATAGGCAGCTTTGGTGCTGGTCAACAACTCTTCGAGCCGTTTAAGAATTTCCTTTTTATTAATGAGTTCAAATTTATAACTGGGTTTTACATTATTGTCCGTCCACACCGGAGCTAGGTGAATAGTGCAACGGTATTCCGATATACTATGGTTTATACTATCATAATAAGAAATGGTATAACGGCTCTGAGATCTTCCGCTCCGGTCGTTGCTTATCTCTTTTCGGGCAATCTGCATATCCTCTATAATGGCCGTTACCTGAGCTATCTCAGACACATTATTAATAACATATTGGTTGCTGCTAATCTGGTCTGAAATGATTATCTTAGCCGGGTCCTTCACCTGCTCTGAGCTTAATAAATGTTGAGGATGCTGGTAGATGCTATAACTCTTAACCTGAATAGAAATTAGTACCATTGCCAGTATAATCACTGCAACGACACCTACGGTAATTTTGAAAGTCGGTCTTTTCAATATATTTTTTATTCTGGCCGTCACATTGCTGTCCATATTTAGCCCTCCTCTTTTGTTTTGGGGGATAGGCTGGGCGGCCAGTCATTGCCGGAGTGGTTTGGTTATACCCTAGTTCTTGGAAATCGCACAGCTCAACGAATCGGTCTATTATCCTGGCCATGCTTTCTGCATCTACCATGTCTTCTAGTGACATAAAGCTTATCTCATACCGGCTGCTTCCTTCTTTATATCCCATTTTTCCCCTCT
>CAZXIR010000362.1:0-1800 GCA_964640845.1 uncultured Syntrophomonas sp.
GCCGGGCACTGCCCGCCATGTAGGGGCACATTGGCTATTCCTGTTTGCATGGGCACCTCATGTCTTTGCGATCTATTGTAGCATTAAATGTGCAGCACACATATTTATGTTTTTTCAGCACCCATCCCTTAATAATATTCTCCGGCATCCAGGGTTATACTAAATCGGTATACTACCCCCTGGCTTCCATGGCCGCCTGTTTGCTTTCTGCCCATATCAGCTCAACGATTTCTTTTTTCATTTGAATAAATTCGGGGTTAAGCATAATACTATGATCCCGGGGGCGCTTTAGCGGCACCTGCATAGTTTTATTAATGGTACCCGGCTGCCTGGTCATAATATATATGGTATCGGCTAAAAAAATGGCTTCGTCAATATCGTGGGTAATAAAAAGAATAGTCTTCTGATCTTCTTCCCACACTTGCAACAGCAGTTCCTGCATTACTACACGGGTTTGGGCATCCAAAGCTCCAAATGGTTCATCCATCAAGAGTACTTGTGGATCATTGGCCAGGGCTCGGGCAATAGCTACCCGCTGCTTCATGCCTCCGGAAAGGGCCTTAGGATACATCTTCCTGAATCTTATTAGCTCGGTTACTTCCAGGTAATGATCAACTATTCTTTCCGTCTCCCTGGAGTTAAGTCCCTGCTGCCGAGGTCCAAAAGCTACATTTTCCTCCACTGTCAGCCAGGGAAATAAAGTGTAAGACTGAAAAACCATACCCCTCTCCCGTCCGGGTCCGGTTATAATATCTCCATTCAAGGTAATATTGCCCTGGGTTGCCGTCTCCAAACCAGCCGCAATATTTAAAAGGGTGGTTTTTCCGCAGCCGCTGGGTCCGACAATAACTGCAAATTCATTGGGCTTTACATGCATGTTGATATCCTGTAGAGCATTTACCTTACTGCTATCAGTGGCAAAAATTTTATATAATCCATTAACACACAGCATTTATTGTCCCAACCTTTCATACCAGGGAAATAGTAATTTTGACAGATGTCTGAATAAATAATCGCTTATAATTCCCAAGCAGCCAATAACAATCAGCCCAGCAAATATTTGGTCGGTCTTCAGGAAACGCTGGGATCTCATAATCATAAACCCCAATCCAGAATTAGCTGCCACTAATTCTGCTATAACCAGGTAAGTCCAGGCCCAGCCCATACATATTCTCAAATTATCCATAATACCGGGCAGGGCAGCTGGCAAAAGCACCCGGGTATAGACAGCCAGGCCTTTGGTCCCCAGAGTATAAGAGGCTTTGAGCAGATCACTTGGTACCGATGAAACGGTATCCTGTACCATCAATACCAGCTGAAAAAATACACCGACAAAGATAACAATCATCTTTTCGGCTTCCCCGATCCCAAAATACAGAATCATAAGGGGTATAAGAGCCGTAACCGGGAGATAACGGACAAAACCAATAAAGGGAGCTGAAAAACCTTCCACCTTTTTACTGGTAGCCATTAAAATTCCTAAAGGAATTGACAATACCGCTGCAAAAAAGAAACCTGCTAATACCCGGTAAAGGCTTATCAACGTATATGGAATTAAAACTCCGCTATTATATAAATTTACAAAAGCTTGGGCTACATCTAGCGGCGATGGCAAAAAAATGGGATTTACTCTAATTATAAAAGTTAATAAACACCAGCTGATGAGTATTATAATAATGGATAAAATCATGTACCGGCGGGCAACCAGCTGTTTTTCCTGCCTATCCAATGTTGTCTGCTTCTTTTTAGGTATAAAACCCGATCCTCTACTATTTGGCATAAATCCTCCTGGTAACATAG
>CAZXIR010000363.1:0-1777 GCA_964640845.1 uncultured Syntrophomonas sp.
GATGAGATAAAAAAATATTTAGTAGTTTTGATAGATAATTACCTGCGGGGAGGATCAGAAGGAGACCTTTATGGCAGAAGCATTCTGATAACCGCATTTATTAAACAGGCAGAAACTATTCTCAGTATCTGGTTGCTGGGTCTTACGGTCATAGGGCTTCCCTTGATACTTGCAGTAATTTTCCTGAGAGCCTTTGCTTTGGGCTTTACAGTGGGATTTCTTTTCCAGCAAAAAGCAGGTGTGGGAGTATTGCTGAGTATCGTGTCCATATTACCGCAAAACCTGGTATATATACCCTGCCTTATTATTGCCGGAGTGGTAGCCATGAATTTCTCGGTTTTTATTGTGAAAAGCAGAAATGCTGGAGGAAATAGTCTGAGTATTGCACTACTCGCATATAGCATAGTTATGCTGTTGTTGTTGCTGGCTTTCGCACTGGGGGCCTTTATAGAGGCCTATCTTTCTCCTTGGCTTTTAGGGTTGTTAATGTAAAAAAAAATAAGGGGTGATAAATTTGATCATAGTAATGGGCAGATGGAAACAAAAGGTGCTTAAATTCCTGGGGATTATGGTACTGATTCTGGCATTTGTAATAGCTGTGCCAGCTATTACAGGATTGTTGGTAAACCAAGTTCCGGCTTTTAGCGGGTGGTTACAAGACGAACATCCCACTGGAAATCCGATGCGGGTAGAAAATGAAGAGAATTCTGGCACCTTCAATCAAGTGCTAGATCAATTTGTAATCAAATTGCAGGAATTTTATTACGAACCTTAATAGCGTGAAGGAAATGAGCTTCATTATGTCAAACTAAGTAGAAAAAAGCAGGAGTAATACTAATGGACAGCCATATATCATCTTTTATGGATTATTTGGATTATGAAAAAGGACTGTCTACTAATACCAGGGCGGCTTACCGTAGAGATTTGGGGAAGTTTTCCGCATTTATCAAAGAAAGTCTAACTTATCATTCCCTTGGTGAAATAACCAAGCATGATATTATTGCTTTTTTAGCCTGGCAGATAGATTCCGGGGCAGAATACTCTACTGTTGCTCGCAGTCTGTCGAGCATAAAGACCTTCTACAAATTTTTGGTGTTGGATGGATTCCTGACCATTAACCCGGCCGGAGATCTGGAAACCCCCAAAATAAGGAGAAAGCTGCCCCGGGTACTGTCTGTAGATGAAGTGGACAGGTTGATGGAAGTGCCTAAGGTAGTAATGCCACTGGGACTAAGGGACAGAGCTATGCTGGAATTAATGTATGGAACTGGGGTTCGGGTATCGGAATTGATTTCATTACAAGTAGATGATATAAATCTGATCGCTGGTTTTGTTCGTTGTTTTGGTAAAGGAAGAAAGGAAAGGATAATACCAGTAAACCAGACTTCTATAGATTGGGTGCACCGATATCTGGCCAAGTCTCGTAATTTACTGGTTAAAGCAGATTCCCAAAGAACACTATTTCTTAATTCGCGGGGCCAGGGGTTAAGCCGGCAGGGGTTTTTTAAGATATTAGCTGGATATGTACAGACAGCAAATATTCATGGGGATGTTACCCCTCACACCTTACGGCATTCCTTTGCTACCCATCTTTTGGAAAATGGTGCTGACCTGCGGGCAGTTCAAGAAATGTTAGGACATGCGGATATTTCGACTACTCAAATATACACTCATTTAACCAGGTCCCGACTCCGAGAAGTATATCAGCAGTTTCATCCTCGAGCCTAAACCATTTGGTAAGGGCGGGGCTGAATGCTTAAGAACGCTTGGGGCCGGT
>CAZXIR010000364.1:0-1773 GCA_964640845.1 uncultured Syntrophomonas sp.
ACTATAACAATAGAATCCGGACTGGTTTCATGCTATGGGCATGACCTCAATAATGCTGGCATATATTTGTATGAATATAAAAAGCTTCTTAAGAGGGGGGCCTGGAAGAGATGGAAAAACGTCGGGAAGTATTCAATCGAGTAGTAGCAGACTTTCTTGAGATACCCAAAGATTTGGTGATGGATATTCCTAAACTCACTATGGTGGGAAGGAATGAATTATATCTTGAGAATCACCGGGGGATTATTGAATATCGAGTGGATTTACTTAGGATTAACCTCAGTCGAGGGTTTATAGAGATACAGGGTGATAATCTGGAAATCAAAGCCTTAATGCCCGAGGAATTGTTTTTAATAGGAGATGTCCATGCCGTAATATTCAGGGATTAGGGGGGTTAAAATGGGAAATAAGTTCTTAGACCATTTTGGAGGTATTGTAACTATCAAGCTTCGGGGTTTAAGGCCGGAAAAAATTATCAACATGGCCCTAGCCCGCGGTATTTATCTGTGGGATCTAAAGAAGGACCAAGATTCCATGAGCTTCAGAATTAGGAGCAGCGGATATGAAGCTCTGAAGGGTTTGGTGGATGAACATGGCTATGGCCTGGAAGTAGTCGCTCAAAAAGGACTACCTTTCCTTAAACCTACCATAAAAAGACGGGTTGCTTTTCTAGGTGGGGCATTTGGTTTTATAATAGCTTTGTATATTTTATCTTCTTTTGTGTGGTTTGTTACGGTGAGCGGAAATGAGAAGATTGACGACCCTACTATACTTAGGAGTGCCGCCCAGTATGGTGTTTTCAAGGGTGCTGCCAAGTGGAACTTCAGCCGGGTGGAAGCCGAGCAAGCCATGTTGCGTGACATAAAGGAACTGACTTATGTGAAGATTGAAATAAGGGGTGTGAAAGCTGATATCCAAGTAGTGGAGAAGGTTTTACCGGGAGATGGGATAATCGGCCCCTGTCATCTGCTGGCGGGCAAAGATGGGGTTGTTAAGGAAATATTAGTACTGGAAGGTCAGGCTAAGGTCAAGGAAGGAGATGCAGTAGCACGCGGGGATGTGCTGATATCGGGAATCGTATTACCTGAACCCAACCCCTTTATGACTAATGAGGCGAATCAGGAATTAAATCCTTACTTGGTAAGGGCGCGAGGAACAGTGAAAGCTAGTGTTTGGTATGAAGGGTATGGGGAATGTAGTCTTTACCAGGAATTACTAACCTTTACAGGCAGGGAGAAACGTTTGGTATACATTAAAACGCCCGGGAATGAATTTAAAATATTTGGTGATGATAAAAAGGGGTTTGAACTGTTTGATGTTAGCGAAACTACAAAAACCATGACTACTCCACTGGGAGAATGGGTGGTAAGAAATGTAGTGCTTAAGGAACAGGTGCGGGCAACAAAAGAATATACCGAAAAAGAAGCTACCAGAATAGCGGAAGAAAGAGCTATAAAAAACTTGCATAAAAAAATTGATAAATCCCAGCCGATTAGTGATTCTATTGTCGAAGTGTTATCGTCACCCAGTGATTCAGTATTGAGAATAAAGGTAGCAGTTGAAATCATAGAAGATATTGTCCAAGCCCAAGCAATTAATTAGGGCGAAATGGCAATTGAATCCCTTCATGTGCTATAATCCCATCTTTGACAGTTGAGAGAAGGAAACCGCTTGGAGAAACCTGATAATAGGGCATCCGAGCGGTTTTTGCATTAAATAAAAAGTGAGTAACTTTTATTGTTTTTTGGTAAGTTTAAAAATTTTTTTCATCTG
>CAZXIR010000365.1:0-1766 GCA_964640845.1 uncultured Syntrophomonas sp.
ATGTGTTGCATAATAAGAGCATCAACAAAGGTTCTGCCAATTGCGATCTCAGTAGCGATTTCTGCTAGTGTGAACTGGGTGTTTTGATATTTACTCAATGGTTTGCCAAAAATATTACGTTCTTTAACATAGTTCATGGTTAGCTCAAGGCACCTTTCTGCTAGAGCTTGATTGAGTATGGAAGCCATCAGCCTCTCCTGCTGTAATTTTTGCATTAGATAGACAAATCCCTTACCTTCTTGGCCTAGCAGATTTTCGGCTGGCACTCGGCAGTTATCAAAGAATAGCTCTGCCGTATCCTGACAGTGCATACCTATTTTAGGAATTTGCTTACCTCTTTCAAAGCCAGGAGTTCCTCTTTCCACCACAAAAAGACTGATCCCTTTGGCTCCAGCCGCAGGATCAGTCTTGGCAGCAACAACTACCAGATCAGCCAGGATACCATTGGATATAAAAGTCTTGGATCCATTAAGAATGTAATCATTACCATCCTTAACAGCACTTGTACGCATAGCTGCCAGATCTGAACCAGCCCCCGGTTCAGTCATTGCTACGGCCAGTATCTTCTCCCCGCTGGCACAACCAGGAAGCCACCTCTGCTTCTGTTCATCTGAGGCAAAAGAAGCAATATAAGGAGCAACGATATCACTATGGAGAAAAGCAAAAAAACCAACGATTGATTTTCTGCCAAATTCCTCGCAAGCAATGACAGAATAAAGAAAATCAGCTCCAACCCCACCATATTGTTCTTCCAACCAGGGACATAGGAAGCCGTAATTCCCCATATTTTTGAAGGCTTCACGAGGTACTATTTGATCTGCTTCCCACTGGTTATAATACGGTACTATTTCATTTTCAACATAATTGCTGATTGCTTTCCGGAACATTTCATGCTCTTTTGTAAAGGGCAGATTACGCTCCATAATTACGCCCCCTTTCTTGAAAATAAGTTGCTCTAGTTTGCATGACGGTGTGTAATAATCACCTCCCCCTATTAAAACCAATGAAGAATAAGCAATTAAACTGATTGGAAAGTTAATGAGCAAATTGCGTGCCAGTTCATTAAAAGGCCGATAAATAGGTGATTTAGAGCAAACCATAGATATGCCGGCCTGAGAAAAAGAGGGTAAAAAAGCATGATGCGTTTCGACAATGAAACACCAGGTGTTTAATAAGACTAAAGTGAGCCCTGGTTGGGAAATCTCCTGCCATTCCCTTTTTGAAACATAATGTTTTAATAAAGGAACGTTATTATCCAAAAATATAGAATTTACCGAAGACTTCATAATGGCACATTATTTGCAATAAATTATTCGAAACGTGGAAAATACTGGTACAGTATTTTTGGGGAAAAAAATGTAGGAGTGATTGCATAATGCTTTTTGATGAAATTAAGATAGGAAACATTACTTTGAAAAACCGTATTATTATGCCTGGCTTTTATCTAGGTTATTGTCAATCGGGTAAAATCAATGAAAGACTAATAAACTTTTATCTGGAAAGAGCTAAGGGGGGAGCGGGCTTAATCATGATTGGAGGCACTGCCATTAATTCATCAGGGGTTCATATGGGTTGGGCTTCTATCCATGATGATAAACTAATCCTGGGTCATCAAGTGCTAACCAGCAAAATAAAAGCTGCAGGGGCTCGTATTGGACTGCAGCTGATTCATACCGGGCGGTATTCGTTTGGTTTCCTGGAAGGAAAAGATGTGGTAGCTCCATCAGCGATTCCATCGTTTCTTACTAATTATACTCCGCGTGAGT
>CAZXIR010000366.1:0-1753 GCA_964640845.1 uncultured Syntrophomonas sp.
GCCGAGCGGCCGCTGATAAACGCATTAGTAGCCGCCAGAAGGCGCAGAATGCATATGGTTACTACTCTAGTTTTTTCTTGTGATAATTCCAGGCCTCTTTCCTCCAAGTATGGGTTTAATAGTCCGTAAACATCTTCTGCATCCTTTTGTGTATTACACATCACCACAAAATCATCTGCATAAAACACCAGTGTATATTTGGTTTGATTTGTATAGCTTAAATTTCCGCCCTTATCTTTCACAGGTTTGTATTTTATTCCAAATATATCCTCCATACCCATGAGTGCGATATTTGCAAGAAGCGGTGATACTATATTACCTTGACCGGAACCGGATTTGGTTTCGTTAAATACACCGTTGTCGACGTATCCTGCTTTTAACCATTTACCTATCAAGTCAGTATAGGGGAATTCTTTTATCTGATTCATAATGTAATCGTGATTCAGATTGTCAAAGCAACCTTTAAAATCCCCTTCAAAAATCCATCTTTTATTGCCTCTGCAGCAGGACAGAAAAATCCTGGCAATAGCGTCATGACATCCTCTTTTGGGTCGGAAACCGTATGATATCGGCTCAAACCTTGCCTCCCATTGTGGCTCCAATGCTCCTTTTATGATATTTTGATATATACTGTCTCGGATTGTAGGTATACTGAGTGGTCTTAATTTCCCGTTTTTCTTTTTGATGTAGATTCTGTGTGCCGGTTTGGGATTGTGTTTTTCTATATCCAGTATTGATAAAACATAGAACAATTTTATTCTATCTTCATCGGATAGCACTATCTCTCCGTCCACACCTGCTGTCCTTTTTCCCTTGTTTGTTTGAGTAACTCTTTTTATGGATACCAGTAGCATTGCCTTACTTCTTACTAAGAGTCTTTGCAGATTTCTTACTTTGCGTTTATCACCAAGACATTCGGCACGGTATATCCGCTGTTGCAATTTTTCTACATACCTGTTTACATGGAACCAGTCGATTAGTTTCCATTGGGTACCGGGAGGCAATGTGGACTTCCTAAAATTTGAAGTTTTTCGCATCTATTACCTCACTTTTGAAATCTTGCTTTTCGTTTTATTCCGTGTTGATTACCAGTTGGAAGTCAGCACCCTTTCAGGTATGTAATCGTACATTATTCGCCCAGTTATTTCTTATTCCTGTTGGTTTGCACCATAGCGACTTTTGCTTTTTCCAACGCTCCTTTATCCTCTGGAGATTGTATCTTCCTTGCGGTCGACCTACCAGAAATGGACTCCATAGGACTTACCAAGTTCAGCTTCTATTAGATACGAATGGGTTAGGTTTAATCAATACACCGGCAGATATGTAGGTAGTAACATACGCATACGCGAAGCTGCGTTTTCTAATCTGCAATACAATGGCTAACATACCCCAACCATTGCTGCTAATGACGATGCTTAATCAAAAACCATACCAACCTTTCCCTTGCCCACAATTGCCATGGGTACTAGGCAATCATTTAGGCTTTTCCTCATGCAACCCACATCAGGATTGCCCCCGATGCAGTTTCGGATGGGAATATTCCTACTACTGGAATATCAGACACTTGTCTGCACTAATCTTTCAAGAAGAAGCCGCTTCTTGTCGCACTCCAGTTAGTCGAGTAAACCCAGGGAATTTCACCCTGAGCTTCTCACAGAACCGTACGTGACACTCTCGCGTCATACGGCTCTTGTTATCCAACCGATGGGCGAAGCCCCATCTGCCAGTGGTAAAATAGGTTTGGTTGCTCCTT
>CAZXIR010000367.1:0-1730 GCA_964640845.1 uncultured Syntrophomonas sp.
CAGGGGGGCCAGGAGTTTACACTCACCAGTCGGGATGTACCTGGAGATGAGAATTCGGTACAGATTACTTATGCTGCCCTTCCCCAGGAGGTTAGGCCTAAAGACGCCATTTTATTGGCTGACGGCCTAATAAATTTGCAGGTTAAAAAGTGCAATGAAACTGATATCGTCTGCCAAGTTATTAATGGGGGAGAACTAGGGGAGAGAAAAGGAGTAAATGTGCCCGGGGTAAGAATCCAACTGCCATTTCTAAGTGATAAAGATAGGCAGGATATAAGTTTTGGTATCGATAATCAGGTAGATATCATAGCGGCCTCTTTTGTACGTAAGGCGGAAGACATACTTGAAATCAGACGGATATTGGAAGAGAAAGATACGAATGTATTTATTATCGCCAAAATTGAAAGCCAGGAGGGTGTAGATAATCTGGAAGATATCACCAAGGTAGCTGATGGGGTGATGGTGGCCCGGGGAGATTTAGGGGTGGAAATACCGGTAGAGGAAGTGCCTCTGGTGCAAAAAGCTATCATTGAAAAGTGTGCCCAGACCGGCAAAGTAGTAATAATTGCCACTCAGATGCTGGATTCTATGATAGTAAACCCTCGGCCTACCCGAGCCGAGGTATCTGACGTAGCCAATGCCATATTTGATGGTGCTGATGCGATTATGTTATCCGGGGAAACTGCAGCTGGCCAATATCCGGTGGAAGTAGTAGAAACCATGGCTCGCATTGCCAGGAGAGCGGAGCAAGCACTTCCGTACCAAGAACTGCTGAGAAAGAAGCGGTTACAGGGAAGCTTAACAGTTACTGATGCTATCAGTTATGCTACCTGTGCTACGGCTATGAATTTAGGTGCTTCAGCGATTGTAACCGCTACTCGTTCTGGATATACAGCCCGGATGGTTGCTAAATACCGTCCCCAGGCTCAAATCGTGGCCGCCACTCCAGATGAAGCGGTTTTAAAGACCCTGGCCCTGGTATGGGGTGTATATCCAGTATTGATTAAGGATGTGGAAGGAACTGATGCTCTGCTGGATGAGTCGATAAACGCTGCTCTGGAAGAAGGCTGTATAAAAAAGGGCGATTTGATAGTTCTAACCGCCGGCGTTCCCACTGGATTAAGCGGTGAGACTAATCTATTAAAAGTCCATATCGTAGGAGATATCCTGGTTCAGGGAATGGGAATCGGTCTGCAAGCCACCAGTGGGAGAGCAAAAATCGTGCTGTCAGGAGCAGATCTGGACAAGATCGAAGAGGGGGATATAGTTATCACTACTCATGCTGACAGCTACCTGGCACCTTTATTAGGAAGAATAAGAGCATTGGTTGCTGAAGAAGGGGGACTTACTTCTAATGCTGCTATAATGGGTTTAAACGCCAATATTCCCGTTATCGTCGGAGCAACCGGGGCCAGTGCTATCATACAGGATGGTATGGTGATAACCGTAGATACCCCTCGGGGCAAAGTCTATAAGGGTTTGACCCGAGTATTGTAAAACAAAAGCGGGCAGCTCCTTTTAAGGAACTGCCCTTTTTAAAATTTTAAATGCCTGGATTGTTGCTGCTAAAGTCCGTCACTAGAGTGGCATGAGGTTTGAGTGGCTTCAGGCCGTGTCGTACCATGACAGCATTTATTTCTCGGCATTATTTACTTAGATAAAGAGTTTATGCATTATTCCAGCTGGGTTTCCGCTTTTCGATGAAAGCCCCCATACCTTCAGCTTTATCT
>CAZXIR010000368.1:0-1729 GCA_964640845.1 uncultured Syntrophomonas sp.
GAAGCAAGGGGACGGTTCTCTTGCTTCCTGTTGAGCGCTGAAGTATACTATAAATAAAAACATGAGAGTGATTAACGTGCCAAGAAGAGCCAGAGAAAAAAGCGAAAACGGAATATATCATATTATATTAAGGGGAAACAGTAGACAGGAAATATTCCATGATAACGAGGACTTTATCCGGTTCCTTGAAACAGTAGCTAGATATAAAACAGAAACTAACATGAAAGTACATGGTTGGTGTTTGATGAATAACCATGTACACTTGCTTTTGGAAGAAGGGGAGGAGGAACTATCTGCAACTATGAAGCGGATAGGGGTGAGCTTTGTATGGTTTTATAACAGGAAATACGAGACTACAGGGCATTTATTTCAAGATAGGTTCAAGAGTGAAATAATTGACAGCGATAAATATTTAATGACAGTAATACGTTACATCCATCAGAACCCCGTAAAAGCTAGGCTGGTTAAAAATCCAGTTAATTGGAAATGGAGCAGTTGTTCAGGGTATTATGGTGGGAAAACAATTATTGCAAACTTACTTGATAATAATCTTATTCTGGGAATGTTTGCAGAGGATAGAAATACGGCCATTAAGAAGTTTATTGAATTTAATGAGGCTGCAAATGATGATAAATGTTTAGATGATGATATAAGAATACGATTAAAGGATGAAGAAGCTAGAGAAGAGATAAAAAAGGTAATGGTAGGATTTAATCTGGTAGAGATAAAAAGTTTACCCAAGGAACAGCGAGATGAAATGCTGTCACGGATAAAAAAAATTGAAGGGATTACACAACGACAAGCCGCTAGAATTCTTGGCATATCCCCTAACCTTATATTTAAATCATAGGAAGCGAAAGAACCGTCCCCTTGCTTCAAGTTCTACATAAATGTCTGAATGAAAGGAAGGATTATTATGAGTAAAGCCGTTCTGTTTACCGGTTCAGCGGTAGCTATTATTACACCATTCAAAAATGATGCAATAGATTTCGATAAACTAGAAGAACTAATTGAATTCCAGATCACCAATGGCAGTGATGCCATAGTTATCTGCGGAACTACAGGTGAAGTTAGTACCTTGCCGGACCAGGAACATGTAGCTGCGGTAAAATTTACGGTTGAAAAAGTAGGCCATAGAGTGCCGGTAATTGCAGGAGCTGGCAGCAACCATACCCAACATGGCATGGAATTATCCTCGGCCGTAGAAGCAGCGGGTGCTGATGGTATCCTGTCGGTTACCCCCTATTATAACAAAACCACCCAAAAGGGGCTTTATGAGCACTATAGACTTATAGCCAACAGTGTTAAAATCCCTATAATCATCTACAACGTACCAGGCAGAACCAGTCTTAATATTAATCCGGAGACAATCAGGGATCTCTCCTTTATTGATAATATTGTTGCTATTAAGGAATGTAATTTCAGCCAGGTAGGGGATATTGTGAATTTATGCCCAGAAGATTTCACCATTTACTCCGGTGATGACGGAGTTGTAGTGCCTATGATGTCCTTAGGAGCAAAAGGGGTTATTTCAACCACCGCCAATTTGATTCCCAGGGATTTTCATGAAATGACCGCCAGCTACTTGGCCGGTAATGTAGAAGGGGCCAGGAAAATTCAGCTTCGTGCCCTGAATCTTATCAAAGCTCTCTTTATTGAAGTAAGCCCCATTCCCATTAAGGCAGCCCTTAACCTAATCGGAATGGATGTGGGTATTTGCCGCATGCCC
>CAZXIR010000369.1:0-1700 GCA_964640845.1 uncultured Syntrophomonas sp.
GCGCCCTTGGGTAACTTGACAAATTCAGCCTGGGCTCCATCCGGACCACCACCGCCGAAAACACCATTACCCGGGGTCAGACAGAATCGTGCAGGTTTTCCCTTTTTACAATTAGCACACTCCCCGCATTTAGAGGCTGCATTGACTACTACCCGATCTCCTACTTTAAAGCCCTTCACGGCCGGACCCATCTCTTCTATTACTCCACAGAACTCATGCCCCTGAGTTTTAGGCGGGGTTACAGTAGCCATATGACCCTGGCAAATATGTACGTCACTGGTGCATATTAAGTTAAGAGTAGGCCTAAGAATAACATCATCTGGTGCAGTAATCTTGGGAATGGGAACATCCGTCAGACCATAATCTCCCGCTGCCCGGTAAACCATTGCTTTCATTGTGTCTTTTGCCATACAAATATACCTCCCTCAATTTTCCTCAACTCTTATAGGTGGAAATACCCCTGCTTGTTTTTTGTCAAACCGGACCCCTGACTAGAATGAATTTAAGAATGCTGCTGCTTAGAAGCTATGAAAACAAAAAGGATTATTACCATAATGACCGGGATCTTTATCAACGGATACTCACCCATTTACACATAGATAACAAATTGCAAAATCGGTGCCAGCAAATTACTATTGACAAGATGTCGATGAACTGCCCTAAGGTGACGCTTTCTTGTAACCCCTGTGTTTACGCAGGCAACAACTGTGTTACCCGAGGTAACATCATTGGTTCTTAATTTTAGCTTCCAGTAGCATGATGCCACTGCCAAAAGTATATTCAAGGAATTTTTGCCTGCACATACTAAAAAGGTAATTTAGGCCACTTTTAGGCATAATTTTGCAAAGTTAGAGTATAATCCACCACTTTTGAAAGCTCGGATGGGTTTTTGCAGTGAAATCGTAGTATGGAATAGCATTAAAAGCTAAGTGACTATACTTGTTTTTTCCACACAGGTTGTATTTCGTTAATTTGCCTGAATAGTACCAAGAATAGCTGCACCTATATTAAGATAGGGTGACAACATCTTAACGCGCTTTCCATCTGGCATATTGTTTGCTTGTAATTCAAGATTGTCTGTTCACTTAATGTAAATAACTTCTTGAGGATGAAGCCTTAGGGTTAGCACAGGGAGTAAAGGCAACTCGAGCAGTATTAATCCTTCATCCCCACTCTCAGCAAATTTTTCTTAAGTAGTTGTGGCCTTAAAGCCATTAGTGGGATGGCACGAAAGGGGAATTGTCTATAATGATAAAACGTAGTCAAATGGGTCCGGTAATTAAGTTCTTGATGGGACGTATGGTGGACGGACGACTTATTCGGGCCATGGCTTGTTATTATATAGATGGACTGTTAATAGATACCGGCACGGTTCATGTAGCCAATGAGTTGGAACATGCATTTTCGGGGTTACCAATTCATACCCTGGTCAATACTCACCATCATGAGGACCACATTGGAAACAATAGCTGGTTTCAAGAAAACCGAAAACTGGGTCCTGCTCTGGCTCATAGTTTAGCGGTGCCCATAATAGAAAAATCGTCCCAACCCCGTACGCCTTTGGCAGATTATCGCATAAAAACTTGGGGAGACCCTCCTGCTTCCTATGCCAGCGTTATTTCTGGGGAAGTAATAAGTGAAAACTATCGCTTTACAGTCCTGGAAACACCTGGTCATACCCTGGATCATATTAGTTTGCT
>CAZXIR010000370.1:0-1686 GCA_964640845.1 uncultured Syntrophomonas sp.
TATATAGTGAGTGGCGTAGTTTTGTTCAATTTTGTCATCATTTGATTTGCTAAACCGCAGTTTTTGTTTCTTGTTTTTTCCCCATTGATGGTAATGAGTCCATGATGGTTTAAGTTTGTTTTTTGCCGCATATGTCCGTATTTCATTCATAATTTCGGATAGCATCCGTGGTTTGGCTTTACAAACCTTTTCCAGAAAAACCACTCTGCCAAAGCGCCAGTCCTCATAATCTTTTTTATCCAATATGCCTATATCCATTAAAACGTCAATAGGAGCAACGTAGCCATTCTTTCTTATATTATGATACATGGCATTATGTATTTGCCCCTTAATATTATGTTGATTCATTGCTATCACCTTCACTGTAAATTATTTAACAGGCCCAACATCATTTTAATCGAATTCTAACAGATTTTTTAATCAGGTTGGCGAAAAAGTGTTATTAGTTGTAATGAGCGAATAAGTACTCTTGCAAGTATTAAGAGAATGCTCCTAAAAACAAAAAGGAAAAACTTTAAATAACAGAGAATTATAAGAAAAAACAGTTATTTACCACAATTTACTAGGTGCCAGGAAACTAACTTTCTAAGTTACTTGAGAATATTGTCGAGGAGCAGTGCCCGCGCCCCGACATCAACATATCATATTTCGACACTATTTTTGAGTAACTTAGAAACTTAGGTTCCTGGCACCTATGGGAGGGTAGTTTTGAGGAAGATATGTATAGGGGTATTTATTGTTGCTTTTCTTTTTGCAGGTGGTGGTTGTTCATTGCTTGCGGAGGAGTATGACCTGCAAGGTGGGATTCACGAGGGTATTCTTGATTTGGGGGATTGGGATCCGGCTGATGATGTTATCAATCTTAGTGGTGATTGGGAGTTTTATTGGCAGAATCTGTTTACCTATGATCAGATTAACGATATTACTGCAAGACCTGATTTGCTGGCCGGGGTGCCTAAAGTATGGAATAGTTACCAGATCAACAGCCAAAGCTTGCCTGGCTTCGGGTATGCTACCTACCGGGTGAAGATTAAGAATGCTCCGGTTGGACAGTCATTGGCTATAAGAATGCCGGCTGTTTCAGCTGCTTACAATCTATACCTGAATGAGAAGCTTATTGCTTCCAATGGTAAGGTTGGTACTGACCAAGAGCATTTTTCGCCTCAATACCGGCCGGTGGTGGCGGCGTTTTTACCGCCATCTGAGGATTTCGATTTGATTGTTCAGGTGGCTAATTTTTCTTATGCCCGGGGTGGGATATGGAACCCTATTTTTATGGGTTCTGCTCATAGCATTGCCAATTATGACAAAGCCATTGGCTATAAGGATATGGGTTTGGTAGGGGCTTTCTTTATTATGGCCCTTTACTATCTTTGCATTTATTACATGCGCCGGGAAGGGATAAGCAGTCTGTACTTTGCCTTGCTGTGTCTGTTGGCCATTTGCCTGACCATTATTTATGGTGACCATGTTATAAATAGGATTTTCCCCTGGGTTGGTTATAGTATTATTGTTGCTATAGATTATGCTGCAACCACCTGGGCTCCCATTTGCTTGGTATTTCTTATTGGAGAACTTTTTCCGGAGCAGACTTCACCTAAGGTTAAAAAACTGTTTGCAATATTCGGAGTATTGATTTCACTTTTCATTTTGTTTTTCCCCATTCATATATATACCAGTCTGCTA
>CAZXIR010000371.1:0-1683 GCA_964640845.1 uncultured Syntrophomonas sp.
TATTTCATCTATATTTTGTTCTGGGGGTGAAATACTACCTTCAAGGAGGTGTCCATCATGACAATGCCTAAAGATGTTGTATATGGAGGCGAAAGACCAGAAGATGAATCCCAAAAACAAGCTAAAGGGAAGACCGGAGGCAGTTTTACCAATGATTTGTTCGCCTCAATTGAAAATTTCTTTTACGAATTCGGCCTTATAAGTAAACCATCCTCGAAAAAAGATAAAAACGAGGAACCAAGTCAGGGAGAAAGCCAGAAGCAAAATGATCCGTCAGAGTATGATCCAAATGATTACTCTGAAGACGAAATACTGATGAGCCAGTATAATAAGATAGGTCAACAGTACTGGCATGGGCCATTAGTTCAAGAGCTCCCTGATGAAACCAGTTATTCGGACTCCCACATAGAAGTATAGCAAGTATTCTCCTTAAGACCGGGCCTGGCCCGGTCTTTTTTAGTCCCGAGAACCTGCATATTGGCTGGCATTTAGACCGGCCACCTGTCCTTCCCCCACTGATTTGGCTATTTGGTATGGCTTACCGGTACAATCACCGGCTGCATATACTCCAGCAATATTGGTTTTTTGTTGCCGGTCTACCTGAATATGATTCTGCACTATTTCCAGGCCGGGAATTATGCGATCAGGAGCGGTCTCACCTCCCAAAACAAACAGTCCATCAGCGTCTATTACAGTGCCTCCTTTTAGTTGTAATCCTTTTACCTGACCATTTCCGATTACCCCCACCGGCAGATCCTGAACCAAATCTATCCGGGCATCAAGTTGACCCCAGTTTTTATACAAAGGCAGGTAATATACTTTATTGCATATTTCTGCCATGTAGTTGGCCTCTATTTCTCCTTCTGCATCATGAGCAATTATTATTACATCTTTATTTCTAAATAGAGGTCCATCACAGGTGGCGCAATAACCAAGGCCTTTGCCCAAATAAGCTTCTTCCTCCGGCAAAGTTGGCTTATAAGGTATTCCAGTCGCGATCACTATAGCTTTGCTATTAATGATTTCCCCATCTACTAATAAATTGAAATATTCCATTTCATCAGTGATTAATTCCACTTTGGAGTGGCGTATTTCTATTTGCATAGTTTGGGCGTGTTCCAGAAACTTGTACAGCAGGCCTTCCCCATTAACCCCATAAAAACCCAGGTAATTATCTATTTTCTGGGCTTTATGCAAGGGTGGACTACATATCTCAGTTCCCAGGACTAAAATTTTTTTATTGCGTATGTTGGCATTAATAGCAGCCGATAAGCCAGCCGGACCACAACCTAAAATAGTTATATCGTACATTTGATTCATATTATCCTCCTACATATTTCTGGTACCTGTTCATTATCTTTGTGTATTTTTATCACTGTTTTTCATAATATTGGAGTAATTGCTCCCATACTAAAGCATTAGGAAGTATTTGTATCTCTTCTATCAGTGATAAACTATATCAGTAGTATAGCCCTTGATTTTATATATAATCCTTCTATACCATGTTTGCCGTGGACAAACACTATTATATATAATAGATATTGTCCCCAGAACATTTAGGTCCTTTAGGGTTATTTTATCTAATTTTTAGAATTTTCATAAATTGATAGTTTTGCATAATTCAACAATCCAGCTTATCATTCTGCGCGCAGCGAAGAATCTTTTATTCGGCGTTACTTTAGG
>CAZXIR010000372.1:0-1667 GCA_964640845.1 uncultured Syntrophomonas sp.
TTGACTATTTGAACAATGTTCAATATAATTTCCTGGTAATAATTAAAAAGCTAGGTGATAAATGGATGCCAAGAAAAATTCCTGATGTAAGAGAAAAAATATTGAAAAGCGCTCAAAGATTATTTGACCAGCATACTTATGAGGAGGTGGACATGAGGCTGATAGCAAGGAATGCCGGGGTTTCAGTGGGCACCGTATACTATCATTTTACTGATAAAACCGGGATATTTGTTTCTGCCTTTGAGAAAAGCTTGGATAAATTGTTTGTAAAGCTGGAAGGTATAAGAAATTCTAATCTTCACCCGGTGTACCGGATGAACCAGTACCTGACATTTTTGCACCAGGTCAGCAATGAGAGGATGGAAGCTGTCAAAATGCTGTTTTTTGAAGGAGTATTTACTACTCAGAATGATAGTAAATACAAACAGGTCAATATTCTTTACGACAAAATCAAAAAACACCTAGTTGCAGATATTGGAACAATACTTAAAGATATGATACCAAAGGATAAGCAAGTGGAAGAAAGCATGATTGACCGACTTGTTATTTCCACCTTGGGTTCATTCTTTACCTTGAACGAGCGTTTCCCGCAGGAAATAGAAGAAAACGTAAATTATATTACCACCGCAATGGAAGTACTGATTAATACCAAAGGAATTCCATTGAAATCATAAAAAGAGATGGCTAACTATGCAGGAGGATGGAGTAATGGGGGTTAAATTGGTTACTGACAGCACTGCCTATATATCTGCCAGTGTATGTGACGAGTATGATATCAGGATTGCATCTTTGGGGGTTTGTTTTCCGGATAAATTTTTACTGGAAATTGAAGTAGATTATGATTATTTTTACGATAGGATTAAACGGGAGGGGATAATCCCTAAGTCCTCTCAACCTGCTCCCGGTGTCTTTTATAAAATATTTGAGCAAATAGTGAGCAGTGGAGATGAAGTGCTGGGGATTTTTATCTCCTCTGGAATAAGTGGTACCTGCGGATCGGCCTGCAGTGCCCGGGATATGATACTGAACAAATATCCTTTGGCGCGTATAGAGATTATGGATTCTCTCAATGTGTGCATGGGTTTGGGGTTGCAAGTCTTGGCGGCAGCAGAGACTGCCCGGAAGGGCAAGCCTATAGAAGAAGTAATGGCATCTGCCCTATGGGTAAGAGAGAGAGTACATTTCTACTTTGTTCCCCTCACCCTGGATTATCTGCAAAAAGGCGGGCGTATAGGCGGAGCAGCAGCTATGATAGCTTCAGTTTTAAGCATTAAGCCAATATTGTACATTAATAGTGAAGGCAAGATAGATCTATTGAAAAAAGTGAGAGGTGTGCATGCTTCCATAAAGCATTTTTATAAACTACTTAAGGAAGATATGGACCGGTATGGTTTGAAAAATCTAGTAGTGCATCAGGTCTGTGATCAGCTTCGGGGACAGGAAGTAGCACAGGAAATTGGCGAAAAACTGACCATGGAAAATATCCCGGTGATTGCCATAGGACCTGTAATAGGACTTCATGTTGGGCCTGGAAGTTTTGGCATCGTATATTGTACAGGATAACAGAATTACCAAACGCCGCGATTGAGACGAGTAAGGTATGGGGACACACCTCACAGAGGAATGTCCCCGTAACAAGTACGTTGATTGAGCGGCTTTTGAGTAAT
>CAZXIR010000373.1:0-1653 GCA_964640845.1 uncultured Syntrophomonas sp.
CTTGCACCGGTTATCTCCACGGAAATTGGTAAAGTAGAAGACTATCCTTATATTCTCACCACCTATGGAGTTGTCGAGCATTTCTGTGCCGGTGGTATTACCCGCAACATTCCTTGGCTGAATGAAATTATGCCCGAACCGTTTGCGGAAGTCAGCAAAAACTTAGGTCAAAAAATTGGAGTTAAAGATGGAGATTTTGTTGAGGTTTCTTCTGCTCGTGGTAAGATAACGGTACGTGTTCTAGTGACAGATCGTCTTCAAAGTTACAAAGTGCATGGAAAAGACACAGAAACCATCGGAATGCCATGGAGCTGGGGTTTTGCCAGCTTAAGTCCTGGCCCGAGTACAAACAATTTGACGATGGCGGCTTTGGATCCGGGAGCAGGGACTCCGGAGTATAAATGTTGCCTGGTCAACATAAGGAGGGCATAACAATGACAACAAAGAAGATGGTTTTTGTTGATACTTCATTGTGTACAGGCTGTAAAGCCTGTTCCGTAGCATGCAAGGTTTGGAATGATCTGCCTGCTGAAAAGACCCAGCTGATTACAAGCTATCAGTCACAGAACGAAACTACCCCGAAAACCTGGACGTATGTCAGCTTCCATGAAAAGTATGAAAATGAAAAAATGAATTTCCGGATGTTTAAACACCAATGTTTCCACTGTGCTGATCCTTCCTGCATGAAGGCTTGTCCTCAGAAAGCAATTTATCAGACTGAATCAGGCTATGTGCTAATGGATCATGACAAATGTGTTGGCTGCGGTTATTGTGTAGCAAACTGCCCCTTTGGGACCCCCAAGGTTGATGAGGAAAAGAAGAAATCCTTTAAATGTACGGGGTGTATTGATCGGGTGGAAAATAACCTCTTGCCGGCGTGTGTCAACACCTGTCAACCGGGTGCTTTGCACTTTGGAGAACGTGATGAGATGGTGGCTCTGGCAAAGACGCGTCTGGCTGAGGTTCAGGAGACTAATCCCAAGGCGCAGCTCTATGGTGAAACAGAAATGGGCGGTACGACATATCTTTATTTGTTAATGGATAGCCCAGAGTTCTATGGCCTGCCGGTTAATCCGACTACGCCGCTCTCGCTGACCGTATGGAAGGATATAGTTCACCCGCTTGGCAAATATGTTTGGAGTGCAGCAGCTATTGCAGTGGTTGTGGGGGCTGTCGGTAACCTCCTGCACGGGAATTATCGCAATAGAGGCCATGAACATGAAGTGAATGATAAAAAGAAAGGAGGGAAATAATAATGGCAGTCAATCCACAAACTAAGACAACTAGAAAGACGCGTGGCGGAGATATGACTATGCGTTTTAGCGGGCAAGAGCGCTTGGCCCACTGGGTTCATGGCATTTCTTTCTTCCTTCTGCTTTTTACAGGACTGAGTATAGCGAGCACCTTTTTTGCTCCAGTAGGGAGCTTCTTCGGCGGTGTTGTAGCTGCTCGGTACATTCACCGTGTTGCAGCTGTGATATTTCTCGTAGTGGTGATTTTGTTGTTCTTTATTGGCAATACAAAAGGTCACTGGTATTGGATAAAATCAGTCTTTACTTGGGGGAAATCAGATATAAAGCACATTATGACCTTTCCGATGGAGTTTTTCGGGTTTAATACAGATGGGAAGTTTCCAGCTCAAGATAAGTTTAA
>CAZXIR010000374.1:0-1641 GCA_964640845.1 uncultured Syntrophomonas sp.
GTTGGAACCTGCTCGGGGAGAAGCGGATAGTATTGAGCGGTATAGGTAAAGGCGAATACCAGGAGGATTACCGGGATAAACTCCAGGGCAGGCGGGTAGAAGGCTCTTATTTTATTCCCCATATATTCATCCTCCTTCGATAAAAGTGTACTATAAATCCATTATTATGTCAGGAGCCATACTATTAGTAAGACTGTCGCTGCTGCCTGCTGTCCGGGGGTCAATTCCCATCCCGTACTGCGTCCGGCATCTACAGATCCCCATGGTGGCACTGGTCAAGCCGTAAAATGACCCGGAGCTTTTTAATAATTACTGAAAGTTTGTAGCATCAGCCAGCATATTATGTTTAAGTCTCAATCAAATACAGAGTACCCCACCTGTAGCTAACGACAAAGTAAAAGGAGTGATGGCCTTGATAAAACATCGATATCTTTTCCTCTGTATGGCTATAAGCCTGTTCCTCCTAACCGGATGTGTAAATTACGAGGACAGCAGCCAAGGACCAGGAAACACCGCAGCGGAAACTGGTTCTAGTCAAGGGGCTGAAGCAACTGCTTGGGAAGTTACAAAATATGAAAAGGTCAACAACTTTGACGGTGTTACTATGAAGGTGAAAGAAGGGAGTGTTACTCCCAGAGGGCTGAGAGTAATATTTGATAATAAATCCGATAGTGAATGTACCTATGGTGAATATTATTGCCTGGAGAAGAAAACAACAGGAAACTGGTATCAGATTCCTGTAGTCATAGATGGCAACTATGGATTTGATGATATTGGCTATCCTTTGGCACCTAGCGACAATTCTCAATTAGCCGTAGATTGGGAATGGCTCTACGGCTCACTAGACCCGGGTGATTACCGTATCGTTAAAGATATACTGGACTTTCGTGGTACAGCAGATTATGATAAATACTATTTAGCTGCGGAATTCACTATTCGTTGATTTAGTTAACCATTGATCTCTTCACTAATACTCTGGTTGATTTTCTGCATGAGCTGACTGTAATCATCCTGGGCTTTTAGATAAGCCTGAATAAGACTGTTGCCCTCCATTTTTGATTGAATATTATTGAATTCATCGATTTGCTCCTGAGTAGGTTCAATACCTGCATTCTGGGCAAATTCCAGTTGGCTCTCAACTGTCTGTATATCCTGAATTATTTGTTGGGCATCGGCATTATCATGTATGTCCTGACCTGTTTTCCTTACCTCTTTATATTCCTGGGATTCTTTGATTTCCTGGCCTAGTTCCTTTGCTTTCTCAAATACACTCATTAATTAACCTCCAATATTATTGATACGATTTCATAATAACAAAAAATTATCATGGGTGCCAGGAACTTAAGAAACTAAGTTACTTGAGAAGATTGTCGACAAAACTCCAAGGTGGGAGGGCTGGAGTGATATATCGAGCAATTACTAACCCTAATTACTAATAGAAGATAAGATGAGACCGCAAGTGGAGCCGACTGAAAAGTGCAAAATAGTTTTGACATTGCCCTGCCGTCTCCATGACAACCGATACGGGATACTAATTGACCACATTCCGGCTGCTGCCACTCAAAAAAGCCTCTATGTTATGGGCGATTTCTTTCAGCAGGGTCTGCCTGGCTTCTATGCTAGCCCAGGCTATATGAGGCG
>CAZXIR010000375.1:0-1630 GCA_964640845.1 uncultured Syntrophomonas sp.
GCAGTTGGCAATATCATCAGTCTGGTTATCGGAATACTTTTGGCAGTTGTGTATTATGATCGTTTTGCATCCTATTTGCAAGAGTATTATGGAGTTATTACTTCTCTTGGCGACGTAATACGGAGTAAAATACCACTCACGGTAATCAATATGGAGAGCACCGGCTTAATAAACGGGATAATCTTTGATGATGCTGCTCATTACCTGGCACATCTTTTAATTATTGCACTGTCATTTATAGTAATATTTTTGGTAAGCAGCAAGGTAGTTCAAATGTTGTGGTCGGGTTTAGATACTTTGTTTTCCTGGGGTTGGCTATCATCTATTAACCGTCTACTGGGAATGGCTCTGGAAGTGGTTAAGAACGCCACTATCTTAACCATAGTATTCGGGTTATTGTATCCAGCTCTGGTTTTGGCGGCCGGAATGGGGTTTTATACGATTCTTCAGGTGGTTGACATCATGGATAAGTCTATAATTGCGGCATATATGCTGCAGACTTATACTATGCTAAAAGATATGGCCGGACTACAGACTTGAGATATTTCTATATATATGTAGAAATAAGGTCTAAAAGCACCTGGGACGAAGATGATTATTTAAAATGTTACCGGAGCGGGTAAGATATTATTGACTATCGAAAAACAGCAGGCGGATAATAAATAATGAGGAAAATAAGGAGGAAGAAGCATTGAGAGAGATCACCGACTCACTGGAAAAAAACTCTTGGACCGAATTGCTCCCGGAAGAAGCAGAAGCAGTACACCAATTTAATCAACCGTACTTGGGTTTTTTAAACCAAAGCAAGACCGAAAGGGAAGCGATAGAGTATATTTATGAAACAGCTAAAAATCACGGGTTTATACCTATAGAGAATGCTCAGGAACTCAAACCGGGTCAAAAAATAGTTATCAAGCAAAAAGGAAAAGTATGCGCCCTGATAGTTATTGGGCAGGATCTTCTGGAGAATGGGATTAATATCGTAGCCTCCCATATTGACTCTCCTCGACTAGATCTGAAAGTTAGACCCCTTTTTGAAGAAGATGGTTTGGCACTGCTTAAAACTCATTATTATGGAGGTATAAAAAAATATCAATGGCTAGCCATTCCCCTGGCCATACATGGGGTAGTGGTTAAGAAAAACGGGCAGACAGTAAATATTGTGGTGGGAGAAAAGGCAGAGGACCCGGTACTGACCATATCTGATTTGCTTCCCCATCTAGCCAAGGAACAAATGGAGAAAAAGATGTCTGAAGCAGTTAGTGGAGAAGGGTTAAATGCCTTGGTAGGAAGTATCCCTTTAAATAATCAGGATAAAAACCCGGTCAAAACTCATATTCTGCAGTTGTTAAAAGAGCAGTACGATATTGAAGAAGAGGACTTTACCAGTGCCGAGTTGGAACTGGTTCCGGCTTTCCCCGCCCGAGAGGTAGGTTTGGACCGGAGTATGATTGGCGGCTATGGACAGGACGACCGGGTTAGTGCATATGCATCCCTGCGAGGGATTATGGAAGTGCAGGATCCAACTAAAACAGCCCTCTGTCTTTTTGCCGATAAAGAAGAAATTGGTAGTGTGGGAAATACCGGCCTGCATTCCCTGGTAATAGAAAATATAGTTACAGAACTGATG
>CAZXIR010000376.1:0-1611 GCA_964640845.1 uncultured Syntrophomonas sp.
AATAATTATTCTTTTACAAACATAACTGCACACTTGGCAGCTTGTATTACATAATTGGAAACACTACCAAGAACTAAGCGGTTTATAGCGCTTTTACTACGTCTTCCCATTATGATTAAATCAATATCCAATAACTCAGCGAAATTAACCAAATTTGGACCAATCTTGGCTAGACCGGGTTTATCTTCTATTACTTTGCTTTGAACCTTTATACCTTGGTCTTCAGCTTTTTCTACCGCTAGGGTAATAATGTCATTCAGCTTCTTACGATCCTTCTCCATGAGAGTATTTACAGCGTTCACGTCCGGGGTTTCAAAACTCTCAAAAATACTAAATGGATTAAATATTGTTACCAGATAAATTTCAGCAGAGAGGCCTTTGGCTATATTCACAGCAATATCCATAGCTTTATTGGCTTCATAGCTACCATCATAGGCTACCATTATTTTATTAATCATAGAATACCCTCCTTCTATAAATCCTACTCGCAATATTCGAGGCTTTTTACCCCCATATTACACTCGATAATTTTTCAGTTAACAAAATTATTAATTTAGTCTATTCGCTCCGGTGTTGATAGTCCCGTTCTGCCCTAACCTTTATACCCTTGAGCATCTTAGATTGCTGTATCCCAGCGCCACCAGGTTCTATAAGCAGAAAGTTAAGTAATTTAACACCCCATCCGTCATTGAGGTTTGATGCCCAGCGCACTAAGAGACGGGTACTATCACTGCCTAGTTCCTGGAGCGAATAAGACCATACCACTAGATATCTTCCTTTTTCTTTGCCGCTTAGGACAAGGGTCTGTGCCGGCTGCACAATTTCTGCTTCCATACCCAATTGGGGTGTCAAATACACTATATCACCTGCCTGCAATTGTTGCAGTTCAGGTATAACCCGGTCGGCTGATTTGTTGCCTTCATAAAAATAATTTTTATCAGACAAACGATTGATAAAGTCCCAGTTATACCAACCGGCTTTTTTATTCCCAACCTGCGCCAAATACTGCCATACTATTTCCTTGGGTGCATTAATGGTAACGCCCTGAGTGTATTTCAGGTTAGGATCGGCTACCCTTCCGTCACCTGGCATCTTAGCCGCTGCTTCCTGTTGGCTTACACCCATTCGTAAGATCCAGGGCCTTACTACAATAGTATATAGCAGCAATACCAGAACAATTGCTAAGGCTATACTTTCCAACGCGATTTCCCCCTCCTTGGGTAGTAATATACTTTCCCGGTGATTATACCATAATCGGTAAAAACCAGCTCATATTCATATTTGAAATGGTACCGGTTATATAAGACTGTTTAATAGCATAATCAAAGACTGCCCGATAGGATATACCAAGCTCATCCATCTCTCAATATCCTGTTGCCTATAAACTTAATTTGCCTAAATAAAACGGCTATACTATTAAAAATTTTTATTGTTTTCTTTTTATATCAACATCCCAATCAAATCCGTTGATGTCAGGCGCCGAGATTCCCTCGCTTCCTATGTTACATCCACTAACTATTATTACCTGAGGCGCCATAAACTCCACCCAGCCTAATCCTACATTTATTGACAATCTTCTCAAGTAACTTAGTTTCTTAGGTTCCTGGCACC
>CAZXIR010000377.1:0-1597 GCA_964640845.1 uncultured Syntrophomonas sp.
CAAGCTGATCTAATCTGGCCAGTTCCTTTTCCATCTGCTTTTTTTCACTAATATCGTTGGCAATAAGTATCATACACTGCTTGCTCTCAAACTCATGAATCTCAGCCGATATTAAGGCTACAATTTCTCGGCCCGCATGGGAGCGTAGAGCATATTCCCGGTTCCGAACCGAACCGTTTTTTTTCAGCATTTTTACCAATTCAGCCCGATCTTCTGGATTAACCCAAATTCCTAATTCTAAAGATGTATGTCCAATTATTTCATTATATGGTATGCCCATGGTTTTACACATCTGATGGTTTACATCGATGAATCGGCCCTCATCTATGGTAGAAATGGCAAGTTCATTGGGACAAGCATTTAAAATAGATAGATATCTTTTTTCTGACTGAAGTAGATCCTGTTCCATTTTTTTTCGTTCGGTAATGTCCATAAAAGAAACTACCACCGTCTGATTTTCAGGAATTATGGCCACTGTCAGAAAGATATTCTTTATATTACCCCAGCGATCCCGGAAATGAAATTCATAATTCTTGGGCACCTTTTGAGTGTCTGCCTGACGCCGAAAATGATAGCTGATCATTCTATCCAAGTCACTTTTATCTATAAAATGAGTCCACTTCATTTTATGTTCTATCTCTTCTCGTTTATAACCCGATAGTTTCTCAAATTCAGTGTTTACCAGTATAATGGTCATATCGTACTTGTATATCATCATAGCGGTTCCGGTGCTTTCAAAGGTAACCCGGTAATTTGCTTCTGATTCTTTTAAGGCCTTCTCCATTTCTAATCGTTCAGATATGTCCCGTCCCACAGCTTGAATTTCAATGATGGTACCACTTCCATCAAAAATAGCACGGATATTCCATTCCTGCCAGCCAATGCTACCATCCGGTTTAATAATTCTCCAGGGAAATAAGATTTCTGGTTCTTCCTTTTTTATGCCCATAAGCAAATTCTTAATAGCTTCCCTATCAGACTCATAAATGAGATCCAGGAAACTGGTTCCCTTGATTTCTTCCTGGCTCTTTAGAAAGAACAGGCAGAAGGCCTGGTTAGCAAAAGTGAATACTGCGTTGGGAGTCAAGCATATCACCAGTTCACTCCTGCTGTTTACTATGTTTTGGTAACGCTCCTGACTCAAATGAAGTTGCTGTTGCAATTGCACTATATTGTCATAAAGCTCGTATGCATATCTTTTTCCTGGTTCTTCTGTTATTGCGTTTATCCGTTCTGGAATTAGTCCCTGCTCACGGAACTGCTTATTTTCTTGGTCAAATTCCTTATTAATACTTTTTTTTGCTAACATACCATTTTTCTCCAAACTAAGACTCGTTTTGTACATCAAGTTGTTTCTTTATTGGTCATGCTTGTGAACAAAATCACACTAAGTCTAACCTTGTATACTTTTGACAACACTGCCCCGATAACCTTCGGGAAATTTGACGCTCTTTGTCACCCATGGGGGTTAATTTCATTCATTATTCGACTTGGGAGGGGGAGAACACACCTGCCTTCGATGGGTGGTGGGCTGTAAGGAGAGATTCTCGGGCTAAGGAACAGGGACACACCTACCCTTGGGGGGCTTGGTGGTAGG
>CAZXIR010000378.1:0-1597 GCA_964640845.1 uncultured Syntrophomonas sp.
CAGGATGACAAAACAGGTACTTTTTCAGTGGTCTCGGACGGTTCCCGCGTCCCGTGCTATTTCATACTGCTAAAAGGTATATCAAACATAGCCAGCACCGCAAAAGCAACTATTATAGATATAGGCCATACCCATAATGGTCTCTTGTAATGCAGCCATAAGAGCATAAACATAAGCACATCATGCAGAACACTCCACCATATATTCCAACCATTATGATAAGAAAACCAGCCTCCGGCATGAAGGAACCACTCTATTATAAGGGCAATTGCAGTCCAGCCTAAGATGTACCCCACCTGTTTTACTATTCCTTTCGGCATGTAAGGAATAAATAGTAAAACCGTGCAGGGAAAAACAATAAATATAATCAATATATCGATCAGAGTATGATTAAACATAGAAGATTCATAAGCCCAGAGCGGTTTATTGTAAGCTAGGAAATTATAAGTTAGGTCACCAATAATAAAATAGAGAATAGTAGAGTAATATTTTTCCCAGTTTCTCCAATCACCCCATTTCCAGGCCACTAACACAGTAGTAAAAGCAAAAATATGGTGCAACTTGGCAATATTCATATTGGAAAGGCTTCTAATGCTGAGGCTGCTGTTATAGATTCTTCAGAAGCTTACAGTCTCTTTAACGCTTTAACTTTAAGATACGATCTTGTTCAGCTAATGCAAATCTATCATAATTTTGCTCATGATCCTGATTTTAAACAATTGATTAAACAAGGAATGAGCACCATGCTAGATGAACAGATTAAATGTATTGAGGAAAAAATGGCGATGTTTAAAATGGTCATGCCCAAAAGAGCCCCAAAAAACGTTAACATCGATTCAGACAGCACTATTTTTACAGATGAGCTTATGTTTAGGCACTCCTATATTGGAATGCAATATTTCATAGAAAACGATGTGAGGGCAGCAGTTCGAAGTATTACCAACGATGCTGTACGAGATATGTTTATGGATTTTGTGCATTTTGAGTTGAAACACTTTGGCAACCTGGTCAAGTACGGTAAAGTAAAAGGGTGGTTTGAATCTCCGCCTATATATCCATCAACGTAAAGTATGACTAATAGCTCTTCCTTGGTTTGATGAATAAATCAACTTCAAGGACATCAAATGTCAGGGGGACGGGGTTGTTGACAACTATTTCGTAGGCGTTAAGAGGAGGCCAGGATATCCCTGTCAATTCTTGAACATTGGGTTATCCGTTCTAAGAGCTTAAAACAGCTACCCAGGGGCCAAGGGACAGACCCTTATCCCAAAGGGATTATTAAGAAGTATATAGAAACAACTGAAGGGCATACTGGGCCGTAATCTTAGAAATGGGGAAACATTATGTTGGTTTCCCCATTTTTTATCATTAAGCCGCCAAGCAGGTTTTATAAATATATTCACACGACAATGGTTGATCCAAGATTTAACCAATGTTTAATCGCCAAATATATCTGTAGGGGCGGTCTTTGACCGCCCGTCCGGCATAGCCAAAAACTTCATACTCGGTTGTGTTCCCTTATCATGGGGGTTTATTAGATGGATTGATTAGTCCTTTTTCAGGCACAGCATGCTGCTGGTGTATTCTATGACCTTTT
>CAZXIR010000379.1:0-1583 GCA_964640845.1 uncultured Syntrophomonas sp.
CTGACGGAGTACCGGCAACGCTGGAAGCTCCTCAATATCAAAAAATGGAACTCAGACAAAACGACGATGGGACTCCGTATTTTTATATTGAGTACAGTATCCCCCAGAGTCTTATTGATCTGGATCAGACCAAGCCGGAAGATAATATAGTAGGTATAGATATCCAAAGGAAATTAGATAATGGGGAATGGGAAGATTATTCCGGCGGACATTTGGATGCCTATATAACAAATGGCGTGTCCGGTAAAACAAATGTTTACAGCTCGGAAATAGAGATTCTGGATGAGGGGTCTATCGAAGAGATCCAGATCAATAACCATGCATACAGTTTTAGATTGAGAGCCTGGTATCAGTATTCATATGGGGATGGACCCGGTGAATGGGATTATGTATATTCCCCCTGGTCCAATGATCTTACCAACCAGTCCGGCAGTTTTTACAAGGGAGCCAGTTCATGGGCGGTAGCAGAACTGGACAAAGCCCAGAGATACGGTTTTATTACCGAACGGATCAAAGATAATATGGCTGGAAAAATTACCCGCGAGGAATTTGCAGAAATAGCTGTCAAGCTGTATGAAACATATACCGGCAAAACTGGTACGGTTGGCAGTGCCAGCTTTGTCGATACGACCAACCCGGAGATATTAAAAGCCGCCAATCTTGGCCTGGTCACCGGTGTAGGCAACAGTAAATATGCACCCAATGATCTGGTTACCCGGGAACAAATGGCTACGATCCTGCTGCGGGCATTGAAAGTTATCAACCCGACTGCTAATTTCAGCAACGCTGGCGCAGCACCATTTGCCGATGATGCCAAAATCAAATCATGGGCCCGGGACGGCGTTTACTACTGTTCCAAGGCAAGTATCGTAAACGGAGTGGGCGGCAACATGTTTGACCCGGAAGGCAATGCTACGCGCGAAGCGGCAGTTATCGTCTGTACCCGGGCATATGAATATTATAAATAGAACTTCTTTGTAGCAGTCAATGTATTAGCAATTGACTAGCACATTATTATACGAGGGGGGATGAAATGTCAAAGTTGGGTAAGGCAGTAAAATCAGTGTTGTTCGCAACTATGCCTTTGGAGAATGCCGCAGTCTGAGGAGCATTACCATACCCGCGGGCATAACGGTGATAAATGATTCGCTGTTTTCAGGTTGAAGCAGTTTGACCACGGTAAACCTGCTTCAAGGAATTACCCGAATCGGTAGGGGAGCTTTTAATGGTTGTTCTATTTCCGCCTGCAGGTTACCGTGCCGGCAAGCGTATTGACTTTGGATCAGCAACGCCCTTCCGATGGTTGGGTAAACACCGTCCCCTTGCTTTCAAAAGAATAAATACTAATCTCCTTCATAGGTTTTGAAAGAAGGGGGAAAGAGCGAATCCAGTGCTTTGGCACTTGGATTAGAAAAGAAAAGTAGATAGGCAATTTAGTTAGTTATTGAATAAAAAAATTGGTATTCCTTCATACTTAATAAAGAAAAGAACTGTAAGGGATGATTATTATGAATGAAGATACCATTAACCTTTTAAAGGAATGCAATGCGGGGTGTAAAATGGCTACAAATAGTATGGAGCAG
>CAZXIR010000380.1:0-1582 GCA_964640845.1 uncultured Syntrophomonas sp.
ATGACCGAGGAGAATATAGAAAGTGTTTATTCAGTACCGGTTTCTATACAAAAACACCAAAACCGACCGGTTGTCGTTCCGCTATAAGCAAAAAGTAACCAGGGGATGTTCGAGACCACTGAAAAAGTCTCCTAAATGTGTCATGCTGAGCGTAAGCGAAGCATCTGTATGAACCCGTACTCTATTGTTGAGGAGTTCCTTCGTGGCCTTCGGCTCCTCAGGATGACAAACAGGTACTTTTTCAGTGGGCTCGGATGTTCTGGAGAAAAATGATTATACTATTCCAGGAGGGGTTAGGTTGAAAAAAACGGTTTATTTTGTATTGATTTTGGTGGCAATCTCCCTATTAGGTGGATGTAATTACAGATCCGCTGCAGAACCGGAAGCTGATTTGGTGACCATAGATATTATTGATATGCTGGGGCGAGAGGTTGCAGTCAGTCAATCGGTAGAGAAGGTAGTCGCCATTGGTCCCGGTGCCTTAAGACTATACTGCTATATTAATGGTACCGATAAGGTGGTTGGTGTGGAGCAGCATGAGAAGGACAATGCTACTCGCAGTGGTCGGCCGTATTTCATTGCCAATCCTTCTCTGGTTGATCTTCCCATCATTGGTCCGGGTGGACCCAATAATGCACCTGATCCTGAGAAAATACTAATGCTTAAACCAGATGTTATTTTTTGCGCTAATTTAGCCGATAAGGCCTCCCTGGATAAACTCCAGGATAAAATCGGAATTCCTGTAGTGGGGCTAAGTTATGGCCAGCAAAGTCTATTTGATACCGATGTTTATGATTCGTTAAAACTGATTGGCAAGATTATGAATTCCGAAAAGAGAGCCCAAGATGTCGTAGAATATCTGGAAAACTGTCAACGGGATCTGGATGAACGGACCAGAGATATTGCAGATGAACAGAAACCCAGTGTATATGTAGGGGCATTGGCATATAAGGGGGCTCATGGAATTGAGAGCACCTTTGGTCAATATCCACTGTTGGACGCCATCAATGCTAGAAATGTGGTGGATGAGACCGGCAAAACTGGTACCATTATGCTTGAAAAAGAGAAATTGGTGGAGTGGGACCCACAAGTAATATTTATTGATCTGTATGGTTATACCATGGTACAGCAGGACTATCAACATAATCCGGAATTTTATAAAATTTTAAATGCCGTGAAAAATGGTAAAATTTATTCACAGCTGCCGTTTAATGCTTATTCCACCAATCTGGGGACTGCATTGGCCGACACTTATTATATGGGAAAAATACTCAGTCCCGAAGCCTTTGCAGATGTTGATCCGGAGGAAAAGGCAGATGAAATATATAAGTTTCTACTAGGTAAGTCGGTTTATGATCAGATGGCCCAAGACTTTGGGGGATTCAGAAAGTTGACGCTGCCGTAGATTATAATTGCCACAATATATCAAGTTTATTATTGCATCCTTGCAGTTTTTGTAATCACATATTACATTAGTTTAAATGGAAACTAGACAGATTATTTCATTTGTTTTGAAAAAGGAGGAAGAACCATTGAAAATTGCAGTGATTGAGGGCCAGGGGGGAGGGATTGGCCGCGTTAT
>CAZXIR010000381.1:0-1548 GCA_964640845.1 uncultured Syntrophomonas sp.
ATGGAGAACTGTATCTTTCTTATGTCAATAAGTTAGTAGAATATCTTCAAAGTAAAGGGAAAGAGGTAATGATTTGGGGAGATGTTTTGCAGAAAAATCGCGAGATGATCGGTAAATTGAATGCTGAGGTTACCTGCCTCAACTGGTACTATGATTGTGGCGCCAAAGAAGAGATTTTTAAAATTTTCTCAGACCATAGCTTAAAACAGTATGCCTGTCCCAGCGTATCTGGTTACAGCCGCCTAGTGAACGCCTATGACATGAGTTTTACTAATATCAGGGAGATGGCGGAGTTAGGCCATAAGTATCATGCACAAGGATTCTTGAATACGGATTGGGGTGATTGCGGTAGTATCAATATGCCTGCCCTTAATATTCCCGGCATGATTTACGGTGCAGCACAAGGCTGGAACGTGGAGGATAATAGGGATTTTACTAACGTAGACCAGGTTATTTCTTTGGTAGAATATGGTGATCAGAGTAAGACGCTAGTGGGGCTTTTGCGGGAACTGTCTCATCAAGATATAATCACGTTTAACGATGTGGTATTCTTCAGGGATTACAAAGTGTTCAATCAGACCTATAATCAGGATGGAAGCTTTATGCATGAAAAAGCAAAAAATAAGATGATGCAGGTTTCAGAGAATCAGCTTAAGGCAGCAGTTGCCAGATGTGCACAAATCATAAAATGTCTTAAGCAGAATGATAGTACCTCCAATGCAGACCATCGTCAGCAAATGGTGGAGTATTATCTTGCTGCTCGGGGGGTAGCACTGATGCAGGAATTGACCTTAGTCATTAAGCAAAGGGAATATGGCCAGAATGTACATCCGCTGGATACTCCCCATGAAATGGCTAGTAAGCTGGAAAGCTGGCTTATGGATTACTGTAAGGATTGGAGAGCTATCAGCCGGGAGAGCGAATTGTTTCGAATAAAAGAATTTGTTTGGCAAATCTGTTTCATCCTCAGAAAATACAACGAGGTATAAAACAAATGGCTGGTTTTGTTTTATACCTCGTTTTAGTGGTGTATCGATATAAATCTTATGCAAAGTGTTCCATGATTTTTGCCCAAATACGTTGTGTTTCATGGAATTCATGATAATGCTTTTTGACATTTTTATTATATTTATCTAACTCAGCCAAGACTTTCATGAAATCGGGCTGGCCGAAATAAGCGCAAATTTTAGGCAAAGTCACGGTAAGTTGTTTCCGCATCTCTTGAATCTTTTCCTCATAATGATCAGGCTGGGTGATATAGAGCAGTAATGGCTTATAACGAATCCAACCTATACAGGCCTTGTAAAAGCGAGTGACAATCTGTTCGGTATCCGCTGTGATGAACTTCAATCGGATGGGTAGGACACCTTCTAACAGGTGATTATAGGTAGAAAACCCATCGTGGAATGTGTAGCATGGCAACCGCAAAACTTTTCGTTCGCTTAGACAGGTACTTAAAAAAGTATCCTCTCCCCTCGCTCCCGGTGGATTGTAAAACGGGAAAATACGGTGAGGATCGGTCAGGTTAATACACAGATTTGCGCCGGA
>CAZXIR010000382.1:0-1547 GCA_964640845.1 uncultured Syntrophomonas sp.
TCAATCATTCGACAAGATTCTTGAAGTATATATTTTAGCTTCCTTATATAATATAGTAAATCATATATCCCCAGTTTTTAATACCAAGGATTTTCCAAAATTCAGAAATACTAAAATAAGTTCTGCTATTTAACCGTAACATACAGGAGGATATAATGAGATTAAATTAATTATGCAACACTTCTCAGCTAAAAAGAAAAAGGAGGAGCTGTTTTTGAGCTGCCGAAAAAGTATCATTCTTACTACCATCACTTTCCTTATAATGACTGTATTTTGTGCCCCCAGTATGGCCGCCCCGGATAATAGCGACCCGGCCCCGGTGAATATAAGCCAGGAATGGCTTAATCCCATCTATGCCCAGGATAATATAGTCATTTCTGTTCCAGAGGGCACAGTACAGGCCCAGTCAGAGGAAGATCCACCCAGTGTCTCCAGTTTGGCAGAACTTCGCACTCTTTTGCTGCCAGCCTTTAACGCCAGGCAAAGCAGCATAGAGTTTACCTACACCGGACCCTCAGCTGATTTAAACCAGATGCAGACACTTATCGACTCTATACACGCTGATGACGATTATCTCAAGTTTAATATGCCGGGCTGGACACTAAAGGGTCAGGGGTACGAGGGAGACTATCAGGTTACATTAACCCTAAGCTACCTGACCACTCTGGAACAGGAAAATTATGTGGACCAAGCGGTTACAGCAATCCTCTCCGCTATTATTGATCCCGGCATGAATTCCCACCAGAGATTAAAAGCCGTCCATGATTACGTGGTGGCTAACGTAGCTTATGATACGGACTATAATAAATATTCAGCCTATAATGCTTTGTACCATGGCCAGGCAGTATGTCAAGGATATGCACTACTGACCTATAAGATGCTGACCCAGGAAGGTTTTGCGGTTCGGATTGTCAGCGGCAGCGACCATGCCTGGAACCGGGTCAGGGTGGATGAACAATGGTATAACCTGGACTGCACCTGGGATGATCCGACTCCCGACGTGCCCGGCCGGATTTATTATAGCTATTATAATTTAAGCGATGCCGAATTTTATGTAGACCATGAGGTTGATCCGGAATACACCGACTTGCCGGCGGCTGACACCTTGTATTTGGATACCTTGAACACCCTGATCGATGCCAACAACGATGAGAGTGAAATCTATCTGCGACTACGGCAGCAGTTGGAATTGGATTACCTGTTGGATGAAAAAACCGCCCTGGATGCCATGGAACTGGAAAGCATGCTGCAAACCAGTATTCAAAACCATGATAACCCTTACTCCTTGCGCTACTACAGCGGGAGTGAAAATCCGCCAACCACCATCAGTGGGATCATCAGCAAAATAGCTCCCTCAAGCGATCTAAGCAGCTATAGTTATAGTTACCGGAGTTTTAATCAAGATGGAAGCAGCGGCTATATATTATTGGAATTTGAGTTTACTTATTGGGGGGTACCCAATGCCGCCCCCAGCGCCACTGAGATTATGATTACCGGTAATCACAGCCTGGGGCAGACATTAACCGGTACCTACAACTTCAACGATG